>NZ_JARAMM010000003.1:0-355649 GCF_028807335.1 Sulfitobacter sp. PR48 | reverse complement strand
GGGGGGCATTATCCACATCAGTGTAAGGGGGTCATTTTTGGATGCCGATCACCCCGCTACGGGGTCAAAATTGCATGCCTGTTCACAAACACTGAAAACCGTCTGCGGCAGCCACAGCCGCACAACACTCCATCAAACCAAGAATTATTCCCTGCCGATGAACATCGACGAGGTCTTGGGCCTCATCGACCAGCACCAAGGGATATGTTCTTGCCACCCAATGACGAACCTCAGCATCTTTCAACAGTTCACTGGCCAAGAAACAAGGCCCGTCAAATTGGTCTAGCTCCTCGGCCTGCTGCCGCATTTCGTCGGTCAGTTTGGTACTTCTTCGTTTGGCCAACGACTGAGCAAAGGAGTCAAAGGTGAGACAGTCAAATTTTCGTCTGAAAGACGCCTCGGCGTTCAGGCTAGAAGTGAGCCGCCGTCGCGCACCATTCATAAAGGTAAGTGCAAGCATACGTTGACCCTCACCCAACGCATCGTTCTCGATCAATTGCCGGGCATGAGCCACCATGCTGAAGGTCTTGCCCGACCCGGCCGGCCCTTCGAAGAAGTCAAATGTCATTGAGCGGCTCGAACCGGAAGGTCGGCATTTCAGCACCGTCTTCCGTCTCCCGAATGAAAAGTGGAGAACTCTGGACTGATGGGTCAAGCAGAGTGTCACAAAGTGCATTAAGTAGCTGGGCTGCCCGCTTGCGGCATGCGGATTCGCCCATCAGTATCGACGACGTGATTTCTTGTGTCGGTGCGTAGGACTTCCTAAGGTGCCGGGTCGGACGAAACGCACGCCGACACCTAAGTTAAGTTCACCGCATAGTCGCCGCTTCCGCAAGTTCTAGTAACCCTTCCAGCGCTTTCCGAAACGGCCCGTCGAACTCGATTTCGTTTCTAAGGCTCGCCATCCGAAACAACATCACCAAACCTTGTTCTGCATCGCTGAATGGCAACCCAAGTGTGTCGCACAGCACCTCATAGACGCCGGTATGGTAGTCTTCGATCGCAACAAGCAGGAATCTTGTTTGGTCCAAACCCAGGGCCTGCGACAGTGCAGGAACGCGGTCCAAGGGAACCTTGAAAAGGCCTTGCTCCATCATGGTCAGAATGTTTGGATGTTTGAAACCGACCTGATCTGCGATGTCGCGGTGCGAGAGGCCTGAGTCTTTGATGGCTTTTGCAAGCATCTGGGCTGTTGGGCTGAAGTCCATTTTCTATCTCCTGAATGTTCGTTGTGATGATGCGATTTGATAGCGTTCAGTGAGATGTCCGATGAACGGCGCGCCTATTTGATGCGGATGCTTCCCAGGGTCGCAGAGGGGCGCGTTAGGGTGCGATGCGAAGGCTCTTTGGGGGTACCTCCGATCTGCCTTTTTGGGCGCTCAGGGGCGCTTACAGAGCCTTCAAGCCGACCTGCCGGTGCCGAAACAAGGACGCGCACCCAAATCGGATTTCAATGCCTGCTGCGCCCTCTAAGGTGCGACTTGGCTGTCTAGGACCTCCAGTCTGGGGTCACCCTGGGTCTTCGCAAACGAGTGGCAGTCGAGCGGGGCCCGAACAGGATAGGGACAGGCACTGTCGATTTCGATGAGTGTTCTACCGTAGGGGAAAGTCAAAACGAATATCTTTAGAACTTCCCATACATTGCAAATATTTAGCTCCATACAAGGGTGCGGAATTTTGATTTTCCATAGGGGTTACATAGGGTTTTCTTCACTGGGTGGGATGTCCGCATCACAAGCCATTACCGCAACCGCGCCGCATCTTGTGCCTTAATGGATCCAGAGCCTAAGCACTCGCGGCCATACAACAGTGCCTCGTCTGGATTGTCTTTTGTACGACAGTTGACCAGCAAATGCCGAGGCATCAGTATGTTCGCACAAATAGATGCCTCAAATTGAATTTCAGAATTGAATAGCGAGTTGTGACGAATGCGGTATCCCATGATAGCCCGGTCCGTAGATTCAATGCTTAAATGGGCATTTCTTGATCAGCTGATGACAGAGTTGCTTCATCAGTTAGATGCGGTTTTCGAAGAGCCGTATTATCTGACGGTAAACACGGATGTCGCTGCCGCCGGGGTGGATCCGTTTCGACACTTCGTGACGCATGGGCTGCTGGAGGGCCGCGCACCCTCGGCCGGGGTGTCCAATGCGCGTTGCTTTGACGCTTCTGTTGAAATGCTGGGGTCGGAGGTAAGCCTGCGGCGGCAACTGACGCGGTTGCGCCAGATATCTGTGGTTTCCAAAGGAGCCGAGCAGCGGTTGGCAGGCCGGACGCAGGGGCAGGTGCCGCCGTTCTGGTCGCGTCCGGACTTTGGCGTGCATGAGATTGACCTGTCCTATATCCGAAACTGCGCAGACTGGCAGGCACCCCAGGCCACGGTCGCGCAGGCAGTCCGCCAGTTCGCGGCGGAATACAAGGCTGCTTTGCGACCGTTCTCGCCGGTTCTTGTCCCGGATGCGGGTTTTTACAATGAATTGAATGGCACGGATTTGAGCGCGATAGAGATTCAGGAAATCTGGGCGCAGTCAGACACGGCCAACACCGTAATCGTCAGCATGCCGCATTTCATGCAGCACTATTGCGGCGATGCGGCGCTTCATTTCGACGGGTTTGACCAATTGGATTACATCGCGCGGAACGCGCATGTCGACGTGGCGCTGAACCCATTGCAGGCATTTGCGCATTTCATCACCTGCGGGCTGGAGCAGGGCGCGCGCCCGCCGCAAAAGCTTAGCCTTGGGCTTGTCAGCATCATCGACGCCCGGCTGGAGCGGCTGGAAGCGACAGGGGGGCGTGGCATGCCCCGCGCGGCGTTCAAGATGCAGCAATCGGGCCTGCGCAGCGATGTGATCGACAGGTTCGCGCATCAAAACGCGGTCGAGGCAGGCGATCTGGCCGTGCCTGACCCTGAAACACCACGCGATGGACTGCAGGCTTTCTGGACCCGTTTAAACATGGCCACTGCCCGTATCGAGCAGGGACAGCACAGGCAAGCGATTGCGGCGGCGCGGCAGGCACTCAGGCAAGAAAACGGGTCTGTGTTTGCCCTCGACAAGGTGCATGAATCGGCGAGCCTTTGGCATCAGAACCTCCATCGATCCCTGCGTCTGGCCGCCAGATCGGGCAGGGCCATGCCCCCCGAACAGCAATCTTCGGCCCGGTTCACCGACGTCCTTGACGCAGTCCCGCGGTTTCACGCCGGGTCCGCTGAAACCGCGCCCGGGCGTGCAGGGCAGGGCATCAGGCGGATTGGCATCATCGCGGACATGGGGCTGCCGCAATGCAAACGCTACCGCGTGGATCAGAAGCTGGAGTATCTGCAGGCCCTCGAGATCGACTTTGCCCTCTTCGACGTGCATCAGGCGGCGGAACAGGCCGCAGCGGAATGCGCGCTGTTCGACGCCTGGATCTTCTACCGCACGCCCGCCTATTACGCGGTTCTGAAGCTGCTCAACCGGGCACGGGTTCTCGGCCTTCCGACCGTCTTTGAAATCGATGACCTGCTTGTTGATCCCGAGGTCTTTCCCGAAACGCGTGAAAGTTATGGTGCGGGATTTGACCCGGACCAATATGCCGAACTTAAGGTCTTGCCCTATTTATACGCTGGCGTGGCCCGAAACTGCGACTTTGCCATCGCCTCGACACCGGCGTTGAGTGATGTCCTGGGCGGGCTGGTGCGATCTGGCCAATCATTTGTGATGCCCAACGGGATCGATTCCGGCCATCTGAGCGCGCTGCAATCCCTTGGACCGCGGCATGAAAGGCGCGCCGATGATGTGGTCCGCATCTTTGTCAGTTCCGCCACCAAATCGCACAAGGATTACGTGGCAAAGGTGTTTTTGCCACAGGCAATCGAGATCGCCGAGGCGTTCCCCGGCAAGGTGCATTTCTCGCTCTGCGGGGAATTCGCTGAACTGCACGGGCAGTTGAACGCCGCGGCCCGCCAATCCATTGGCCATATCGACCTTGGCTGGGATTATGCGACCTATCTGGCCACAGTACAGAGGTTCGACATCAACGTCGTGCCGCTTGAGAAAAGCACATTCACCGACTGCAAGAGCGAGATCAAATGGCTTGAAGCGGGGTTGTTGGGCATTCCGTCCGTGTTGAGCGCCACGGATGCCTATACTCGGTGTATTGAGGGTGGTGAAACAGGGCTGCTGGTGCGCGGTGATGATTATGTGACGCCGATCAGCCACCTATGTGGCGCACCGGCAGAGCGCGCACAAATAGGGGATGCCGCAAGGCGCGCCGTATTGGCGGGTTTTTCCGTCACACAGCAATGCGCGACGCTCGGCAGCATTTTGGAACGGATCGGGCAGGGCGCATGACCAAACGGGTGCTTTTCGTGAACGTGACCTTTCCCCCTCAGTCGCGCGGCGGGGCCTCGCGCGTGATCGAGGACAATATCGACTGCATGATGCAGGACGACCGCTATGACGCCTGTGGTGTTTTTTGCACGCTGGTGGGCAGCAACATGCCCGGTCGCCATGAAACCTGGCTGCGGGGGAGTGTCCCGGTCTTTGCTGCGGCCTGTCCCTGGCGGGATGATATGGAACGTCTGGTGCGCCGCGATGACATGCTGGAACCGTTTCTTCAGTTTCTGGACCGGGTCCGGCCGGATCTGGTGCATTTTCACTGTATCCAGCGGATGGGGCTGGAATTGGTCGATGCGGTCAAGGCGCGCGGCATCCCGATGGTGTTGACGATGCATGACGGCTGGTGGGTGGCCGATAACCTGTTCATCATTGACGACGATCTGCGGCCTGCTCTCTACGACTACCATGCACAGCGACCCGCCCACGCGCGCAGGCGGATGCACGCGCTCAGCGCGGCCATCGCGAATTTTGACCGGGTGCTCACGGTATCGCGGAAATTCAGAGACATCCTGCTGTCGACCGGCATTTGTGACACCATCGGGGTCAATGAAAACGGTGTGTCGCCGCTGGCGGTGCTGCCCCGGTCGGCCAGTGATACTGTCCGAATTCTGTACATGGGCGGAATCGACAAGCGGAAGGGGTTTCATTTCCTGCGGGCTGCGATCCTCAAGGCGCAGCTGTCAAACACCCATATTACGGTGATCGACCACGCCCGCCGTGAAGGATTTTCGCGCGGGGGCAAATGGGGGACGACAGACATCGAAACCATCGGTTATGTGCCGACAGCCCAGGTCGCGGCGCTTTATGCCGGTGCGGATGTTGTGGTGGTGCCGTCGCTCTGGCCGGAAAGCTTCAATTTGATATCACGTGAGGCATCGCAAGCGGGGTGCTGGGTTCTGGCGTCATCTCTGGGCGCCGCCGGGGATCATATCGAACCGGGAGTGAATGGCGACATTTTCGACACCTCGGAAACAGGCCCGCTGATCGCGTTGCTGCGCGCTATGGACAGCAACCCCGACCGGTTCGAAAAGCCGCGGCCTCCTGTCGCGCTGCGCCCGGTGGCGGATCAGTACCAAGAGCTGCGCGACATCTATGACGCGGTGATTGATGGCGGCTGACCGGGAAACAGATACACCCATGCATCTGGTCGTCGGGCTGGGCATGAGCGGCATCGGCGCGGTGCGGGCTTTGCAGGAGGCCGGGCAGAATTGGTGCGCGGTCGAGGCCCAAGGCACCCCCGGCGGCTGGTCGCAAAGCCGGAACGTATCGGGCTACCGGCTTGATTACGGGCCCCACATCATGCTGGATTTCGATGACGCTCTGCGCCGATGGATGGCGGTGGAGGCCGATTTAACCTTTCGGCAACATGGCTCGAAAAGCGTGTTTTTCTGCGACGTTGCGGGCAGGCCGTTCCCGGTTCCCCTGCCGCTGGGCGATAATATTGCGGACCTGCCATCTGTGCCGCTGCCGGACTTCCCCCTCAACGGAGCCCCCACCTATCTCAGCTATCTGGTGGACAGCTTTGGCCCCGAAGTTGCGGCACGTTTCCTGATCCCCTACGATCAAAAGCGGCTATGCGTCGATCTGGACGCGCTGCCGCCCAAATGGAACCACCGGGTGCTGCCTGCCGGCAAGGCCAAAGTGGGGGAATCCTCTTATCTTTATCCCGTTGACGTGGGAGTGGGCGCGCTGTCGCAATACTTGCTCAGCGGGCTGAACCCCAACCGCCTGCGGTATCACAAGCGCCTGGTGCGCCTGTCGCTGGATAAGAAAAAGGCGTGGTTCTCGGACGGGTCAGTTGCGCGGTTCGCATCGCTCATTTCATCGCTGCCGTTGCCTGAATTTCTCAATCTGATTGAGGAGCAGCCGTTCGATCCCGCAGAGACCAAGGCGGCCCTGCCCTATGCTCGGTCGGACCTGACCTATCTGGCGGTGCGCGCGCCCTGGGCGCAGGAATACGATTTCGCCCGTTTCGCCTCCCGCCAGGTGCCGTTCCATCGGCTGACAGTGCTGTCCGCCTATGCCGACAACTGCTGCCCCCCGGACGAAACCCTGCTGATGCTTGAAACAAATTCCTCTCCCGAGGCGCAAGACCGAGTCATGGCAGACCCCCGCAAGGCGATGGATCAACTGATCGACCTTGGGATGTTTGACCACAACACAGAACTGCGTTTCAGCCACAAAACACAGGTTGAGCATTCCGCGATCTTCATGAATGCCAAAACGCCGGACTTTCTGACGCGGGTGAAAGACAGGCTTGCGGCATCGGACATCCACCTGATCGGCAAATTCGGGCGTTGGGAGGACATGTTGATGGGGCGCGCGCTGAAGAGCGGCATCAGCGCCGTCGGGCTGCAAGATCCCGATGGCCCGGCAACGCGGGGGCGCAGGTGAGCGAGAACAAACCTTTCGGCGATCTGTTCCTGAGCGTCGGTGCATCGAAATGCGGGACGACCTGGCTTTATTGGGTCATGGCAAGCCATCCCGAACTGCATTTCACGCCGGAGAAGGAGCTGCACTACTTTCACTACAAATACGGTCAAGAAGCGATCCTGAGCAACGAAAGACGGTTGCAAAACGCGACGGCGCGTGTCCTGTCGCGCATTGATCCGGCCCGGTCCGATATCCATCAGGTCAGGCGCAACCTGCGCTTTCTCGACGCCTATCTGAATGAGCCGATCAACGATATATGGTACGCTAACCTCTTTCGGGCAAAGCGTCGGGGCACCTACAGTTGCGATTTTTCGAACTTCAGCGCCTTGTTGCCTGCGCAGGCCTGGCCTGAGATTGCGGCCAACTGTGACAAGCTCAGGGTGCTCTTTACCATGCGCGATCCGATGGACCGGCTGTGGAGCCACGTTAAATTTCACCTGCAAGTAACCGGTCAGGTTGACAAACTGGACACATGGAGCCCGGAGGAATTTCGCACATTCGCCAGGCGGCCCTTCATTTGGGACAATTGCGAATACGGTGTCGCCTTGCGGAAAATGACCGCAGGACTTCGGCCTGAAATGTTGCATGTGCAGTATTACGAAGACCTGTTTTTGGACACCGGCGCAACGCTCGGGGCGCTCGAATCCTTTTTGGGGATCGCCCCGCGCAGCTATCCGTCGGATCGTCTGGAAAGGAAGGTGAACGCAACGCTTGAGCGCCCGATGCCGGATTTCTTTCCCGACCTTTTCGGACCAGACCTCGACCGGATCGCAAGCGAAGTCGAAGACCTGGGGTATACCTTGCAGAAAAGCTGGCGGCGCTGGGGGTAAACGGGCACTTGGAGCGGCACGAAAATGCGACAGGTCCAATATCGTTTCTATCCAGCTTACGATCGCATTAAGAGGCTGCGGCAGCTTCAAGTAGCCGCAAAGTGTATCTTGTAAAAATGTGTTGCTAATCAAGCGCAAACGCACTGTGATTTAGCTGAAACGTTGCAAGATAGTCGGCAACAAACCTCCCTGACTGATGATATCCGCTTGGTTCGCCGTGTCGAGTCGCAGTAAGGCATTGATCGTTCCTTTCCCATGTTGTGGGCAATCCCATTCGATCTCGACATTTAGTGAAGGCTGAATTTCGGCCCACTCCAACGCGGCACTCAAGCGCAGTTCCGGGGAGAAGGGAAGTAAGCGTCCGGCCTGCCTGCACTGACGCGCCATAGAGTGTGTTGATAGGTGTCCACCATTGATAGTGGACGTCTTGAGGACAGATATGGCGGGCAAGAAGGGTCAGAAGAAGCGATTTTGGTCGGACGAAGAGAAGGTGTCGATCTGCGCGCAAACATGCGCGCCGGGGGCGTCGGTAGCGCAGGTCGCGCGGCGGTACGCCATGAACACCAATCTGATCCACAAATGGCTGCGTGATCCCAAGTTTGCGCCGGATCGGGAGATCGTTGAAGACGAGGTTGCTGAGAAGCCATGCTTTCTCCCGGTCGAGATTGTGAACCGGCCTGAGACCAAAGGCACGGTCCCGACGGCTGACGCCATGCCTGCCCAAAGTGCTATTGAGATCGATATTGCGGGCGGTCACCGTTTGAGAATCATTGGTGGCTACGATCCCGAAGCATTGGCCCGGCTCATCCGAGGTCTGTCTGCATGATCCCTGTCCCGGCGAACACGCGGGTCTGGCTGGCTGCCGTTGTAACCTACATGCGGCGAGGATTTACGACGCTGGCAGCTCAGGCGGAACAGACGTTGAAGCAGTATCCGTTCACGGGACACCTGTTTGTCTTCCGTGGACGGGGCGGTGACCTGATCAAGATCATTTGGTGGGATGGCCAGGGCGCGTGTCTGTTCAGCAAGCGGCTTGAGAAAGGCCGCTTTGTTTGGCCGTCCGCCAAAGAGGGCAAGATCGCCCTGACTGCTGCGCAATTGGCGATGCTGCTGGAAGGGATCGATTGGCGTGTGCCGCAACGCAGTTGGACACCGCTCAAGGCGGGATAAAACGGTGATGAACGCTCGCGTGGGATTCCCGCCGCGTCGTTATTTTGCTATCGTTCGACCATGCTGGACGTCGACAAATCTTTGCCAAAAGACCCTGATGAACTGAGGCAGTTCACAGCGCTTTTGCTGGCAGAGGTGAAGTCACAAGCGGTCTTGATCGAGAAGCTACGACATCAGTTAGCAGGTCAGCGTCATCATCGGTTTGGATCGTCATCTGAGAGCATCGAACAGCTTCAGCTGGCGCTGGAGAACAGCGAGATCGCTGTTGCCAAGATGACGGCAAAGCTGCGTCTTCCAGACGAAGAACCAAAAGACAAACCAAAGCGACGTCCGATCCCAGATCACATCCCGCGCATGGAAGTTGAACTGACCAGTGGCGACGATGATTGCGCCCAGTGCGGCGGTCTGCGTCGTCTGGGAGAAGATGTAACCGAAGAGCTGGAATACATTCTTGGCCGGTTCATCGTGAACCGCATTATACGGCCGCGCTTTGCCTGTTCGGGCTGTCAAGCGTTCACACAAGCTACATTGCCATCGCGCCCGATTGAACGCGGAAGGCCGGGGCCGGGTTTGCTGGCCCATGTGTTGGTCAACAAATACGCCGACCATCTTCCGCTCTATCGCCAAAGCGGTATCTTCGAGCGCGACGGGATCGACATTGATCGCTCCACGCTGGCCGATTGGGTTGGTAAATCTACAGCCCTTCTGGAACCGCTAGCGGATGCCATTGGACGGCACGTGCTGGCCGGGCAAACGATCTTTGCAGACGACACACCCGTAAAAATGCTCGCACCCGGCACCGGCAAGACCGCGACGGCGCGATTGTGGGCATATGGCCGTGATGAGCGCCCTTGGGGCAGCGATGCCCCACCCGCAAGCTGGTATCAGTTCTCGCCAGACCGCAAAGGGCAGCACCCGAAGGACCATCTTTCAAAATACCAAGGCTGGATGCACGCGGACGGCTATGCCGGATTCGAAGACCTGTATCGCTCGAGCGGCATCCACGAAGTGGCCTGCATGGCCCACGTTAGGCGCAAGTTTGTTGACATCCACCGCGCCCAAGGTTCGGCCATCGCAGACGAGACCATCAAGCGCATCGCGCAACTCTACGCTGTTGAGAAGGAAGCGCGCGGATCGCCACCAGATCGGCGTATCGAGATCAGACAAGCGCAGGCAAAGCCAATCTTCGATGACCTGGAGGTCTGGCTGCACATCCAACTGCCCAGTATCTCTGGTAAATCGCCGCTGGCGGGCGCAATGCGATATGCCCTGACGCGCATGGCGCGGCTGCGGCCCTACCTCAATCACGGCATTCTGGAACTCGACAATAACACCGCAGAACGCGCGATGCGGTCTATCGCAATTGGGCGCAAAAACTACCTGTTCGTCGGATCACAGACCGGCGGTCGCGCAGCCGCCATCGCCTACACACTGATCGAAACCGCCAAACTGAACGGTATCGACCCACAAGTATGGCTGGCAGACACGCTTGCCCGCATCCCAGATTACAAGATCAATCGTGTCGATGATCTGCTGCCATGGAAAACTGGACACCCAATCTCATGACCTCAATAGACACAGCCCTTGGCCTCCGTCAGGCAACCCTCTCCCTGCGCGAACACGATCCACGATGGGCTGACCTATTTGAGACCGAGGCATCGCTGATATCCGAGGCTCTTGCGGGCGTGACTTTTGAGATCGACCACATCGGCAGTACCGCTGTGCCAGGACTGCAGGCCAAACCAGTTCTAGATATAGCCCTACGTTCAACCGAGGAAACTCAAATCGCCGCAGCGCTTGTTGAGCTAGGCTACATCGACCGCGGCATGCGCAGTGGCCGCCTCTTCATACGGCTACGCGATGGTGATGTACGGACCCATAATTTACATTTTTACCAACCAGATGATCCCGACTACGCGGATCAGATAACATTCCGAAATGCACTGCGGTCCGATCCAAAACTACGTGCACAATATGTTGCCCTCAAACAAAACCTCGTCAAAAACCTTGGAGATACAGGCCGGGGCCAATACGCTGACGGAAAAACCGATTTCGTCAAATCTGTGTTGCAGAAGACGCTCTGACCACAAAGCTGTCAGACCGGACGCTTACGAAGGGAAGGTTTTGGATCGAGTCGATCTGGATCGGCACGACGCCCATGCAAACCAGGTTCGCCCGGTGGGTGCGTTCAAAGCTCTCCGCCAGAACCGCGGACTCCGAGAAGACGGGTAAGCGACGACGCTAAGGCGGTGTTGGCTGCGACTGCCTCAAGCACCAATTCCGAGAAGATACTTCAGGCGCCCGTCACGGCTGTAATCGGAATGGATTATGATTTTGCTGACAAATTTCCCTATCTTTTTTCCCCATGTCGACGCGTGGCTATGGTTCACACACAGTGATGAAGTCGTTGCCACCAACGCGATGCGCAATTCGACGCTACAAGGGGCTTGTCCTCATGTCGGCCTCTTTGCCTCAAAATTAGGAGCCAATGCGTCTACAAATCTAGGGGCACCTCACCTTTCGCATTCTTCGTTTCCTCGACGTTGTGTGATGCTGGGTGCCGCATGGGTGCGTGGGTTGAGGACAAAACCGTTCCTGTTTGTCGGTTTGACGCGTATGACAGGGCATTGCGAGCATATTGTTGAGACAATATTGGCGCGACTGGTGTGGCGCTTCGTTGACCGTCACTCCTAGCTTTGATGCAAGAGCCACATCTTCGGCTGTTTTTACCTGGTACGAAATGAACCCGCACCCTGAGCATTCTGGCAACCCGAGATGCTTGATGAGCCCAGCAGCGAAATCGCGCGAAAGAATATGGCTGCCCCCCCGAGCCGATCCCCTGGCTAACCCCGGTGCGACTCTCAAAAGGATGTCGGAACCGGCCCGGGGGGGCAAGGATTGTTTCCAGAATCGCCATTACGACAGCCTTGTCAGGTGAGGCAAAATTGCACTATATCTTAAGTCTGTAATGCTTTGGTATGGATAATTTCTGTAGAGTTTCGTACTAAGCGGTGTATGGTTAAAAGTATGGGTGTCCTCGCTTTCGTCGTGATGACCGAGGGCGGGGCACCGCGTTTTTGATGCAAGGCATCATGTCGTGTGAACGGCTCAGGGTCATGGAGCTGCCAATTGGGCAAGTTTGAGAGCAACAAGGGTACTCAGGCGCAGGATCAGGGCGCGCGTTCGCCGATTCCGATGTCCCACTTTCAGGCATTGAGCGAAATGGGGTCGCGTAACACCGGCGTGTCAGTCACGGCTGGCGCGATCGGCATGGGCCTGGCATCGCAGAGCGCGTCCCAGGACGGGCTGCTTGCCTTTGCGGCGACCCTGCCCGGAGGCGATTTCCTTGCGCCCGTCGCGAAAGCCGGATCTCAGACGCAGCGTGGCGGCGGGCCGGTTGACGGCGCGGGCGATATTGCGGCCGAAGCCGGTGTCGCGGCCGAGTTCCAATCCGAATCTCCCTTGACTGAAGCCGGCGCCCGGACCGATTCGCTTGGCAAAGAGAGGCAGGAATCCGCCGCGAGCGACCTTGCGGCCACCCCTGCATTCCAGGAAAATCAGCAAATTTTCAGCATTGCCGGCGAGACAAATGCGCCCGGTATTGTTGCCGTTTCGAATACAATGACCGTTTCTCCGGTCGCGGCGCAGACCGAAGTCCGCGGGGGTGGATTGACCGCGCCGGTGGTCGAGACCGGCAACAACAACGGCGGAAATGCCAGCCCCGAGGAAGATGTCAGCCCGGACGATCAGGGGGTGATCGGCGGCCTTCTGGGTGAGGATGGCGTTGTCGGGGGGGTTATCGATTCGGTCATCGGCGATGGTGGTCTTGTGGACGACCTGCTGGATGGCCTGCTCGGCGGGGACGGGTTGCTTGGCTCCGTTCTGGGCGAGAATGGCGTGATCGATGCGATCATCGGCGAGGATGGCATCCTTGCGGGTGTTCTGGGCGACGGCGGCATTATCGATTCCGTTCTCGGGGATGATGGACTGATCGACGCGGTGCTTGGCGATGGCGGGCTGGTCGATGGCGTTCTCGGCGGGCTTCTGGGCGATGGCGGTCTGGTTGACGGTGTCCTCGGCGACGGCGGTCTGGTCGATGGGGTCGTGGACGGGCTTCTGGGTGATGACGGGCTGGTCGACGGAATCCTCGGCGAGGACGGTCTGGTCGATGGGGTTCTGGACGGTGTCCTTGGTGATGACGGGCTGGTCGACGGGATCCTCGGCGAGGACGGTCTGGTCGATGGGGTTCTGGACGGCGTCCTTGGCGATGACGGGCTGGTTGACGGGATCCTTGGCGAGGACGGTCTGGTCGATGGGGTGCTGGACGGTGTCCTTGGCGATGACGGGCTGGTTGACGGGATCCTTGGCGAGGACGGTCTGGTTGATGGTGTCCTGGACGGTGTCCTGGGCGATGATGGTCTGGTTGGCGGGATCCTTGGCGATGACGGCCTGGTTGATGGTGTCCTGGACGGTGTCCTTGGCGATGACGGGCTGGTTGGCGGTGTCCTCGGTGAGGATGGTGTCCTGGGTGGTCTGCTCGGCGAGGGCGGCGTGCTTGGTTCCGTTCTGGGCGAGAATGGCGTGGTGGACGTGCTCACCGGCGAAGACGGCGTCCTTTCGGGGGTGCTCGGCGACGGGGGTGTTATCGATTCCGTTCTCGGAGACGATGGTCTGGTTGACGCGGTGCTTGGCGATGACGGGATTGTCGGCGGGCTTCTGGGCGATGACGGTCTGGTTGACGGTGTCCTTGGCGAAGACGGTCTGGTTGGCGGTCTCCTTGGTGATGACGGGCTGGTTGGCGGGCTCCTTGGTGATGACGGTCTGGTTGACGGCGTCCTCGGGGACGACGGCGTTTTGGGTGGCCTGCTTGGCGATGGCGGCCTGCTGGGCGGTTTGTCGGGTGAGCAGGGTGGCATTGGCGGTCTGCTCGGGTCGGTGCCGCTTCTTGGCGGTCTCTTCGGGGGCGGTTCCGACGACGCGCCTGAGCTGCCGTCCGCCGCGGATATCTTGCCGCAGGAACTGGTCGGGGATGTTGTAGAAACGGTCGAAGACCTCGCGGATGGTGTCCTTGGTGAAGACGGTATCGTCGGAGGCCTGCTGGGCGACGACGGCGTTGTGGATGCGGTGCTGGGTGGTGGCCTTCTGGGCGGCCTGCTTGGCGGTGCCGCACCGGATGTGGCGGATGTGGCTGCACCGGAAGTGGTCGAGGATGTCGTAGAGACTGTCGAAGAGCTTGCGGATGCGGTTCTCGGGGAGGATGGCGTCGTCGGTGGTCTTCTGGGCGACGACGGCGTTGTGGATGCGGTGCTGGGCGGTGGTTTGCTGGGCGGCCTGCTTGGCGGCGACACGCCGGATGTGGCGGATGTGGCCGCACCGGAAGTGGTCGAGGATGTTGTAGATACGGTAGAAGACCTTGCTGATGCGGTTCTCGGAGAGGATGGCGTCGTCGGAGGCCTGCTGGGCGACGACGGCGTTGTCGATGCGGTGCTGGGCGATGGCGGTCTTCTGGGTGGCCTGCTTGGCGGCGACGCGCCGGATGTTGAAGATGTTCTTCCCGAAGTGCAGGCGGTTGATGAGCCTGTTGCGGATGTGGTCGAGGATGTCGTCGAGACGGTCGAGGACCTTGCGGATGAGGTTCTTGGCGACGAGGGCGTCGTTGGTGACCTGCTCGGAGATGTCGCGCCGGATGTGGCCGACGTGGTCTCGCCTGAAGTGGTTGAAGACGTTGTAGAAACTGTCGAAGACCTTGTGGATGGTGTCCTCGGTGGTCTGCTCGGCGGTGCCGTGCCGGATGTTGAGGATGTTCTTCCTGAGGTGCAGGCGGTTGATGCGCCGGTTGCGGATGTGGCGGATGTCGTCGCGCCTGAGGTGGTCGAGGATGTCGTCGAGGCAGTCGAAGACCTTGTGGATGAGGTTCTTGGCGACGAGGGCGTCGTTGGTGACCTGCTCGGGGATGTCGCGCCGGATGTGGCGGATGTTGTCTCGCCTGAGGTGGTTGAGGATGCTGTCGAGACGGTCGAAGACCTTGCGGATGCGGTTCTCGGGGAGGATGGCGTCGTCGGTGGTTTGTTGGGCGGTCTTCTCGGAGGTGACACGCCGGACGTTGAGGATGTTCTTCCTGAGGTGCAGGCGGTTGATGAGCCAGTTGCGGATGTTGTCGCGCCTGAGGTGATCGAGGATGTCGTCGAGACGGTCCAGGACCTTGTGGATGAGGTTCTTGGCGACGAGGGCGTTGTTGGTGGTCTGCTCGGGGATGTCGCGCCGGATGTGGCCGACGTGGCCGCGCCGGAAGTGGTTGAAGACGTTGTAGAAACTGTCGGAGACCTTGTGGATGCGGTTCTCGGTGAGGAAGGTGTCCTCGGTGGTCTGCTGGGCGGACTTCTCGGAGGTGACACGCCGGACGTTGAAGATGTTCTTCCCGAAGTTCAGGCGGTTGATGCGCCGGTCGCGGATGTGGCGGATGTCGTAGAGACTGTCGAAGACCTTGCGGATGAGGTTCTCGGGGAGGACGGTGTCGTCGGTGGTCTGTTGGGCGGTCTGCTTGGCGGTGACACGCCGGACGTGGAAGATGTTCTTCCCGAAGTTCAGGCGGTTGATGCGCCGGTTGCGGATGTGGCGGATGTTGTCGCGCCTGAAGTGGTCGAGGATGTCGTCGAGACGGTCGAGGACCTTGTGGATGAGGTTCTTGGCGACGAGGGTGTCGTTGGTGAATTGCTCGGGGATGCTGCGCCGGATGTGGCCGACGTGGTCGCGCCGGAAGTGGTTGAGGACGTTGTAGAAACGGTCGAAGACCTCACGGATGGTGTCCTCGGTGGTCTGCTCGGCGGTGCCGTGCCGGATGTTGAGGATGTTCTTCCTGAGGTGCAGGCGGTTGATGAGCCGGTTGCGGATGTGGCGGATGTCGTCGCGCCTGAGGTGGTCGAGGATGTCGTCGAGACGGTCGAGGACCTTGTGGATGAGGTTCTTGGCGACGAGGGCGTCGTTGGTGAATTGCTCGGGGATGTCGCGCCGGATGTGGCGGATGTCGTCGCGCCGGAAGTGGTTGAAGACGTTGTAGAAACTGTCGAAGACCTTGTGGATGGTGTCCTCGGTGGTCTGCTTGGTGGTGACGCACCGGATGTTGAAGATGTTCTTCCCGAAGTGCAGGCGGTTGATGAGCCTGTTGCGGAAGTCGCGGAAGTTGTCACGCCGGAAGTGGTCGAGGATGCCGCAGAGACGGTCGAGGACCTTGCGGATGAGGTTCTCGGGGACGCGGGTGTTGCGGGCGGTCTGCTTGGTGAAACGCCTGTGGCAGGCGTACTTGCGGATACGCTGCCATCGGTCGGCGGTGTTCTGACCGAAGGGGTGATTCCCCCGCCGGTGGACAATGTCGATGAAGCACCCGCAGCGGCACCCGCCGCCGATATGGTCGAGGAAACCGTCGAAGCGGTCGTCGAAGATCTGCCGGTTGGCGACGCCGAAGGCGATGGCGGGTTCCTGGATACGCTGGTGGCCGGGATCGGTGATGAAACCCTGGATCCTGCCGGGGAAATTTTCGAGCTGGGCGGGTCGGTTCTTGACGGGCTGCTTGGCGAAACGGATGTCTTTGGTATCAATGTTGTCGAAAACGACGCGGAAGGCGATGACCTGTTCGCGGGTCTGACCGGTGGCGAGGGGCTTTCCGGAAGCCTGATCGAGCAAGGTGTGCTGGAGCTTTCCGATCCGGTCGATACCGGCGAAACCGACGATTATATCGACAACCTTCTGAACGATATTCTGGCTGGTGGCGTGAGTGACATCACCGGTGAGGAGGCCGCCTTTGACGCGCTTCTGGGCAACGATGCCGAAGTCGAGGAAGTGGGCGAAATTGGCGAGCTGATCGGGGCCGAGGTTGGCGAACTTGCGGAGGCGACTGCGGTCGAGGACGCTCTGGGCATTCTCTTCGACCAGGGCGCGGAACAAGGGCACAACTCGCCCTTTGGTGGATTGCTGGGTGGCCTGACCAACGACGACAGCGTTTAACGAGCGCGATTCAGGCGGGGAGGACAGGTGGTCACCACAGTCATGTGGTGGCCATATTTCGCATGAGTGTATTGTGGTAAGTATTTAGTATCGTTAATTTTTATCGAGTGCCATAGAATTAACTCAATTTAGTTGCAGCGTGCAAAAGAGTACAATTACAACTTGTAAAGAACGGCCTGGAACGTTTTAAAGAAAACCACCTCTGGTTGGGTGGGAGTCCAACATGTTTTGGGATTTCTTCCGGGTGAGACAAAGAGATTTGGAAAGGACTGGCCTTGGCAGTCGGCGTTACACTGAAGCAAAGGGGATCTTCCGAAGCGGGAGACCTGCAAACTGCGTCGAACGTGTCACTGAACAAGCCGATGGATGTCGCGCTTGTGAATGGGGCGGCCTCCATCGTTGCCTCGGACAAGCTGGGTTCTGACCTGGTTGTGACCTTTTCGGATGGCACCACGCTTCGGGTCGAGGACTTTTTCGTGATCGGAGAGAATGGCGACTTCAGCCGTCTTCTGCTGCCCAGCGGAGACCCCTTTGTGACCGGGCTGATGGGGCCCGAACCGGCCTATCCCGACGGGGCGACGGAGCAGATGGCACAGGCATCGGGGGCGGAAGATGCCGCGGGCGATGACGGGGATGCCGATCAGGACGGGCTGGTCGGGCAATCGGTGGATTGGTCCAATCCTTTGCTTCTGGCCGGGGCCGGGATTTCGCTTGGTTCGGGCGTGGATTTCCTTTCGGGCGGCGGCAGCAGCACTGCGCCGGAGACCGGAAGGGAAGAGGAAGATGATCTTGCGCAGATCATTGACGATTTCACCGGGGGTGAATCCGAGGTCCTGGACCCTTCGGAATATGATATGGATACTCAGGAGGCCGATGCCGAGTCGGGGGCGGAAGATGTGGCAGGCGAATCGATTGGTTCGGATGAAGTCACCGTGGACGGCACGTTTGTCGGTGCCTCTGAAACGGCAGATGTCCTGCCAAATGCGGAGTCTGACGCTCCGCTCGATCTGCTGGCTGAATTGTTGACGGAGTTTGTCGTATGAAGCGTGTTGACCCCATCCACCACTGGTGTCGGCACTTTGCCGTTTGGCTGAACTCCGGGTTTGCGCTGTTGCTTTTGCTGGTGCTGGTGACACCGGCGCAGGCGCAGATGGCGCTGAGCACGGCTGTTCTGCGCGCCACGGAAAGGGATGGCGAAATCTCGGCGCTGCGCCAGAAGGTTGCCAGCCGGACAATCGACATCCAGTCGGCCCGCGACGAATATTACCCCAGTGTCAGCCTGTCGGGCGATACCTCCACCACCGATTCGAACGGGCCGGGGATCACCTTGACGGTGTCACAGGTGCTGTTTGACTGGGGGCTGATCCGGAACAAGATCAATGCGGCGTCCCATGTCCGCGTGCAGGCGGTTTCCGACCTGAAAATGGCGGTGGAGGGGCTGACCCTTCAGGTGGCCGAATATTTCATCGACGTCGAGGTGACCGACCTCAAGATCGCGCGCACGCGTGACTATTTCGCCTTTGCCAAGCGGATCGCGGGGCAGGCGCAGGATCGCGCCAGGGCGGGCATCGGCGACAATGGCGAAGTTGCGCGCGCGCGTCTGGAAATTGCCCGCGCGGAGGACCAGCTTTCGCAGCTTATGGCCAACCAGCGCATCGCGTTGTCGCAGATCGAGTTTCTGGTCGGCGGGAAGGTGGGGGCCGTTGGTACGCCGAGCGATCTGGGCTTTTCCCGCCGCTATGCCGAGGCCGCAAAAATCCGCTCTGCCGTGCGCATCGCGCCGGATTACATCGCCGCCCGTGCGGGGGTGGACGAGGCCGCAGCCGGTGTGGAAATCGCCAGGGCCTCGCGGCTGCCGACGATAAAGTTGCAGGCACAGGGGCGTGCCGACCTGAACGGCGGCAAAAGCCGGGCCGCGATCGGCCTGTCCACGGGGGTGGACCTGAGCTCAAGCGGGCTGGGGCGGCGTCAGATCCAGGCGGCGCAGCTGGACCTGCAGGCGGCGGAATCGACGCTGGTTTTCACCGAGCGCGAGCTCACCAATACGGCCGCCAGCGCGTTGCAGCAGATCGAAATCCTGCGCCGGACCGAAAGCGCGCGGTCGCAGCAGCTGATCGAATCGAAGCGCGTGCTGGACAATTACGAACAACAGTTCATTGGCGGGCAGCGCGAGTTGCTGGACCTGCTGACGACGGGTCGCGATCTGTACGACTCGGAAATCGAAAAGATCTCCACCTACGAGGAACGCAAGCGGGCGGAATACCAGGCGGCGCATGATCTGGGTGTCCTGGGGACCCTGATCATTGCCGCATCGGCAACCCAGTAGACAGGTGGCAATGTGCTGAACGGGTGTAGAAATGACTAACCACGGTGCCCCGGATCCCCTGATTGCCGGTCTCGTCGAGCTTTGCCGGATTCAAGGTGTGACGACCTCGGCAGAGCAATTGACCGACGGCCTGCCGAAAACGCACTGGGCCGAAAAGGGCGAGAGCCTTGCCGGTCTTGCGCTGCGCCGGGTGAACATGAGCTGCCGGGTGAGCCGGGAGCCGCTTGCCACGCTGCCAGAGCACTGCCTTCCTGCGATGTTGTTCCTGAAAGACGGCCGGACCGTGGTGGTCGAATCCCTGACCAAGACCCAGGCCTGGGTCATCCTGCCGGAATCCGGCGGCGGTCGCGGGGACTGGCCGCTTGAGGATCTCAACGCGCTGCACGACGGGCGGGTGCTGATTTCGAAACCGATTGATATCGTGACCCGTCGGCTGGACGATTCCAAAACCGGCCAGCACTGGATCCTGGGCCCGGTGCTGGGCAACTGGGGCATCTATCGCGACGTGATCTGGGCCTCTTTTGCGGCCAACCTGCTGGCGGTTGCCACGGCGCTGTTCTCGATGCAGGTCTATGACCGGGTGGTGCCCAGCAATGCATTCGATACCCTGTGGATCCTGGCCAGCGGTGTCGGGATCGCCATCGTGCTGGAGCTGGTGCTGCGGCTGATGCGTGCGACGCTTGTCGATGTCTCGGGGCGGGATATCGACCTGCGGCTGTCGGCGCAGCTTTTCGACAAGGTCGCGAACATGCGGCTGAAACACCAGCCTCCCTCGACCGGGGTGTTTGCCAACCAGGTCCGCGACTTTGCGGTGGTGCGGGATTTCTTCACCTCCAGCACGGTGACAGCCATCTGTGACCTGCCCTTTGTGCTGATCTTTGTCGGGGTGATCTATTTTATCGGCGGCCCGGTGGCGCTGGTGGTGCTGGCAGGGGTGATCCTGACGGTGGTGCCCGGCCTGGTCATGCAGAAAAAACTTGCGCGGGCGTCAAAGGAGAACACCCGCGAGGCGGCGGCGCTGAACGGTCTGTTGCTGGAAACGATTTCGAACCTGGAGACCGTCAAGGCCTCCCGCGCGGAAGGGCGGCTGCAGCGGGCCCATGCCCATCTGACGGCGACGATGGCCACCACGGCAATCAACACCCGCAGCATCACCAACTTTCTGACCCAGCTGGTCAGCACGGTGCAGAAGCTGGCCTATGCCGGGGTGATTGTCACCGGTGTCTACCTGATCAGCGCGGGTGAGCTGACCGTGGGCAGCCTGATTGCCTGCACGCTGCTGTCCGGCCGGACCATGGCTCCCATGGGGCAGGTGGCCGGGCTGCTGGCGCGCTGGCAGCATGTGCGCGCGGCGATGGAGGGGCTGGACCAGATCATGGGCCTCTCCGTGGAACGGCCCGAAGACCGCCATTTCGTGCGCGCGCCTTCGCTGAGCGGTGGTTTCACGCTGGACGGCGTGGTGTTTCGCCACGATCCGCAGGCGCCGCCGGTGCTGTCGATCCCCGAGCTTGCGATCTAGCCGGGCGAACGCATTGCGCTGCTGGGCGGCAACGGCGCGGGCAAATCGACCCTGTTGCGCATGATGGCGGGTCTGATTGATCCGCAGTCCGGCAGCGTGCTGGTGGACAGCCTGTCGCTGAGCCAGATTGACCCCATCGACCGGCGGCGGCAGATCGGCTACCTGCCGCAGAGCGTTGCGCTGTTCCAGGGGACATTGCGGGACAACCTGCTGCTGGATCATGGGCTGCACAGCGACGATGAACTGCTTGAGGCGCTTGACGCGGTGGGTCTGGGCACCTTCGTGCGCCGCCATGTGCGCGGGCTCGACCTGATGCTGCAGGGCAATGCAAATGTGTCGGGCGGGCAGCGCCAGTCGATTGGTCTGGCGCGGGTGCTGTTGCAGGACCCCCGGATCGTGCTGTTGGATGAACCCACTTCGGCTTTCGACCATGTGACGGAAAACAAGGTCATCGCCCATATGAAGGACTGGCTGAAGAGCCGGACCACGATCATTTCGACCCACAAGCGGGAGTTGCTGGCCCTGACCGACAGGGCGGTCGTGCTGAAAGATGGCCGCGTCGCGCGCGACGGCGATCTGCTCAACATCCTGAACACGGCGCGCGCCAATGCGGTTCAGAAAAAACCGGTTCAGGCCGTCACATGACCGTCGCCGAGGACATGCTGACCAGCCATCTGGATGGCAGTTACCGACGGCAGACCCTGAAGGTCGCGCGGTGGACGATCCGCACGGTCGTCATCTCGCTGATCATCGCCATCGTCTGGGCCTCGATTGCCCAGATCAACGAGATCAAGCGCGGCGACGGGCGCGTCATTCCCCTGCGCAGAATGCAGACGATCCAGAGCCTCGAAGGGGGCATTCTGGCGGAACTGATGGTACGGGAAGGCGATATCGTCAAGGAGGGGCAGGTGCTGGCCCGGCTTGATCCGACCCGTTCGGAGGCTGCGTTCCTTTCGGCGGAATCCGAGATCACGGCGCTGGTGGCCGAGGTTGCCCGCCTTGAGGCGGAAGTTCTGGAGCAGCCCAAGCTGGATTTCGGCGCAACGCCGAATTCGTCCGAAGTGACCGAGCTGAAGCTGTTCACCGCGCGGCGGACCAAGCTTGAGGCGTCCCTGGTGGCCCTCGAAGCGGAATTGAAGGCGATCCAGCAACAGATCGACATCACCCGCCCGCTGACGGCCAGCGGATCGGTCAGCCGCATCAACCTGCTTCAGCTGGAGCAGAAGAAGGCCGAACTGGACGGCAAGATCAGCGAGACCCGCAATGCCTATGTGCAGGACGCCTACAAGGACCTGGCGCAACGGCGCGCCAAGCTGCAGATGATGCAGCAGCAACTGGTCCAGAAACAGGACGAGTTTCGCAGGACGGAGATCCGGTCTCCGGTGTCGGGCCGGGTCAACAACATCGACATCACCACGCTGGGCGGGGTGGTGCAGCCGGGTGAATCGATCATGGAGATCACCCCGACCGACGACCAGCTGATCATCGAGACCAAGATCAAGCCGCGGGACGTTGCGCTGATCGCGCCGGGCATGCCCGCCAGCGTCAAGATCACGGCCTATGATTTTGCCACCTACGGCGATCTGCGCGGCACCGTCACGCAGATTTCGGAGGACACGGTGGAAGAGGACACGCCCCAGGGGCCGGCTGATTTCTATCGGGTCATGGTGCGCACCGAGCGCAGCTATCTCGAACGTTTCGGTCAGCGCTACAGCATCCGGCCCGGCATGATTGCGCAGGTCGATATTGAAAGTGGCGAGCGGTCCATTCTAAGTTATTTGACACGCCCGATCCTCAAGGCGCGTCTTCAGTAAATCCGTGGGGCGGAGCCGCTGCTGGCCGGTCTCCACGCCAAGTAAAACAGGAAAGTGCTGCCCTTGCCCTCTCTGCTGCCGTCAGGTGCCTCGCGCGCCTCTTTTTCCAATGTTCTTGCGGGATTGTCACCGGCTGTGGCGATGGTATTGGCGATGATACCAGGGTCGGTGGCCGATGCGCAGGTTGTGCGCAACGTCGAGGTGCGCGGGGCGCAGTTCATTCCCGAAGACGACATCCGCAGGACCTGCGGTGCCGAATCGGGAGTGGAATATTCGCGGTGGGAACTGCTGGCCATCGAGGATTGCCTGATGTCCACCGGGGTGTTTGAAACGGTGGCCCTGTCCCGTGAGGGCGACACGCTGGTGATCGACGTTCAGGAGCTGGACACGCGGCCGGGGCGGATTGATGCAAGCATCGCCTATGTCTCGCAGGATGGGCTGACGGCGAGCCTGGCCTATGAGCGCTACAACCTTTTCGACCGGACCTATGGCGCGTTCAGCCTTGAATACAGCAAGGAGATTCAGCGCTACAGCGCGAACCTGTACCGCACCGAAGTCTTTGAGAGCGGTCTGGATCTGGGGTTTGAGCTTGTCGGCGGGCGTGACGATTTCGACGACCGCAGTTTCACCCATGAAACCATCCGCGCCGAAACCTATCTGGCCTGGCCAGTGTCACCCACGACCCGCTTCGAGGGGGGCATCGGTTTTCGTGACCACCGGCTTTATGATCTGGACCCTGCCGCCAGCCCGTTGCTGGTGCGCGAACAGACCAACGGCATTTCTGCGCCCTATGTCCGTCTGGGGCTGAAACACAAGAGCCTGCCGGACGCCGAAGAGGGCGACGACCGCTGGCAGAACTTTGGCTACAGTGTCAGGCTGGACCAGTATTTCTGGAACATCGGCACATCGGACCCGCTGTCCGATACCAGGTTCGAGGCGCTGATGCAGTTTCCGATCGCGGACAGGACCCGTCTGTTGTTCGGCTTCGATGCGGGCGCGGTCACCGGGCTGAACGGCAATGCGACGCGGGCCATCGACCGGTTCTATCCGGGTGCTGACGGCTTCCGCGGCTTTGCGCCCCGTGGCATCGGCCCGCGGGATGGCGGGGATGCCCTGGGGGGCAACACCTTTGTCCGGGCCTCCATCGAGCTGCAGCGCGATTTTGGCGAAGTGTTCAAGGCGCCGGTTCTTGGCGGTATTTTTCTGGAATCCGGCGGCAGCTGGGATCTGGACGATACGCTGGGCGGGGCCATTGATGACGGCTGGCGCCGGCGCAGCAGCGTCGGGCTGTCGGTTGTATTCGACATCGGCAAGACCCCGGTTTCGCTTTATCTTGCCACGCCGATCGAACATGAGCCGGGCGACGAGCGGCAGACCTTTGGCATCAGCCTGAGCACGCAGTTCTAAAGCGCCCCGCCTTAACCTTGAATCGCCGATTCCCTGCCGCGCCTGCGGCGCTCTCGGGGCATTCATGTCACAGGATGATTCAGATTTAAGGTCCAGAGCCTATAGCACTTTCGGAAAAACCTGGATCACTTAACGCTGCCTGAAATCATAGATTTCAACGCGTTAAGTGATGCGCTGCGTCCCATGTTTTCCGAGAAGTGCTTTAGCGCCGGGCAGGGCGGCCTGTTCTTGCGGCGCGGTTGGACATGGCCTGCCGGAACAGGGCCATGTAGCGCGGCGCGACGACGGAGAGGTCGTATTGCGCGCGGGCCATGGACCGGGCCTTTTGGCCATAGCGATAGCGCCGCGCCGGATCGTCCATCAGGGCGAGAATCTCGGCAATCCAGGCTTCGTTGTCATCGGGCAGAAGCCGGCCGTTGATGTCGTCCTGGATCAGCTCGGCGGCATAGCCGCGATCAGGGGCCAGGACACAGCCACCGCGGCCCAGAATCTCCACCAATCCCCAATTGGCGACACCGAACTTCAGCGGGTAGAGAAAGATATCGACCCAGGCGATGCGACTGGCGAATGCGTCGTAGGGCAGCTTGCCGGGAAATTCGATCACCTTTGCCGCGCGCGGATAGGCAAGCATCAGGTGGTCGCGGAAGGTCGTCACCTTGCCGCCATGCTGGCGCTTGACGGCCTGCTGCTCGTAGCCATAGGTCACTTCCTCGGCGCCGCCGAAGGCAACGAATTGGGCATCGACGCCCCGCTCCACCAGGGTGTCGACCAGCCGCACGTAGGTCTCGAACCCCTTGGCAGAGGATAGATCGCGGGCGGCAAAACCGATCACCGGCTTGCTGCCCTTGCCACGTTTGCCGCCCTTGCTTCCCTTGTCGCTGGCAGGGGGGTCGGGCTCGGCCATCGCGGCAAAATCGAACCCCTCAAGCTGCACCTCGATGCGGGACCGCAGAGCGGCAGGAAACATGTTCTTGGCATGCTGGCTGGGGCAGATCACCAGATCGCTGTTCAACGCCTGATGAAAGTTCAGCATTTCGGTGTTCCTGTCGGTGATCCGCTGCGCCAGATCGGGGGGATAGGCCGGATCCCAGCCATGCGCCCGAAAGCTCGGGAATTCGATGTAGCTGATGATTGCCGCGTCTATCTCGTCGTACAGGAAATGCGGTGCCCCCCAGAGCGAATGCGCCACAACCGCGTCGATGCGGGTGTGTTTGCGCATCGCGGTGAGGGCGTTGAGCACCCCCCGGCCGATGCGGGCAGAGCGTTCGACCTTGGCCGAATAATAATAGCGGTCATCGGAGATGATCGGCCCGTCGGGCTGAAAACCCAGAATGTGGTTGCCCCGCGCGCGGTTGCGTTCCATGTGTCCGGGGGTGGTCAGGAAAAAGCTTTGCGCCTGGCCGGTTTCGCGCAGGTAATCGCACAGATGGCCGAACTGGCCCGGGTATACCGCACCGACAAAGACGATCACTGGTTTGCTCACGGTGCATGCTCTCCGTTCTCAGGCAGCCCGGGTGACCGGGGCACCCCGGAGCGTAACGCACATAAACTTAAGGACGCAACCAAAGAAGAGGCCCCGACGGGCCGGTTTGCGGGACCGGCCCAGCGCCTAGAAAATCCCGATGTCCCGGGCCACGATCACCGCCTGGGTGCGGTTGCTGGCCCCCAGTTTCGCGCAGATCGACTTTACGTGCATCTTCACCGTGGCCTCCGCGAGGCCAAGCTCGGCGCCGATCTCCCGGTTGGGTTTTCCCTGGGCCAGCAGCGCCAGGACGGTCATCTCACGCTCTGACAGCGATGAATTGCCTGAGCTGTCGCGCGCCTTGGCGCGGGGGCGGTTGATCAGTTCGACCGGAACATACCGCCCGCCATTGGCCATGAAGCGAATTTCGTTGGTCAGATTCTTCAGCGATTCCGTCTTGAGGATAATGCCCGCGCCGCCGAGTGACAGGGATTCTGAAACCACATGGGCCGTCGGGTTGCTGGTCAGGATGCCGACCGGATTTCCGCCATTGCGCTCTATCGCCTTGGACAGCCCGCCGACCCCGTTCATGCCCGGCATGTCGAGATCCACCAGAACCAGATCGAAGGGCCCTTCGGCGTCCATCCTTTCGAGCGCGGTGTCGAGGTCGGGCGCGGTCTGCGCCTCGAAATCCGGGAGGTTGGACAGGAACTGCTTAAACATCTCCAGGACCATGGCATGGTCATCTGCAATCAGCACTCGGATCGGTTTGGCTTCAGAGGGTGTCATCATGCTCATCTTAGATTTACGAAACCCAATGGTAAAACCTACTCGTCAAGAACGGCGCTGTAAGACGGAATTCCGCCGGTGGAGATCGAACAGGATTTGCCCGCCCGATTGCCAGAGTGCTCTGTAATGTATCACGAAAGTGAAGCGTGGCAAGCGATCATCTCCCACCGCCTGCCTCTGACCCGATCAGGCTGATCGCCCTTTCCGTCGCGCTGAGCGCCTGATTCGCCTCTGCAACCAGGGCGTTCAGCTTTGCCACGGGGCCGTCCAGCGCGAGTTCGACCTGACGCAGGCTGCTTTGCAGCAGGGCCAGACCGGTCAGCCCGGAGGAGCCGGTTGCGGAATGGAGCAGGCGTTTGGTGTCCGGGCATTGGCCGTCGCTGGTGATCTTGTCCATGACCGCTTTGGCCTCTGCATGGGCACGGATCATGAAGCCCAGGGCCGCTTTCTCGCCGAGCTGACCGATCAGTTCGGCAACCACTTTCCGGGCCAGCGGTTGATCCGGCGTTGCGGCTGTCCTGGCCGGGCGGTGTTTCAGCCTGACTGCCGCAGTCTGCCGGGTGTCGGCTTTGCCCCGGGCTGCATTCTGCACGGCGCGGCAGAGTGCGGCGGTGCGGATCGGCTTTTCCAGCAGCCGGGACATGCCGAGCGCCAGACAGGTCTTTTCCAGCCCGGCATCGGTATGGGCGGTCAGACCCAGGATCTGGCCGTTCCAAGCCATCGTCTTCTTCGATCTTTCGGTCTTGATGCGCCGCATGAGTTCGACACCGCTCATGTTTGGCAGGGTGATGTCGGTCAGCAGGACATCTATCTGATGCACCGCCTCGGGCTGATTCAGAACCTCAAGCGCCTTGAAGCCGTTTTCGACCCCATCGACCCGCGCCCCGGCGTTGCGCAGGCATTGAACCAGCCAGTCGCGGCTTGACGGGCTGTCCTCCACCACCAGCACGCCGATGCCCTGCAGCAGCCCGGCAGCGACGCCGGGCGGCTGGGTTTCCCTGGTCTCGGGCAGCGCATCGGTTTCGGTCGGCGGGAGCGAGAAGATCGCCCGCAGGATGGTGCCGATGACAGGCTGCGTCCCGTTCTTCAGCGGCGCGCCCCCGCCGAGGCGGTCGAAGACCTCGATATGGCCGCCAAGGTGGCCGATGGCATGGGCCAGCACGCTCAGCCCTGCCGTCGTCCGGTCCGCGTTGGCGCCTGTGGTACGCTCGTCGCGGGTGCCGTCGATGCCGGTGCCCAGCAGGCGCGCCTTTTGCGTGGCGGGCAGGCCGCCGCCCTGATCCGCGACCTCGACGGTGATCAGCCGCTCCTTGCGGCCGTCTTTCGAAGCGGTCAGTTCGGGGGCACAGGCGACGCGGATGTCGATGGTCTCGCCGCCATGCTTGCTGGCGTTGTCGAACATGTTCTGCAGCAGCGCACGGACGATATGCACCGGTCCGTGCAGGCCGATCGCGGTTTCCGGCTCGATCTTCATCGTCACGGTCGCGCGGCGGGCCAGCACGATCGGTTCGATCATGTCGAGGACATTGCGGGATTCTTCGGCCAGATCGAAGTCCTCGTCGGCCTGCAGATCGGCGCTTGTCATCTCGCCGCGGATGACCCGGATCACCTTTTCGATATGGGTCAGCGCCATCCGGGCTGATTTCTCCACCCTGGCGGTATCGGGATTGGTTTTTCCCGCGCGGTCTTCCCTGCTGTCAAAAAGCGCTTCTGCGGAAGCAAGCACGGACTGGATCGGCGTCTTGAGATCATGCGACACCCGAAGCAGCGTTGCCGCGCGCGCCCGGTTCTGCAAGAGCACCGCTTCCTGATCGGTTTCCACCAGGCGGAGCAGGAAAGCAGCGGCATTCCCCAGCGGGAGGTGGACCAGCTCTCCCTCAAGGTGTTTCTCGCGGAAGGTCACCGATACCGCGACACTGCCGCTGCGCCGCGCACGGGTGCAAAGCGTATGCCAGTTGAACGCCGTCTGCAGGGCGGAAACGTCCAGTTCCAGCTGGGTGGCAGGCTTGTTCGACAGCAGGATTTCCGCCTTTTCCGTCGCCAGGACGACGATGCGTCGATCAGTGGAGATGAGCCGCGCAATGGCCTGCAGGGTGGGTCTGACCCGCGCTGCATTGAACCCCGGTTCGCTTTCGTTGGGCATCCCATTCTCCATGATGCTGCATCTTCTCTCGCGCAGGAACAACGTCAACCCGAACCAGGTCGTCGCGGTGAGTCTGCTGTTTCGGTTCCATGCCGTCAACTGCGCGGGCCATTGCGGTGGAATCAGGGAGCAGGGAAGGCAATGAGGCAACAACGGTGAAATATTAGCCGAAAGTATGTTAGATCAATCTATTGACCGTAACTTTAGTATGTGATGTGAGTGAGAAGGATTGGGTGGGGGCCTGAACACGCTCCGTGTGAGCGATAGATAGACAGAGGGAAGTGATATGACGACGACTTCATACCGGGCCGGAAATATGGTCGAGGTGAAAATAAATGCAACAAAAGCAGATATTTCCAAATATGTGAAAAGAGGTGACGACCTTGTCGTCGAGCTGGCGGATGGCAACAAGATCGTTGTCTCCGATTTCTACGATCCCGCGCAGGGAGGCGTACCCCACCGGCTGATGCTGGCGGACGGCAGCTACAGCGGTGTCGAGGGCATCTGGAACGAGGATGAAGAGGCCGCCGGACTGGGTGCCAACATGGAGCAGATCGGTGCCGGCCTGGGTGCGCTGGCAACCGGGCTTCTTGCCACGGCCAGTGACAGCGAAGATCCCACGGATCCCACAGATCCCACTGATCCTACAGACCCGACTGATCCCACGGACCCGACTGATCCTACCGATCCGACTGATCCCACGGATCCGACAGATCCGACAGATCCTACTGATCCCACGGACCCGACAGATCCTACTGATCCTACGGACCCGACTGATCCTACAGACCCGACAGATCCGACCGATCCGACTGATCCCACGGACCCGACCGAACCGACTGATGCGGCGGACGCGGGTATTCTTGACCCGATTCTCGCGGACGAAGGCGTGCTGGGCGACCTCACGGGCAACGACGGCCTGCTCGGCGACCTGACCGGTTCCGACGGTTTGCTGGGCGACCTGGTCGGCAACGATGGTCTGCTCAGCCCCGTCACCGGAGAGGATGGCCTGCTCGGCACCCTGACCGGCGGCGGGCTTCTGGGGAACAGTGATGGATCGGGCAGTCTGACCGGCGGACTTCTGTCGGAAGATTCGCTGCTGGGCGATGTGCTTGGTGGCATCGGTCTGACCGATGGTCTGCTTGGCGAAGGCGGCACGGTGGATGAAATCGTTGAAACCGTGGAAGAGGTCCTTGACGGCGTGATCGGCGACGAAGGCATCGTTGGTGGTCTTCTCGGTGGCGACGGCGGTCTGCTGGACGGCGTGATCGGCGATGAAGGCATCGTTGGCGGTCTGCTTGGCGGTGACGGCGGTCTGCTGGACGGCGTGATTGGCGACGAAGGCCTCGTTGGCGGGTTGCTTGGCGGCGACGGTGGTCTGCTCGATGGCGTGATCGGCGACGAAGGCCTCGTTGGCGGGTTGCTTGGCGGCGACGGTGGTCTGCTCGATGGCGTGATCGGCGACGAAGGTATCGTTGGCGGTCTGCTTGGCGGTGACGGTGGCCTGCTCGATGGCGTGATTGGCGACGAGGGCCTCGTTGGCGGGTTGCTTGGTGGCGACGGCGGTCTGCTGGACGGTGTGATCGGCGACGAGGGCATCGTTGGTGGCCTGCTGGCCGGTATTGGTGCCGAAGATGGCCTGCTCGACCCGGTGATCGCCGACGGTGGTCTGCTCGGTGACGTGACCGGGAACGAAGGCCTGCTCGGCGATGTGACCGGGTCCGACGGCCTGGCGGGTGATCTTGTCGGTGACATGGGCCTGCTGGGTGACGTGACCGGGGAGAACGGGCTGGTCGGTGACCTGACCGGTGTCGGCCTGCTGGGCGACGGCAGTGATGGCGGCCTTCTCGACGGTGGCCTGCTGGATGGCGTCCTAGGTGACGAGGGTCTCGTCGGCGGATTGCTTGGCGGTGACGGCGGCCTTCTCGGTGGCGGCCTGCTGGACGGTGTGCTCGGTGACGAAGGCATCGTTGGCGGGTTGCTTGGCGGTGACGGCGGTCTGCTCGACGGCGTTATCGGTGACGGAGGCCTCGTTGGTGGCCTGCTTGGTGGCGACGGTGGTCTGCTCGACGGCGTGATCGGTGACGAGGGTGTCGTTGGTGGCCTGCTCGGCGGCGACGCCGGTCTACTCGACGGCGTGCTCGGTGACGAGGGCCTCGTTGGTGGCCTGCTCGGCGGCGACGGCGGTCTGCTCGACGGTGTGCTCGGCGATGAGGGTGTCGTTGGCGGCTTGCTTGGCGGTGACGGTGGTCTGCTGGACGGCGTGATCGGTGACGAGGGTCTCGTTGGCGGCTTGCTTGGCGGTGACGGTGGTCTGCTGGATGGTGTCCTCGGTGACGAGGGTGTCGTTGGCGGCCTGCTTGGCGGTGACGGTGCTGGTGGTGTCCTCTCGGGCACTGTCGGGGATCTGCTGGCCGGCATTGGTGCCGAAGATGGCCTGCTTGACCCGGTGATCGCGGACGGTGGTCTGCTTGGCGATCTCACGGGGAATGAAGGCGTGCTGGGCGAGGTGACCGGGTCAGAGGGCCTGGCGGGCGATATTGTCTGCGACATGGGCCTGCTGGGTGACGTGACCGGGCAGAACGGCTTGCTTGGTGATCTGATCGGTGTCGGCCTGCTGGGCGACGGCGGCGATGGCGGCCTTCTGGGCAACCTGGGCGGCGATCTGCTTGACGGCCTGAACTGAGGTGGTGCGGGTTCAAATCCGCCCGCCACGGTAACCGGGATGTAAACAAACTGTTTCCATCTTAAGAGAATCCGGAAAAGCCCCGCCAAATGACGGGGCTTTTTCATTTGAAAACAGCAGTTTCAGTGCTTTCACGTAAAAGTTGTGCTTTCTGGGACAAGAGGGGTGAGAACTACCCATTCGGCATTGACATAGATACCGATGGCTGGTTTTCATATACTTAAGATTGCATTACATACTTTAGTTCGCCTTGCCCGCAAGCGCACCCATGAGGAGTTCAAACATGGCAAACAGAAGCATCCAGGCTGGCCCTGAAATTGGCATCAAGATCGACGTAGAGCGGTCTGACATCGCCAATTACGCAAGAAAGGGGAGTGACCTGTTCATTACCCTCAAAAACGGTGACGTGATCACCGTTGTCGACTTTTACAAGCCAGCGATGGACGGCTCTTTGCACAGCCTGATCCTGGCCGATGGTGACGAAAGCGGTATCGAGGGTGATCCCGAAGCCGGCGGCAGTGGCGAAATGACCGATGAGGGCATTATCGCAGCTGCCGTTGGTGGTTTGGGCCTGCTTGCCGCCGCATCCGGTGGCGGTGGCGGTGGACCCGTTGATCCCACGGACCCGACCGATCCGACTGATCCTACGGACCCGACCGATCCGACTGATCCTACGGACCCGACAGATCCGACTGATCCCACGGACCCGACCGATCCGACCGATCCTACGGACCCGACTGATCCGACCGATCCTACGGACCCGACAGATCCGACCGATCCTACGGACCCGACCGATCCGACCGATCCCACGGACCCGACAGATCCGACTGATCCCACGGACCCGACCGATCCGACTGATCCCACGGACCCGACAGATCCGACCGATCCCACGGATCCGACCGATCCTACCGATCCTACCGATCCCACGGACCCGACAGATCCGACCGATCCTACGGACCCGACCGATCCGACCGATCCCACGGACCCGACCGATCCGACCGATCCCACGGACCCGACCGATCCTACCGATCCTACGGACCCGACAGATCCGACTGATCCTACGGACCCGACAGATCCAACTGATCCTACGGACCCGACTGATCCTACGGACCCGACTGATCCTACGGACCCGACAGATCCGACTGATCCCACGGACCCGACCGATCCGACCGATCCCACGGACCCGACCGATCCGACCGATCCTACGGACCCGACAGATCCTACCGATCCCACGGACCCGACTGATCCGACCGATCCCACGGACCCGACAGATCCGACCGATCCCACGGACCCGACAGATCCGACCGATCCTACGGACCCGACAGATCCGACCGATCCTACGGACCCGACAGATCCGACCGATCCTACGGACCCGACCGATCCTACCGATCCTACGGACCCGACCGATCCAACTGATCCTACGGACCCGACCGATCCCACGGACCCGACTGATCCGACCGATCCCACGGACCCGACCGATCCGACCGATCCCACGGACCCGACCGATCCGACTGATCCCACGGACCCGACTGATCCGACCGATCCCACGGACCCGACCGATCCGACCGATCCTACGGACCCGACTGATCCGACCGATCCTACGGACCCGACAGATCCGACCGATCCCACGGACCCGACTGATCCAACTGATCCCACGGACCCGACAGATCCGACCGATCCTACGGACCCGACCGATCCCACGGACCCGACCGATCCGACCGATCCTACGGATGCTGGTGACCAGGGCTTCCTTGATCCGATCATCTCTGATGACGGGCTGCTCGGTGACCTGACTGGCAACTCCGGGGCGCTTGGTGACATCACCGGCTCGGACGGCCTGCTCGGCGATCTGATCGGAGATGGAACGCTGCTTGGCAACCTGGGTGATGACCTTCTGGGTCAGCCCCTGCTGGGCGACGGCGTGACAGGGGACGTCGGTATCGCCGATGGGCTCATCGGGGATGGCGGCCTTCTGGGCGACATCACCGGTAACTCCGGCCTGCTTGGCGACCTGACGGGTTCCGATGGTCTGCTGGGCGACCTTATCGGCAACGACGGGCAATTGTCCGACGCCACCGGCTCCGACGGACTTGTCGGGGACCTGACCGGCACCGGCACGCTTGGTGACGGCACGCCGGGAGGTGACGGCATTGCCGGCGGTCTTCTGGATGGTGTCCTGGGCGACGATGGCCTCCTCGGTGGCCTGCTGGGCGACAACGACATCCTGGACGATGTTATCGGAGAGGATGGCCCGCTGGGTGATCTGCTTGGTGATGTTGTCGGCGAAGACGGCCCGCTGGGCGATGTTGTCGGCGATCTGATCGGCGAGGATGCCCCGCTGGGTGACCTGCTCGACGATGTTGTCGGCGAAGATGGCCTGGTGGACGGCATACTGGGCGGTGTCCTCGGCGAGGATGGCCCGGTGGGCGACCTGCTTGGCGGTGTCCTCGGCGAAGATGGCCCTCTGGGTGATGTGCTCGGTGGTGTTGTCGGCGAAGACGGCCCCCTGGGTGACGTGCTCGGCGGTGTCCTCGGCGAGGATGGCCCCCTGGGTGACGTGCTCGGCGGTGTCCTCGGCGAAGACGGTCCTCTGGGTGACGTGCTCGGCGGTGTCCTCGGCGAAGATGGCCCTCTGGGTGATGTGCTCGGCGGTGTTATCGGCGAAGACGGTCCTCTAGGTGACGTGCTTGGCGGTGTTATCGGCGAAGACGGTCCTCTGGGTGACGTGCTTGGCGGTGTTATCGGCGAAGACGGTCCGCTGGGCGACGTACTCGGTGGCCTCACCGGAGATGACGGCCTTGTGGGTGGTCTTCTCGGTGAGGATGGCCCTCTGGGTGACGTGCTCGGCGGTGTTATCGGCGAAGACGGTCCTCTGGGTGATGTGCTTGGCGGGGTTATCGGCGAAGACGGTCCGCTGGGCGATGTACTCGGTGGCCTGACCGGAGACGACGGCCTTGTGGGCGGTCTGCTCGGTGGCCTGACCGGTGAAGACGATCTGGTGGGTGGTCTGCTGGGTGGCCTGACCGGCGAGGATGGCCCTCTGGGTGACGTGCTTGGCGGGGTTGTCGGAGAAGACGGTCCTCTGGGTGATGTGCTCGGTGGTCTGACCGGTGAAGACGGTCCGCTGGGCGACGTACTCGGTGGTCTGACCGGAGATGACGGCCTTGTGGGTGGTCTGCTCGGTGAGGATGGCCCTCTGGGTGACGTACTTGGCGGGGTTGTCGGTGAAGACGGTCCGCTGGGTGATGTGCTCGGTGGTCTGACCGGTGAAGACGGTCCTCTGGGTGACGTACTTGGTGGCCTGACCGGAGATGACGGCCTGGTAGGCGGTCTGCTCGGTGGCCTGACCGGAGAGGACGACCTGGTGGGTGATCTGCTTGGTGATCTGACCGGAGAGGGTGACCTGGTGGGTGACGTGCTTGGCGGCCTGACTGGCGAAGACGGCCCCCTGGGTGACGTGCTCGGCGGCGGATTGCTGGGCGGCAGCAACCCGCTTGGTGAAACGCTCTCCGATGCCAGCGACCTGCTGGGCGGGCTTCTGGGCAACGACGGCCTGGGCGACATCTGATCGCCTGAGCTGAACCATAAAAGCCAACGGATTGGCCCCTCGCTCAAGTCGCAAGACTGCGGGGGGCCAAGCCAGTTCAAGGACCATTCGGGAGTACAGGGCTGCGCAGGCAGCCGTTCCTTTTTAACGATCATCATTTCTCTTAGCCCGAGCGGACGACAGCGTGACCTTCCAAGGATTTGCAGACCGGGGTCGACCACTTGCCGATCTCGACAATGCCGACAAGATCAGGGGCTGAAATTGCACAGCACAAAAACCAAGGACGGGGCCGGAAAGCGCGAAAGCCAGGCTTTTGCATCCGATTGGCTTTCCTTTGTTCCCCCCGCAAGCGTGGCGCTGATCGGTCTGATCTATGCGATCGTCGCCGCCACCGTCGTCTATCTTATGGGCGGTGTCGCCTGGACCGTGGTGATCGCGTTCCTGCTGGGCGGGGCCAGCGCGATGAAGGTGGCCGCCGTGATCCGTGCCGATATCCTGCGCCAGTTCCATGTTGCCGGCATCGCATCGGACACCCTGCCTGAACAAAAGAAAACGGCCCGACCGGAAGAACCGTGTCGGGCCGCGTCTGAAGATCTGCGTCTGTCGCGGTCAGGCGATCAGCGTGCGGATGATACCGCGGGCGTGTGACCAAGCAGTGCCTTGTGCATGGTTTTCTGGCGCTCGACCAGCCGGCCAATCGCCCGGTCAAAGGTGTTCTTGACCCGCTGTGTCCGGTGGGCGTTCGGCTGGATCGGGCGGCCCAGCGAGATGCTGATCGGGATATCGAGCGAGTCCTGATCCCAGGGGGTCAGGGTCTTAAGTTCTCTTTGCACATCTTCCTCGATATGTGGCCATTCCGGCAGGCTGTCGCCGGTGAGAATGCCCAGGAGCGTGCCGCTTCCGATATGCGCCATGAGAAGTTGCGGCCTGTCCACAACCCGGCCAATGGCCCGCGCGCCGGCGGCAATGGCCATGACATATTCCCGGCTGGTGCAATGGGCGTAGAGGGTTGTGATATCCTCGACCTGTGCGCAGAAGACATGGCAGGAATTGAGATTCTTGCGCGAGAGCTGTGACAGGTAGTTGCCAAGGGTGAAGGGGGGGACAAGCTGATGGATCCCCAGAACGTAAACCGGATCTTCGAGTGAGAAAACATGCTGGCCGCGTTCTCCGTCCGGCAGCATCATCTGGGGATCGACCCGCATTGCGACTTCCGTCGTGTCCAGCATCCGCTGAGTGACCCGGAGGCGGCGCGCAATCTCGCGGACTTCGAAGGGTTTGAAAATGTAATCATTGGCCCCTGCGGCAAAGGCCTTTTCGATCGAAACCATGTCGCTCTTGAGGGTGAGCATCGTGATCGGCGTTGTCCGGTAGGTACGCATCTCGCGCACTTTCCGGCAGAGCGTGATCCCGTCCATGTCGGGCATGACAATGTCGAGCAGCAGGCAATCGAAGGGCTCTGTCGCATTTTCCAGGATGCGCAGCGCTTCCTGTCCAGAGGATGCGACGGTCACATCCGGAAAATCCGCTTCCTTCAGGATCGCCGGCAAGAAGTCGAGCATGAAGGAATCGTCATCTACGGCGAGTATTTTCATGGGTGGTTTCCTTTAACCGTGGTTTGGCAGGCACAGATCAGAGCCGGAGAATTCAAGTTTCGATGACGTACTTCCTGCCGGATCGGCGTCGGGGTGACGAGGGGAGTCACGGCAGTCAGTAACCTTTCTACGCGCTTAAGATACATACCTTAGTATTGTACATACTAATGACTATATCGCCAACCATGTCATTTTTAGGGCTTTTTTGCGCTCAATTTTGTACCGTTGGGCAAGAAATCCGAGACCATAACTTCAATTTGGGCAAACGGATATTGCGAAAGCTACAATGCTCGGTTCCGAGATGATGTGCGGACCGGCGAAGTCTTCTACGGCCTCCCTGAAGTGCAAATCCTGACTGAAGAATGGAGGAAGCACTACAACACGAAACGTCCACAAATCGAATTGGGCTACCGCCAACAGGTCCCGGAAACCATCCTCCGGACGGTCCAAAGGCCGATCACGCACAAACAATCAAACTGGACAGCCCCGGTGGGGCTGCTACCACTAGACGAACAGGCGTGAACTACTCGGGCAGGAAAACGAAATGAAAATCGCAAACCCACTGAACCCGGTTCAAGTCTATTTCAACGAACTCTGCGCCAAGGGCGGCGGCGCGGGTGGAGGCCCAGCGCGAACCAAGGTTCAGGAGTTGCTGCACAATGGTAGCAAGACACTGAACACGATGGCCTTCGACGAAATCTCGCATCATCTGAAGACCTTCCCGACCGCAAATCCGTGGCAGGTATGCTTTGCCGTGGGTTTGGGTTGGGGGCATCTGGCGAAGATCGACGAAGACTTCACCGCCGCCGCTATCGAGGTTCTGACCGACCTGGACCCCGCCGCCCTAAGCGTTGCGAGAACCTTCCACCTGGAACGTGGCCCTACCCCCATCGAACAGTCGCTTCGGGGTGGATACCTGATGTTTCAACGGGTGAAGCTGCCCGCGACCCTGCCCGACGACTTGCAGATGATTGGCCGTGCGCAACAACGCTGGCTTTCGCCTATCTTGTCCCCATCAATTGAGCGTCCCAAATATATCGGCAGCTGGAATGCGACCGCGATGTTCATGGTGGCGCTGTTCTCCAAGCCTGCGCTGGCCGCGACTTTGGTCAATCCTGAAGTGCTGTTGCCTCCGGGTGGCCCGATCTTCAACGGTCTCAAAATCCTGCACAAAGCCAAGATTTTGAAAAAGCCGCCGTCCGGGAACGAACTGGACGACGAAGCCTTCGAACCCGGCTCGATCTACGAGAACAACGCCCTGATGGCTGAACTTCTCCAAGGCAGATCGGGTTGGAGCATGATCGACGTTCACTCGGGCCTCTACATGCTGGGCACGAGATACCCCGCGTCGAAAGGCTGGGCGTAGCGTGACTATCGAGGCGGCGGAAGACTTTTTTTGCGCGCCTTTTAAGAGGTATCCGGTCAGGTAAATCGGGGGAATGGGATAGACAAACGAGTCGAACTTACTGCACCATTTGGCCCTTTGCCTGCACCTTTTGGTGAGAGAGTAAGGTTTGCCTTTCTCAATTATCATGGAGAGGTGAATTCAGCGCGCCAGTAGAGGCATTTTTCCCAAGACGGGGCGCAACAACGCCGAAATCGACGCTTTCTTTACTGTTGACGAAAACCAAAGCCGGTGCGCGGTCGAACTCAATCTATTCAAACGCATCAATCATAGAGAACCCAACGACCGACAGGATTCCAATGCCGATTTGGCAAACTTGGAAATATATCTGGAAGAGCATTGTCTTCAAAGTCGGGCTGATAGGATTAGCGACCTCTTCGCTAGTATTGCCGCGCACGCCCCAGAACCGATTTGGGACTTCTCAATGTCGATCTTGTGGCTTGTCGCGCGATGATAGCATCGCATCCTTCCATGCCGATCCTTGAAAACTTTGAACCCTATGAGTTGCACTTGGGGCAGGTCCGAACCACGCGGGTCGCGATCATATCGCTGCCGAATGTGCGGTTGCCTCCGAGGCGAAGGCATCCACATGGCTGGCGATGACACGCACCAGCGGGCGGGTGTCGCTGCGCATCTTCAGGCCGGCTTCGCTGATGTAGAAGACATCGGTGAAGCGGGTCATCAGCGAAATGCCGGTCTGGCGGATCAGCGCGGCCTGTTCGGGGAAGCTGTCACGCAGCGCGGCCTCGTCATAGACAAAGCGGCACATCAGGTCTTCGATGATGCGGGCGATCAGCTGGTCCTGCGCTGTCATGCCATAGCCCTTGTGCGCAGCCAGGCCGCTGCTTGTGACCCGGTCCTGATAGGCGGAGGTGGCGGTGGCGTTCTGCATGTATCCGCCGGGAAAGCGCGATATCGCCGAGGCCCCCAGACCAATCAGGGTTTCGCCCTGATCGTCGGTATAACCCTGAAAGTTGCGCCGCAGCCTGCCCGTGACGGCGGCCCGGGAAAGGCTGTCGGAGGGCAGGGCGAAATGGTCGATGCCGATGCTGTCATAGCCTTCGGCAAGAAAGGCCGCGCGTGCCTGTTCGGCCAGGGCAAAGCGGGTCTCGTTGTCGGGCAGGTCGGCAGCCTTGATCATGATCTGGCGTTTCGACATCCAGGGCACATGGGCATAGCCATAGATCGCCAGCCGGTCGGGGCGCATCCGGGCCACATGGCGCAGGGTCTGGCCAAAGCTCAGCGAGGTCTGGTGCGGCAGCCCGTATAGCAGGTCGAGGTTCAGGCTGGCCACGCCCTGGCTGCGCATCAGGTCGATGACATGGCGGGTCTGTGACAGGGACTGGCTGCGTCCGATGGCCTGTTGCACGGGCCGGGCAAAATCCTGCACCCCGACACTGGCCCGGTTCATGCCCGCGTCGATCAGCAGTTGCAGCAGATCGTCGGAGGCTTCCGTCGGGTCGATTTCGAGGGAAAACTCGAAATCCGCGCTGCGCTCGAAAGCGGCGAAGAGCGCGTTCAGCAAGGCCGACATGGTGCCGCAGGGCAGAATGGTCGGTGTGCCGCCGCCCAGATGCAGACGCGCCATGCGGATGCCCGGCGGCAGGGTCTGGCGGATTGTTTCGATCTCTTTCAGCAGGACCTCGACATAGGCGTCGACCGGGCGCAAGGTTCTGGTGCCCTGGGTCCGGCAGGCGCAGAACCAGCACAGCCGCTTGCAAAAGGGGATGTGGACATAGACGGAAATATCCCTGTCCTGCGGCACCGCCCGCAGCCAGTCCACCTGATGGCGCTGGCCGAAATCATTTTGAAAATGATTGGCCGGCGGATAGCTGGTGTAGCGGGGCACACGTGCGTCAAAAAGCCCGTGGCGGCGAAGTGTGTTGAAGCTGTGCATAAGTGTTTCTAGGGTTGCATGGGAGAGTCCTTCTTTGATTTAGATCAAGACACCATGGCGATACCTTCACTGACCCGAGTCAAATGCAGCGAATGTCCGATCCGGCATCGCGCCGTCTGTGCGCGTTGCGATACGGATGAGCTGGAAGTGCTGGAGGGGATGAAATCCTACCGCAGCTATGCGGCGGGGGAGGTTATCCTGTGGCGGGGGGAGCCGCTGAACTTCGTGGCCTCTCTGGTTGCCGGTGTCGCTTCCCTCTCCAAGACGATGGAGGACGGGCGGACCCAGATGGTGGGTCTTTTGCTGCCTTCGGATTTCATCGGCAGGCCGGGCCGGAAGCTGATCGAATTCGACGTGACCGCCACAACCGATGTGACCCTGTGCTGTTTCGACCGCAAACCCTTTGAAAAGCTGGTCGATGAAACCCCCCATGTGGCGCAGCGGCTGATGGAACTGGCGCTGGACGAGCTGGATGCCGCGCGGGACTGGATGCTGCTTTTGGGCCGCAAGTCCGCGCGGGAGAAGATCGCCACCTTCATCGACATGCTGGTGCGCCGGTCGCAGGGGACCGAGCCGCTGGCAAACACCACGATCCAGCTGCCGATGACCCGCGACCAGATCGCCAATTACCTCGGGCTGACGCTTGAGACCGTAAGCCGTCAGTTCAGCGCGCTGAAAAAGGAAGGCGTGGTCGATTTCACCGACCGTCGCCAGTTCGAGATTCTGGATATCGTCGCGCTTCAGGAAGCCACCGGCGATGATTCCGACGGTGGTATCCTTTCCTGACAAGGCGGAGCTGACGGTTTCCCGCATCATTTTCTGCGGAAGTTGATTCAGATCAAAGTGGGCGCGCGCCCATATTCCTAGAGATGTCCTGCGAACAGGAGCGTCCCGCGATGCTCTTACTGATTTGAGGGCATGAATATGGACTATGTGAAACTCATCCTTTTGGGTCTTGTCACGCTGATCGCCGCCATCGCGGCCAGCTGGGGGCATGACCTTGCCTATCAGGTACATGCGTTCCTGATCATGGTGATCGCCTTTGCGATGTTCATCTGGGTGTTGCGCAACACCGACGAGCCGCGACAGGCCGGGCCGGCCCAGGACGGCATCTATGCCGACGGGGTGATCCGGGCCGGGGTGATCGCCACGGCCTTTTGGGGCATCGCGGGATTTCTGGTCGGCACTTTCATCGCCTTTCAGCTGGCCTTTCCGGCGCTCAACTTTGACTGGGGCCAGCCCTTTACCAACTTCGGACGGCTCCGGCCGCTGCACACATCGGCGGTGATCTTTGCCTTTGGCGGCAATGCGCTGATCGCCACGTCGTTCTATGTGGTGCAGCGCACCAGCGGCGTGCGGCTCTGGGGCGGGCGGACCGGGTGGTTCGTGTTCTGGGGCTACCAGCTGTTCATCGTGCTGGCCGCCACCGGCTATCTGCTGGGGTCCACCCAATCCAAGGAATATGCGGAACCCGAATGGTACGTGGACCTCTGGCTGACAGTTGTCTGGCTGGCTTACCTTGCGGTTTTCCTGGGCACGATCATCAAGCGCCGGGAAAAGCACATCTATGTCGCCAACTGGTTCTACCTGGCGTTCATCATCACCGTGGCGATGCTGCATGTGGTCAACAACCTGTCGGTCCCGGTCAGCATCTGGGGCAGCAAGTCTGTGCAGGTATTCTCGGGCGTGCAGGATGCAATGACCCAGTGGTGGTATGGCCACAACGCGGTCGGCTTCTTTTTGACCGCCGGTTTCCTGGGGATGATGTATTACTTCGTTCCGAAACAGGCGGGGCGCCCGGTTTACAGCTATAAGCTGAGTATCATTCACTTCTGGGCGCTTATTTTTCTTTATATCTGGGCCGGACCGCACCACCTGCATTACACCGCGCTGCCGGACTGGGCCTCGACCCTGGGGATGGTGTTCTCGATCATCCTGTGGATGCCCAGCTGGGGCGGCATGATCAACGGTCTGATGACCCTGCAGGGCGCCTGGGACAAGCTGCGCACCGATCCGATCCTGCGGATGTTCGTGCTGAGCCTGGGGTTCTACGGCATGTCCACCTTCGAAGGGCCGATGATGTCGATCCGCGCGGTCAATTCGCTGTCGCATTACACCGACTGGACCATCGGGCATGTGCATTCCGGCGCGCTGGGCTGGAACGGGATGATCACCTTTGCCTGCCTCTACTTCCTCACGCCGAAACTCTGGGGCCGCAAGCAGATGTATTCCATGTCCGCGATCAGCTGGCATTTCTGGCTCGCGACGCTTGGCATCGTTCTTTACGCCGCGTCGATGTGGGTCACCGGCATCATGGAAGGGCTGATGTGGCGCGAGGTCGATGACCAGGGGTTCCTCGTCAACTCCTTTGCCGACACCGTCAGCGCCAAGTTCCCGATGTATGTGGTGCGCGGATTGGGCGGCGTCATGTTCCTCTCCGGGGCGTTGATCATGGTCTGGAACATGTGGATGACGATCCGCGGGGCACAACCCGCCACCGCCGCGCTGCCCGGCACATCCGCCACCGCAACACCCGCCGAATAAGGAGCAAACCATGGCCATTCTTGACAAACACGCCATCCTTGAGAAAAGCCCGACGCTGCTTTTGACCTTTTCGCTGCTGGTGGTCACCGTCGGCGGGATCGTGGAAATCGCACCGCTGTTCTGGCTGGAGAACACGATCGAAAAGGTCGAGGGCGTGCGCCCCTACAGCCCGCTGGAACTGACCGGGCGCGACATCTATGTGCGCGAGGGCTGCTATGTCTGCCACAGCCAGATGATCCGCCCGATGCGCGACGAGGTGGAGCGCTATGGGCATTATTCGCTGGCGGCGGAATCGATGTATGACCACCCGTTCCAATGGGGGTCCAAACGCACCGGGCCTGATCTGGCGCGGGTTGGCGGGCGGTATTCCGATGCCTGGCATGTGGATCACCTGATGGACCCGCAATCCGTGGTGCCCGAAAGCATCATGCCGAAATACGCCTTTCTTGCCGACAAGCGGATCGAGGCCGACCATATCGAAGATCTGCTGTCCACGCACCGCATGGTGGGTGTGCCCTATACCGACGCGCAGATCACCTCGGCCCGGGCGGATTTCCGGGTGCAGGCCGATCCCGAAGGCGACTGGGACGGGCTGGTGGAACGCTATCCCGGCGCGGCGGTGGGCAATTTCGACGGCCAGCCCGGGCTGACCGAGATGGACGCGCTGATCGCCTATCTGCAGGTCATGGGCACCATGGTCGATTTCTCGACCTTCACCCCGGATGAAACCCGCTAGGAGGCACCGACATGGATACCTATTCCCTTCTTCGCCAGATCGCCGACAGCTGGGTCCTGCTGGCCATGTTCGGCTTCTTCATGGGCACCGCCATCTGGGCCTTTTTGCCAAGCCAGAGCCGCGCCCGGCAGGATGCCGCGATGATCCCCTTCCGCGACGACGACGCCAAGGCGCCCTGCAAGGGCACCTGCGCCACCTGCGCCTGCGCGCCGTCCCGTTACACTTTCGAGGACAAGCACAATGTCTGACCGCAAGATCGACGATACCACCGGGGTGGAAACCACGGGCCACAGCTGGGACGGCATCGAGGAGCTGAACAACCCGCTGCCGCGCTGGTGGCTCTGGACGCTCTATGCCACGATCATCTGGGGGGTGGGCTATACCATCGCCTATCCCGCCTGGCCGATGATCTCGGGCGCGACCTCGGGGCTGCTGGGCTATTCCACGCGCGCCGAGGTTGCCGCCGACATCGCGGCGCATGAGGCGAAGAACTCCGAGCTGGCGGCGGCGCTTGAGGCGGCGGATCTGACCGCGCTTGACGATGCCGAGGGGCTGCGGCGCTATGCCACCGCGCGGGGCGGTTCCGTGTTCCGCGCCCAGTGCAGCCAGTGCCACGGGGCTGGGGCAGCGGGGGCCAAGGGCTATCCCAACCTGCTGGATGACGACTGGCTCTGGGGTGGGGATATCGAAAACATCGCGACCACGGTGAACCACGGCATCCGCAACGAAACCGACCCGGATGCGCGTTATTCGCAGATGCCGGCCTTTGGCGACATATTGCCCAAGGCAGAGATCGCGGCGGTGGTGGAACATGTGGTCAGCCTGTCGTCGGATGACTATGACCGCGCGCTGGCCGAGAGCGGCAGCACCGTCTTTGCGGACAATTGCGCCGCCTGTCACGGCGACGGGGCAGAGGGCAACCGCGAGATGGGGGCGCCTGACCTGACGGATGCGATCTGGCTTTATGGCGGTGACCGCGACACGCTGACCGCCACGGTGCGCGATGCGCGTTTCGGGGTGATGCCCGCCTGGGGCCAGCGCCTGTCCGATGCGGATGTCCGCGCCGTTTCTGTCTACGTTCACAGCCTTGGAGGGGGCGAGTAGACAGACCCCGGCTGCCCAAGGGCAGCCCGCCCCGAAGCGGCCCTGTTCGCAAACCGTCGCCGCTTCGGGTGCTGTCAGTTGCAATGCAAAACCGACTTTTGCGTCACGTCGCCGACCCGGATCGCGGCGCTGCGTCCGAAGGACGTGCAGTAGATCCGCGGTCATTCGTGAAAAATGCAGCGAAGGTCGGGAACGAGCCCAAAGTGACTTAACCACACAGGGCAGCGCCTGGCCGCGGGTGGGCAGCGGAACGTCCGTGGGTGCCACTTTATTTCTAATCTTTGGCGTGGGGATGATGAACCGCAATACGGTGAGAAAGCGCCCGCCCATGGGGCGGTCGGGCGCTGCCCGGCGGTGCTGCGCACCTTGACTCCGGGCTTTGGTGGACGGCAGCTTCGTCCCGCTGAGCAGACACCTGCGCACGCCGTGTCAAGGGTCCGGAAAGAATCGGAAATACGCGGCATTCGACAGGTGCTGTCTTGATCCAGATCAAGGCGGCCTGATGCACCTGGCCCTAGACAGGTCTTGCGAACAGGAATCTTGAAATGACCACTCCCAGTCTCTATGCGGCCCGCGAGCCGATCTTTCCCCGGCGTGTCACCGGGGCCTTCCGCCGTTTCAAATGGTGGATCATGTTCATCACCCTGGGCATCTATTACCTGACGCCCTGGATCCGCTGGGACCGGGGGCCGAACCTGCCGGATCAGGCGGTGCTGGTGGATATGGCGCACCGGCGCTTCTATTTCTTCTGGATCGAGATCTGGCCGCATGAGTTCTACTTTGTCGCGGGTCTGCTGATCATGGCGGGGCTGGGGCTGTTCCTGTTCACCTCGGCGCTGGGGCGGGTCTGGTGCGGCTATGCCTGCCCGCAGACGGTCTGGACCGATCTGTTCCTGGCTGTCGAACGCTGGATCGAAGGCGACCGCAACGCGCGGCTGCGCCTGCACAAGGCGAAATGGGACCTGCGCAAATCGCGGTTGCGGCTGACCAAATGGGCGGTCTGGCTGATGATCGCGGTGGCGACCGGCGGGGCCTGGGTGTTCTATTTCACCGATGCGCCGACACTGCTGCGCGACCTGGTGCAGTTTCAGGCCCATCCCGTGGCCTATGGCACCATCGCTGTGCTGACCGCGACCACCTTTGTCTTTGGCGGTTTCATGCGCGAGCAGGTCTGCATCTACATGTGCCCCTGGCCGCGCATCCAGGCCGCGATGATGGACCCGGATACGATCACCGTCGCCTATCGCGACTGGCGGGGCGAGCCGCGCGGCAAGGGCAACCTGCGCAAGCGCGACCGCGCCGCCGCCGAAAAGGCAGAGCGCGAGGTGCGGGCCGCGGGCCCGGGGGCGGCGCGCTATCCCGCGACACCCTATCCCAACCGGGCGCTGCAGGCGGGCGGACAACCCACAGCCACCGCGCCGGAGCAGGTGCATGGCGATTGCATCGACTGCATGGCCTGCGTGAACGTCTGCCCGATGGGGATCGACATCCGCAACGGTCAGCAGATGGAATGCATCACCTGCGCGCTTTGCATCGACGCCTGCGACGACGTGATGGCGCGCATCGGCAAGCCGCGCGGGCTGATCGACTACATGGCGCTGTCGGACGAGGCGGAGGAGCGCGCGGGTGCCGCGCCGAAACCGATCTGGCGCCATGTGCTGCGGCTTCGTACCCTGCTTTACACGGCGATCTGGCTGCTGATCGGCGCCGGGCTGGTCTATGCGCTGTTCATCCGGTCGGACATCGAACTGACAGTCAGCCCGGTGCGCAACCCGACCTATGTGGTGCAATCGGACGGGTCGATCCGCAACATCTATGACGTGCGGCTGCGCAACAAGCTGGGCGAGGACCGCGTGTTTCACCTGAGCCTGACCAGCGCCGAGATCCTGCGGATCGAGCTGGAGGGCATGGCCAACCGGCTGAACGTGACCGTTCCCGCCGACACCACCGTGCTGCAAAGGGTCTATGTCACCGCGCGCCCGCAGGACCCTGCGGCCAGCGCCCATACCACCGATCTGCGCATCTGGGTCGAGGACATCGCCAGCGGGGACCGCGCCAGCCGCGCCACCAGTTTCAACGGGAGAGTACAATGATACGTGAAATCAAGGGATGGCATGTCTTTGCAGGCTTTTCGATGGCCTTTGGCGTGATCATTGCGGTCAACCTGACGCTGGCCTTCAAGGCCGTGCGGACCTTTCCGGGGCTGGAAGTGAAGAATTCCTATGTCGCCAGCCAGTCCTTCGACCGGGACAAGGCCGCACAGCTGGGGCTGGGCTGGGAGGTCTCTGCCACCTTGCGGGGCAATGAGCTTGAGCTGGTGATCCTGGAGGGGGGCAGGGCCATCGTCCCGCAGATCGAAAGCGCCACCTTCGGGCGGGCCACCAGCGTTGCGCAGGATCAGACACCGGAGTTCACCTTTGACGGCGCGGCCCTGCGCGCCAGCGTGCAGGGCGGGCGCGGCAACTGGAACCTGCGGCTGAAGGCGCGGGCCGAGGATGGCACGCTGTTCCAGCAGCGCATCATTGTGAGGCATCCGTCATGACCATGGCCTGTCCCGCCTGTGCGGCTGCGCCGCTGGCGCAGGATGTGGCCAGCGGCCCGGCGCTGCAATTCTCGCTGCCCGGCGTCCATTGCGCCGCCTGTATCGGCAAGATCGAACGGGGGCTGGCGGGTGTTCTGGGGGTGCAGGACGTGCGGGTGAACCTCTCGCTGAAGCGGCTTTCCGTGTCGGGGCAGGTGAACCCCGACCGGGTGCTGTCGGTGCTGGAGGATCTGGGCTACGAGGCCTATCCGCTGGATCTGGCCGCATTGGACCGCGCGCGCGACACCGAAGGGCGCGCCCTGCTGACGCGCATGGCGGTTGCGGGTTTTGCGATGATGAATGTCATGCTGCTGTCGGTGGCGGTCTGGTCCGGGGCCAGCGATGCCACCCGCGACCTGTTTCACCTGATCTCCGCGCTGATCGCCCTTCCGGTGGTGGCCTATTCCGGCCAGCCGTTCTTTATCAATGCCTGGGCGGCGCTGCGGGTGTGGCGGCTGAACATGGATGTGCCGATTTCACTGGCGATCCTGCTGGCGGCGGGCATGTCCCTGTTCGAGACCCTGCATGGCGGGGTGCATGCCTATTTCGATGCGGCGCTGTCGCTGACCTTTTTCCTGCTGATCGGGCGCTACATGGATCACCGCACGCGCAGCGCCGCGCGATCCGCCGCGCGGGAACTGACCGCGCTGGAGGTGCATACCGCCGACCGCGTGACCGCGCGCGGCCTGCAAACGGTGCCGCTGACGGCGCTGGCAGTGGATGATGTGATCGCCGTGCCCTGCGGGGCGCGGGTGCCGGTGGACGGGGTGCTGATAAGTGATGCGGCGCTGATGGACCGGTCGTTTCTGACCGGCGAAAGCGCTGCGGTGGCGGTGACGGCGGGGCAGGCCCTGCAGGCGGGTGAAATCAACCTTGCCGCGCCCCTGCGCCTGCGGGCCACGGCGGTGGGGGAAGATACCTCGCTGCGCCGCATGGCAGCGCTGGTCGAGACGGCAGAGAATGCGCGCAACAGCTATACCGCGCTGGCCGACCGCGCCGCGCAGGTCTATGCGCCTGCCGTGCATCTGCTGGCGCTGGCGGCCTTTCTGGGCTGGGCCATTGCGACCGGCGACATGCGCCATGCGCTGAATGTGGCGATTGCGGTACTGATCATCACCTGCCCCTGCGCGCTGGGCCTTGCGGTGCCCGCCGTTTCCACCGCCGCTGTCAGCCGCCTGTTCTCTGCCGGGTTTCTGGTGCGCAGCGCCACCGCGCTGGAGCGTCTGGCGGAAGTGACCCATGTGGTATTCGACAAGACCGGCACGCTGACCATGCCGGGCGTCGCGGTGCCGGAAGCGCTGGGCCCCGCCGACCGCGCCGTGGCAAAGGCGCTGGCCGAAGCCTCGCATCACCCCTTGTCGCGGGCATTGGTTGCCGCCCTGGGCGACACCGGGGTGGCGGCGGCAGAAGAGATCAGCGAGGTCGCGGCCCAGGGGGTGGAGCTGCGCCAGGGTGGCGAGATGATCCGCCTTGGGCGCGGTCCCTGGCTGGGCGCTGATTTTCCCGGTCTGGGCCTGCGCATCGGCACGGCGCAGGCGATTCCGCTGGAGGTGACGGATGGGTTGCGTCCGGGCGTGCGCGCGGCGCTGGCGGGGATCGATCTGCCCTGCGAGGTGCTGACCGGTGACGCCGAAGGTCCCGCAGCGCAGCTGGCGGCAAGGATCAACCTGCCGGTGACCGCCAATGCCCGGCCGAAAGACAAGCTGCGCCGCCTGAACACGCTGGCCGCGCGTGGCGAGAAGGTGCTGATGGTGGGCGACGGGCTGAACGATACGGCGGCGCTTGCCTCTGCCCATGCCTCCATCGCGCCGGCAAAGGCGCTGGACGCCTCGCGCAGTGCGGCGGATGTCGTGGTGCTGCGGGACAGTTTTGCCGATCTGCCCATGGTGCTGCGGGTGGCGCGGGCGACGGGCCGGCTGTCCCGCCAGAACTTTGCCATCGCGGCGGCCTATAATTTCATCGCGGTCCCGGTGGCGCTGGCGGGGTTTGCCACGCCGCTTGCCGCGGCGTTGGCGATGTCGCTGTCTTCCATCACGGTCCTGTTGAATTCGCAAAGGATGAGGAGCCTGAAATGAATGTTCTGGTGGTGCTGATCCCGGTGTCCCTGATCCTTGGCGGGGTGGGCCTTGCGGCGTTTCTGTGGACCGTGCGGTCGGACCAGTATGACGACGACAAGGGCAATGCCGCGCGTATCCTGCTGGACGACGAATAGAATGAACGGGTCCCGAACGCCGGGTGTCGCATGTCGCGCAACTGAGGCTCCTGGCGTGGTATGGGGCAAGGTCAGGTGAGCGGGACCTTTCTGTCGTTCGCAACGAAAGCCCAAGCCGCGCATTGACGGGCCGTGGTGCGGCGATGCGACCGTCGTGACTGGCACTTTATGGCAGCCAAGCACTTCCAAGTTATCCGTGGCACACGACAGCAGCCAAATCGCCGTGCCAGGGGACGGCCCGGCGATGCGCGGCGGCCTGCGGCCTTGATTCCGCGCTTGGGAAAGCGGAAAGGTCTCGTTCCGGACCGCCGTTGCAATTTTCACGACTGTCCACAGGCCCTAGGTAAATTTCCGAAACAGCTTGGTCTGGTCGAACATGTCCTCCAGCGCTTCCATCCGGGTCTTGGTCTTGTCCCAGTCGAGGTTCTGAACGGCGGAAATCATCGTTTCGGTCAAGAGCAGGGTGGTGGCGGCGGAATCCCAGGCCGAAGGCACGACGATCCGGCTGCTGAAGCTGATGTCGGCCAGCTCATGCACGGGAGAGCGCCACTGGTCGGTGAAGAGGATCACCCTGGCCCCCTGCGCATGGGCCATCTCGGCCAGTTTCAAAGTGTTATTCTCGTAGCGGCGCACGTCATAGATCACGAATACATCACCCGGCGCCACATCCAGCAGGTAATGCGGCCAGGTGTTGGAGGTGGACTGGATATGGGTGATCCGCGGGCGGATGACCTGCATGTGCAGGAACAGATATTCGGCCAGCGTATGGGTGACACGCCCGCCCACGATGTAAAGGTGACGTTTGGTGTCGCCCACCAGCGCGCAGGCGGCGTCAAAGGCCTTCGGGTCGATCTGGCCCAGCGTGTGGCGGATGTTGTCGATCACCGCGTCGGTGAAACGGTTCAGCATATGCCCCTCGGGCGCGCCGTCGGCCCAGGTGTCGTGTTTGGCAATCGGCCCCTTGACCTTGGCGCGCAGTTCCTCGCGCAGTTCGGCCTGGAATTCGGGGTATCCGCGGAAACCCAGCTTCTGCACCATCCGGGCCACTGTCGGCACGGAAACCTCGGCATCCTTGGCCAGCGCGGTCAGCGGGCCCAGCCCGGAGGCCGGGTAGTTTTCGAGAATCGAATGGGCCAGCTGGCGTTCGGCGCGGGTCAGCCCCTCCAGCTTTTGCTGGATGCGGTCGGATATGGTCAGGGGCGCTTCGGCCATCGTCGCTCCGGATTTGATCGGAAAATTATCAAAGCCTTCGTGCTTGTGATAAATTTTTCACAATTCTGTTGACATCCGCGCCGCTTGGCAAGCACTTTATCCCGAGACGGGGGTGCCATGGCTCAGACGACAGATCATGCAGCGGAAGAAAGCGTGGCGGAGGTGAACCCCTCTGGCACATCCTGTATTGTACTGGTCTGCGAACATGCCAGCCACCTGATCCCCGATGAATTTGACGAGCTAGGGATGGCTGAGCGCGACCGGACCAGCCATGCGGCCTGGGACCCGGGTGCATTGGCGGTGGCGGAGCATCTGTCGACCCGGCTGGATGCCGTCCTGATCGCCGGCACCGTGTCGCGGCTGGTCTATGATCTGAACCGCCCGCCGGAAGCGCCGGGCGCAATGCCCGCGCAGAGCGAGCTGATCGTGGTGCCGGGCAACCGGGATCTGTCCGATGCCGCGCGTGCGGAGCGGGTGGCGCGCTATTACAGGCCGTTTCACGATTGCATCAGCCGGAAGATGGCGCGGATTGCCGAGCCGATCCTGATCACGATCCACAGTTTCACCCCGGTTTTCCATGGCCAGCGGCGCAGTGTCGAAATCGGCGTCTTGCATGACGAGGACAGCCGTCTGGCCGATGCGCTGCTGGCATGTGCCGGGGCGCATACCGGGGCGCGGGTGGCGCGCAATGCGCCCTATGGGCCGCAAGACGGCGTGACCCATACCTTGCAGTTGCACGGTCAGGGCCATCTGAACGTGATGCTGGAGGTGCGCAACGACCTGATTGCGACGGCAGAGGCACAGCGCCGGACGGCCGAGATGATCGCGGGCTGGCTGGCGGATGCCTGTACGCGGCTGGGCAGGGGAGGACGTGTTTCATGCGTGGCGTGATGCGCGGATATATTCGGGTGGCCGATGCGGTGAACTACCGTCTGGGCCGCATCGCGATGTACGGGATCTTTGCGCTGATGGGGGTGCTTTTGTGGTCCTCGATCAGCAAGACCTTCTTTGTGCCGACCCTGTGGACGCTGGAAATGGCCCAGTTCGTCATGGTGGGCTATTATATTCTGGGCGGGCCCTATGCGCTGCAGCTCGGCTCCAACGTGCGGATGGACCTGCTTTATGGAAACTGGTCGGTCCGCCGCAAGGCCTGGTTCGACCTGTTCACGGTTGTGCTGCTGATCTTCTATCTTTGCGTGCTGCTTTACGGGGCGATCAGCTCCACCGCCTATTCGCTGGGCTATTGGCAGGACGCGCCGATCTCTTATCTTTTCGGCGTCCTGACCGGCAGCGAAGAGATCGGGCGGCTTGAGCAATCATCCTCCGCCTGGCGGCCCTACATGTGGCCGATCAAGGTGGTGATGATCGTGGGGTTCTGCCTGATGATCGTGCAATGCCTCTCTGAATTCTGCAAAGACGTGCTGCGTCTGAAGGGTGAAACGATCTGATGTCATATGAGTTGATCGCCACCCTGATGTTTTCCACCATGATGCTGATGCTCCTGACCGGGCAGCGGGTGTTCGGGGCCATCGGTTTTGTCGCCGTGGTGGCCGCGCTGCTGCTTTGGGGCGACCAGGGCGGGTTCGACATCGGGTTCTCCGCTGCGATGAAGCTGATGAAATGGTATCCGCTGCTGACCCTGCCGATGTTCATCTTCATGGGCTATGTGCTGTCGGAATCGAAAATCGCCGATGATCTGTACAAGATGTTCCATGTCTGGATGGGCGGGCTGCGCGGCGGGTTGGCCATCGGCACCATCGGGCTGATGGTGCTGATTTCCGCGATGAACGGGCTGAGCGTGGCGGGCATGGCCATTGGCGCCACCATCGCGCTGCCGGAACTGCTCAAGCGGGGCTATGACAAACGCATGGTGACCGGGGTGATCCAGGCGGGATCGAGCCTTGGCATCCTGGTGCCGCCCTCGGTGGTGCTGGTGCTCTACGCGATGATCGCGCGGCAGCCGGTGGGGCAGCTTTGGCTGGCGGGTGTGGTGCCGGGGCTGATGATGGCGGGGCTTTTCATCGCCTATATCGCGATTCGCTGCCGGTTCAATCCCGTGCTTGGTCCGGTCCTTGACGCCGAGGAACGCGCCGCGATCCCGCGCAGTGAAAAGCTGCGGCTGCTGGGGGCGGGCATCCTGCCGCTGGTGATCTTTGCCGTCATGATGGTGCCCTTCGTGCGCGGCTGGACCTCATTGGTGGAAAGTTCGGCCATCGGGGCGATTGCGGCCTTTCTGGCTGCCGTGCTCAAGGGGCGGATGACGCGACAGGTCTTTGAGAACTCGGTGCGCAACACGCTGGGCATCACCTGCATGTTCATGTGGATCATCCTTGCGGCGCTGGCCTTTGGCGCGGTGTTCGACGGGCTGGGCGCGGTCAAGGCGATCGAGAACCTGTTCACCGAGAAGCTGGGCCTGTCACCCTGGGTGATCCTGATCCTGATGCAGCTGAGCTTTATCCTGATGGGGACGTTTCTGGACGATACCGCGATGCTGGTGATCGTCGCCCCGCTTTATGTGCCGCTGGTGGGCGCGCTGGGTTTTGATCTGGTGTGGTACGGTATCCTTTACACGATCACCTGCCAGATCGCCTATATGACGCCGCCCTTCGGCTATAACCTGTTCCTGATGCGCGCCATGGCCCCGCCGGAGATTTCGCTGCGCGACATCTATGCCTCGATCACGCCTTTCGTGCTGGTGATGGCCGGGGCGCTGGCGCTGGTGATGATCTTCCCGCAACTGGCGCTGTGGCTGCCCGACCTCGTTTACGGAAAATAACCCCAAGAACTCCGCCAACGGAGCCTCATTCAACAAGGAGAAAGACATGACCACGAGACGTAATTTCATCAAACACGCTGGCCTTGCCGGCGCCGCCACGCTGGCTGCGCCCTCCATCGCCCGTGCCCAGGAAGCGATCAAGTGGCGCTTCCAGACCTATGCCGGTTCGGCGCTGGGTGAACATGTGACCAAACCGGTCATCGACTATATCAACACCGCCGCAAACGGCGAGCTTGAGATCGAATTGTTCTATGCGGATCAGATCGTGCCGACGGGCGAGCTGTTCCAGGCGCTGCAGCGCGGGACCATCGACGGGGTGCATTCGGACGACGATTCCATGGCCTCGCCCACGCCGCTGCAGCAGTTCGGCGGCTACTTTCCCTTTGCCACCAAGCATATCCTCGACGTGCCGGTGCTGTTCAACCAATACGGTCTGAAAGAGATCTGGGAAGAGGAATACGCCAAGGTCGGCGTCAAGTGGTTGTCGGCGGCAGGGCAGGACCCCTGCAACTTCAACACCAAGAAGGAAATCAAATCGGTTGCCGATCTTGACGGGCTGAAGCTTTATACCTTCCCGACGGCGGGCCGCTTCCTGTCGAAGTTCGGTGTTGTGCCGGTCAACATTCCTTACGAGGATGCCGAAGTCGCGGTGCAGACCGGTGAACTGGACGGCATGGCATGGTCGGGGATCACCGAGGATTATACTGTCGGCTGGGCGGATGTGACCGATTACTTCCTGACCAACAACATTTCCGGTGCCTGGATCGGGTCGTGGTTCGTGAACGAACAGCGCTGGGCCGATCTGCCGGAACACCTCAAGGCCATCGTCATGGCCGGGACCGAAGCGGGCCACACCTATCGCAACCAATGGTACTGGGGTGGTGAAGCGGCCCTGCGCGCCAAGGGGGAAAAGCTGGAACTGCGCACGGTGCCGGCAGCGGAATGGAACGAGGTCGAAGACGCGGCCAAGGCGTTCTGGGAAGAAGTGGCCCAGGAAGGCGAAGTGCACCAGAAGATCGTCAACATCTTCAAGGAGTACAACAGCGTCATCAACCAGGCCGGACCGCCCTATACCAACGGTTGAACCACGATCGGCGGGGGCGTTGTGGCGCCCCTGCCTGCCTTTTGCGAATGGAGAACGAGATGCCGGGCAACCTGAGTTTTGACGATCTGAAATCCCGCGTTGCGGCGGGCACCATCGACACCGTGCTGGTCTGCGCGGTGGACATGCAGGGCCGCCTGATGGGCAAGCGCTTCCATGCGGTGAATTTCGTCGAGACCTCTTTCAAGGAGACCCATTGCTGCAATTACCTGCTGGCCACGGATCTTGAGATGGCGACACCGGCCGGCTATGCCTCGACCTCCTGGGAAAAGGGCTATGGCGATTACGTGATGGCGCCGGACCTGAGTACGATCCGCCCGCTGCCCTGGCTGGAAGGCACGGCAATGGTGCTTTGCGATATTCTGGATCACCACCACAAACCGGTGCCCCATGACCCGCGCGGCATGTTGAAAAAGCAGATTGCGCGGCTGGCGGACCTGGGGTTCGAGGCGCAGATGGCCACCGAGCTGGAGTTCTTCCTGTTCGAGAAAACCCTGGATGAAATCCGCAAGGGCGGGTTCACGGATCTGACCCCGATCAGCGGCTATAACGAGGATTACCACATCTTCCAGACCTCCAAGGAGGAACATGTGATGCGCCCGGTGCGCAATCACCTCTTTGCCGCCGGTCTGCCGATTGAAAACACCAAGGGCGAGGCCGAGGCAGGGCAGGAGGAGCTGAACATCCGCTATGCCCCGGCGCTCGATTGTGCCGATCACCACACCATTGCGAAACACGCGGTCAAGGAGATTGCCTGGCAGCAGGGCCATGCGGCGAGTTTCCTGCCGAAATGGCACCCGGACCGGGTGGGCTCCTCCAGCCATGTGCACCAGTCGCTGTGGAAAGACGGCAAGCCCGTGTTCTTTGACCCGGAGGCCGATCTGGGCATGTCCGATCTGATGCGCCACTATATGGCGGGGCTGATTGCCTATGCGCCGGAGTATACGTTCTTCCTCGCGCCTTATGTGAACAGCTACAAACGCTTTGCCAAGGGCACCTTCGCGCCGACAAAAACCGTCTGGTCCGTGGACAACCGCACCGCCGGGTTCCGCCTGTGTGGCGAGGGGACAAAGGGGGTGCGCGTGGAATGCCGCGTGGGCGGGTCCGACCTCAACCCCTATCTGGCACAGGCCGCGATGCTGGCCGCCGGGATCAAGGGGATCGAGGAGAAGATGGCGCTTGCCCCGCCCACCAGGGGTGATGTCTATGAGGATTCCAAGGCGGCGGATATTCCGCAGACCCTGCGGGCGGCGACGGAAACCCTGCGCAATTCGGCCTTCCTGCGCGAGGTGATGGGCGATGACGTGATTGACCATTACACCCGCTGCGCCGAATGGGAGCAGGAGGAATTTGACCGCGCGGTGACGGATTGGGAAATCGCACGCGGATTTGAAAGGGCCTGACATGATCACTTGTATTTCTCCCATCGACGGGTCGGTCTATGCCGAGCGGCCCACCCTGACGCTGGCCGAGGCGAAAGGCGCCGTGGCCCAGGCGCGGGCGGCCCAGGCCACCTGGGCGGCGCTGCCGCTGGAAGACCGGATCGCGCGGGTGCAGGCGGGTGTCGCCAATGTGGGCGCGATGAACGATGCCATCGTGCCGGAGCTGGCACATCAGATGGGCCGGCCGGTGCGCTATGGCGGCGAATTCGGCGGCTTCAACGAGCGCGCCACCTACATGGCCGGTATCGCCTCGGAGGCGCTGGCGGATATCGGGATCGAGGACAGCGACAGTTTCCGCCGGGTGATCAAACGGGTGCCGCATGGTCTGGTGCTGGTGATCGCACCCTGGAATTATCCTTATATGACCGCGATCAACACGGTCGCGCCTGCGCTGATCGCGGGCAATGCGGTGATGCTGAAACACGCCAGCCAGACCCCGCTGGTGGGCGAGCGACTGGCCGAAGCCTTCCACGCGGCAGGGGTGCCGGAGGCGGTGTTTCAGAATGTGTTCCTGGACCACCAGACCACCTCTGACCTGATTGCGGCGAAATCATTCGGCTTTGTGAATTTCACCGGCTCGGTCAGTGGCGGCCAGGCGATTGAACGCGCGGCGGCCGGGACCTTTACCGGTCTGGGGCTGGAACTGGGCGGCAAGGACCCCGGCTATGTCCGGGCGGATGCCAATGTCGGGGCGGCGGCGGAAACCCTGATCGACGGGGCCATGTTCAACGCCGGGCAATGCTGCTGCGGGATCGAGCGGATCTATGTGCACGAGGATGTCTATGACGCCTTTGTCGCCACGGCGGTGTCCATCGTCGAGGGCTACAAGCTGGGCAATCCGCTGGACCCGGAGACCACGCTGGGCCCGATGGCGCAGCCGCGGTTTGCCGACCTTGTGCGCGCCCAGACCGCAGAGGCGGTGGAAATGGGTGCCAAGGCGCTGATCGACCCTGCGCTCTTCCCCCAGGATGGCGGGGCCTATCTGATGCCGCAGATCCTGACCGATGTGACCCATGACATGCGGGTCATGCGCGAGGAAAGTTTTGGCCCCGTGGTGGGGATCATGCGGGTTTCCGACGACGATGCGGCGGTGGCGCTGATGAATGACAGCGACTATGGGCTGACCGCCTCGATCTGGACCGGCGACGCGGCGGCTGCCGAGGCGCTGGGCGACCGGATCGAAACCGGCACCGTTTTCCTGAACCGTGCCGATTACCTGGACCCGGCGCTGTGCTGGACCGGCTGCAAGGACACCGGACGCGGCGGGGGCCTGTCGGTGATCGGCTATCACAATCTTACACGTCCCAAATCATACCATCTCAAGAAAGCCTGACCCATGACGCTTACCGCCAACTGGTCCTATCCCACCGCTGTCCGCTTTGGTGCCGGACGTATCTCGGAAATTGCGGAGGCCTGCGCTGCCGCGGGCATCCGGAAGCCGCTGCTGGTCACCGACCGGGGGCTTGCCTCGATGGAGATCACCACGCGCACGCTGGACCTGCTGGAAGCGGCGGGTCTGGGCCGCGCGATCTTTGCCGAGGTGGACCCGAATCCCACCGACAGGAACGCCGAAGAAGGTGTCCGCGTCTACCGCGAGGGCGGGCATGACGGGGTGGTCGCCTTTGGCGGCGGCTCGGGGCTGGACCTGGGCAAGGTCATCGCCTTCATGGCGGGGCAAACGCGTCCGCTGATGGATTTCGAGGACATCGGCGACTGGTGGACACGGGCCGACGCGGAGGCGATTGCGCCCATCGTGGCGGTGCCCACCACCGCCGGGACCGGATCGGAAGTGGGCCGCGCCAGCGTTATCACCAAATCCGACACGGCGGAGAAAAAGATCATCTTTCACCCCAGGATGCTGCCGCGTGTCGTGATCTGCGACCCGGAGCTGACGGTGGGCATGCCGCCCTTCATCACCGCCGGGACCGGGCTGGATGCCTTTGCCCATTGTGTCGAGGCGTTTTCCTCGCCGCATTATCATCCGATGTCGCAGGGCATGGCGCTGGAAGGGATGCGGCTGGTCAAGGACTATCTGCCGCGTGCCTATGCGGATGGCAGCGATATCGAGGCGCGGGCGCAGATGATGGCGGCGGCGGCGATGGGGGCAACGGCCTTTCAGAAGGGGTTGGGGGCGATCCATGCGCTGTCGCATCCGATCGGGGCGATCTACCACACGCATCATGGCACCACGAATGCGGTCTGCATGCCCGCGGTGCTGCAGTTCAACCGGCCCGAGATCGAGGGCGTGATCGAACGCGCGGCGCGCTATCTGGGCATCGACGGGGGCTTTGACGGGTTCGCGGCCTTCGTCGACGCGTTGAATGCCTCGATGGGTATCCCGAAGTCGCTGAGCGAGATGGGGATCGAAAACCTGGACATGGACCGTGTCGTCAAGGGGGCGCTGGCCGACCCCAGCACGGGGGGCAATCCGGTGAAAATGACCGCAGAGAATACCCGGGCATTGTTGGAAAAGCTGCTCTGACAGGGTGATAGCGGGGCGTATGTGGCCGGGGTGCGCATGGCACCTCGGGACCCGGGTGCGCCGCGCGCGGGGGCCGCAATGCCTCTCGCGAAGACATGTCATATAAGACCTGTCAAATATGACATGTCATCTTTTGCGGGGGACTTGGCGCAAGGTGCCGCGGGATGCAGCCGTGGGGAGCCTGCGTCGCTTTGCTTGCAGGGTGCGGCACTGCAGGAGGGCGCTGCCTCAATCCTTGAACACCGCCAGCCCCAGCCATTCCGCGATCAGGGCGGGGGTTTCCTCGCCCTCGATCTCGACCGTCAGAAGGTTCTCGCGCATCATCTTTTCCTTGCCCCGCGCGCGCACGGCCTGGAGCGTAAAGCGCCCCCGCAGCCGCGATCCGGCCAGCACGGGTTTGAGAAACCGCAGCTTGTTCATGCCATAGTTCACGCCCATGACCTGCCCCGGCAGCATCGAAAAGCAATCATAGGCAAAGCGGCTGGCCAGCGACAGGGTCAGGAACCCATGCGCGATGGCGCCGCCAAAGGGCGTCTCGGCGGCGGCGCGTTCCGGGTCCACGTGAATCCACTGCATGTCATGGGTGGTTTCGGCGAATTGATCGATCATCGCCTGATCGACCAGAATCCAGTTCGACACACCAACTTCGGTGCCGATCAGTTTCTCGCTGGCCGCGAGGGCCTCTTGCATGGCGGACATCGTCCTTGCTCCTTCAGCTTGGGTCGGCGGCAACGCGCACCATGCGCTTGCCCTTGTTGTCACCGGCCAGCAGGCCGATCAGCGCCGCCGGTGCGTTTTCCAGCCCCTCGACGATATCCTCGGTGACCTTGATCTGTCCGCTGGCCACCCAATGCTGCAGGGCGCGCAGGCATTTGGCGTCGTTGCGGGCGAAATCCATCACGATGAACCCTTCCATCCGGAGCCGTTTCACCACAATCGCGCCGGGCAGGTTGCGCGGGCCGGAGGGGGCGTCGGTATCATACTGGCTGATCGCGCCGCAGCAGACAATACGGCCCTTTTCGTTCATGACATTCAGCGCGGATTCCAGGACCTTGCCACCCACATTGTCGAAATAGACATCCGCCCCGTCCGGGCAGGCCTCGGCCAGTGCCCGCGACAATCCGCCCTCGCGGTAGTCGACGCAGGCGTCAAAGCCCAGTTCCTCCTGCACCCATTTGCATTTCTCCGCGCCGCCGGCGATGCCGACCACGCGGCATCCCAGCGCCTTGGCGATCTGGCCCACATAGGCCCCCACCGATCCGGCAGCGGCAGAGACCAGCACGGTTTCGCCCGCCACCGGCTGACCGATGGAGATGAGCCCGTGATAGGCGGTCTTTCCCGCAATGCCATAGACCGACATCAGGTGCGAAAGCTGCGGCACCTTCGGCAGTTTCTGGGCCTTGTGCGCGGGCAGGGTGACATAGTCGGACCATGTCGCCTCCGCCGCCACAAGATCACCGACGGAGAGTTTGGGGCTGTTGGAGGCCATGACCTCGCAGATGGCATAGGTCGGCATGGCATCGCCCGCCTGCACGGCAGCGCGGTAGGTCGCGCCCTTCATCCAGGACCGGTTTGCCGCGTCGATGGACATCAGGATCACTCGCAGCAGCACCTCGCCCGCGCCGGGTTCGGGCATGGCGGTTTCCGTCATCCTGAAATGGTCGGGGGTCAGCGCATCGCTGGGCAGTTCGGCAATCACGATCTGGCGATTTGTCATGGGATATGTCCTATTGGGTTGAATTGAGAAGGAGTGAGGTATGAGCAATGAAGCGCGCCAGCACAGGTTCCAGCCCCCGTCGGGGGCCGCTGACCTGTTGCTGATCCGGCATGGGGAGACGCAGGCGGCGATCCGGGGGCAGGATTTCCCGATGGTGGACGGGCAGGGCGACCCGGCGCTGCGCCCCGAGGGCGAGGCGCAGGCGCAGGCCGTCGCGGCGCGGCTGAAGGATCAGCCGATCCGCGCGATCTATGTGACCACCATGCAGCGCACCCATCAGACGGCGGCCCCGCTGGCCGGGGCGCTGGGTCTGACGCCAAGGGTCGAGCCGGACCTGCGCGAAGTGCATCTGGGCGATTGGGACGGCGGCGAATACCGGTTCCGCGCCGCCGAAAATGATCCGGTCATCCTGCGCATGCGCGAATTGCAGGACTGGGGCGCGCTTCCGGGGGCGGAGCCGCGCGATGCCTTCTTCGGCCGCGTGCGGCGCGGGCTGACGCGGATTGCGGCGGCGCATCCTGACGAACTGGTGGCGGTCGTCGTGCACGGCGGTGTGATCGGCGCGGCGCTGGCCCTCGCCACTGAGTCCCGGCCCTTCGGCTTCACCGGGGCCGACAACGGCTCGATCAGCCGCCTCGTGGTGCAGGGGGACCAGATGATCCTGCGGGGTTTCAACGATGTGTCGCATCTCTGAACGGCGCTGAGTGACAAGATGCCCGGGGGGCGGCAGCGCCCGCCGGATCTTTCTCACGCCACCGTCACCACGACCTTGCCCAGCACCTTGCGGTCCTGCATCATTTCCAGCGCCTCTGCCGCCTTTTCGAGCGGGAAACGCGCGGAAATGCGCGGCTTGATCTGACCATCCGCATACATCCGGAACAGGTCCTGCATGTTCTCCGCATGGGCCATGGGTTCACGGGCGGTATGCGCGCCCCAGAAGACGCCGACAATCTGACAGCCCTTGAGCAGGGTCAGGTTCAGCGGCAGCTTGGGAATGCCCGCCGGGAAACCCACCACCAGAAACCGCCCCTTCCAGGCCAGCGCCCGCACGGCAGGTTCGGCATAATTGCCGCCCACGGCGTCATAGACGACATCGACACCGTCACCGCCTGCCAGTTTCTTGATCTGGCTGGAAAACTCCTTTTGCGCATCGCGGTCCAGCTCGCGCGGATAGATCAGTGTTTCGTCCGCGCCGAGGTCGCGGCAGAACAGCGCCTTTTCCTCGGAGGAGACGGCGGCGATCACCCGTGCGCCCGCCGCCTTGCCCAACTCGATTGCCGCCGCGCCGACGCCGCCTGCGGCACCGAGGATCAGCAGGGTTTCCCCCGGCTGGATTGCCGCGCGGTCCTTGAGCGCGTGATGCGATGTGCCATAGGTCAGCACCAGGCAGGAGGCTTCCTCGTAGGGCATGTCATCGGGGATCTTGATGACCTTGGTCACATCCGCCACCACATGGGTGGCAAAGCCGCCAAAGCCGGTCATCGCCAGCACCCGGTCGCCGAGGGCAAAGTCCGCCACGCCGTCACCGACGGCCTCGATCTCTCCCGCGACTTCGCCGCCCGGTGCAAAGGGGCGTGGCGGTTTCATCTGATACATGTCACGAATGATCAGCGTGTCGGGAAAGTTCAGCCCGGCGGCATGCACCCGCAGCCGCACCTGGCCCTTGCCGGGCTCGGGTGTGTCGATCTCTTTCAGGACCAGTGTTTCCGGTCCGCCCGGTGCTTCGCTCAGCATCGCTTTCATCTGTAATTCCTCCCGAATTCGGTTGCGCCTCAGTAGGGGACGCAGCGTCTCTTCTTGTCAATCCAATTTCGAAAGGGCATTCTGCTCTGCGGAATGATGCGGCGGGAAGTGACGCAGCGTTCCCTTGGGAGGGAGACATATATGAGTGCCGAAACGACGCCCGATGCGTTCCGCGAAGAGTTGCGCGCATGGCTTGAGGAAAACTGTCCGCAGGAAATGCGGGATGGCAAGATGACCGAAAACGGCATCTGCTGGGGCGGCAAGAACTGGCAGTTCACGTCAGATGCGCAAAAGCAGTGGCTCGAACGCTGCGCCGCCAGGGGATACACCGTGCCGACCTGGCCGAAGGACTATGGCGGGGCAGGGCTGAACCGGGCGCAGGAAAAGATATTCCATCAGGAGATGGACCGTATCAATGCGCGCAAGCCGTTGCAGAGTTTCGGCATCTGGATGCTGGGCCCGGCGCTGCTGCACTTTGGCTCTCATGAACAAAAGCTGCATTATCTGCCGCCAATCGCACGCGGTGAAATCCGCTGGTGCCAGGGGTATTCCGAACCCGGTGCCGGGTCCGATCTGGCCAATGTGCAGACCAAAGGCGAGGACAGGGGCGATCACTGGCTGGTCAACGGGCAGAAGATCTGGACCTCCTACGCGGACAAGGCCGACTGGATTTTCGCGCTGGTGCGCACCGACCGCGAGGCGCCCAAGCACAAGGGCATTTCATTCCTGCTGATGAACATGGAAGACGCGGGAGTCGAGACGCGCCCGATCCAGATGATCAGCGGCATTTCACCCTTTTGCGAGACCTTCTTTACCGATGTGAAGGTGCCCAAGGATCAGATCGTGGGCGAAGAGAATCGCGGCTGGGACGTGGCGAAATACCTGCTGACCCATGAGCGCGAGATGATTTCCGGTGGTGGCGCGGGCCTGTCGGGTGGCGGTCGCGCGCTGGGTGCGGTGATCAATGACACCATGGAGGGGATCAGCGACGCGACCCTGCGCGCCGACGCGATGCGCTGCGAGATTGATTCGCTGGCCATCGGCCTGACGCTGGAACGCTACAAGGATCAGGCAGAGGCCGGGCAGGGCGCGGGCGATGCCTCGGCCATGCTGAAATACATGGGCACCGAGCTGAACAAGCGGCGGCACGAGCTGATGATGACGGCAGGTGGATCGGATGCGCTGGAATGGGATGGCCCGCTGGGCAACCGCGCGGGCGACTGGCTGCGCACCAAGGCGAATTCGATCGAGGGCGGCACCAGCGAGGTGATGCTGTCGATTGTCTCGCGCCGCGTTCTTGGATTGCCGGGGTAGGATCATGGAAAAACTTGTACTGACGGAAGAAGAAACCATGCTTGCCGATATGGCGCGCGGGTATCTGGATGGCGCGGCACCGGTCGCCAAGCTGCGCAAGATGCGTGATGCGAACGAGACCCATGATGCGGCGCTCTGGAAGGAAATGGCCGAGATGGGCTGGGCCGGGGTGCTGGTGCCGGAGGCGCAGGGTGGCTCTGACATGGGGTACGCCGCCGCCAATGTGCTGGCGCGCGAAATGGGCAAGACGCTGACGGTCAGCCCCTTCATCTCCAGCGCCGTGATCGCGGCCACGGCCCTGCGGCAGGTAGCCGATGCCCGTGCGGAGGCAGCACTGGCGCGCATCGCGGCGGGTGAGGCGACCTATGCTCTGGCGGTGGATGAGGGGATCAAGTTCGATCCCGAGGCCACGCAGATGACAGCGCGCGCGGATGGGAATGGTTTCCGGCTGAGCGGAAAGAAGCAATTTGTCGTCGATGGCGCGATGGCCGCCCGGCTGCTGGTCCTGGCGCGGACGGAGAACGGGCTGACCCTGTTCGACATCCCGGCGGACCGGGCGGGGGTCACCCGCCACCGCAGCAACATGATCGACGCCCGCGATGCGGCGCGGATCACCTTTGATGACGTGGAGGCCACGGGCGAGGATGTGCTGGGCCAGGTCGATCAGGCAATGAACGTGCTGAAACCGGCGCTGATGGCAGGCCAGGGCGCGCTTGCCGCCGAGATGACGGGGCTGGCTGCCGGGGCCTTCGACATGACCGTGGGCTACATCAAGGAGCGCAAGCAGTTCGGCGTGGAAATCGCCCGCTTCCAGGCGCTCCAGCATCGGGCGGCGCATCTGTGGTGCGAGATTGAGGTGACGGCATCGGCGATCCTGAACGCGGGCCGCATGATGGATGCGGACCCGGAGAATGCGGCGCTGGCGGTATCGCTGGCCAAGGCCCGCGCGACCCAGACGGCGACGCTGGCGGTGCAGGAAGGGGTGCAGATGCACGGTGGCATCGGCATGACGGATGCCTATGATATGGGGTTCTACATGAAACGCGCGCGGGTGGGTGCGGAATGGCTGGGCGACTACAGCTATCACGCCGAACAGGTCGCAGCGGCAAGGGGGTTTTAAATGGATATCAACACGTTATTCGGTCTTGAGGGCAAAGTGGCGCTGGTCACCGGCGGGGCCACCGGCATCGGCCGGATGGCCGCGGAGGGGCTGGTGCGCGCCGGGGCCACGGTGCTGCTGGCCAGTCGCAAGGGTGAGGCCTGCGAAGCTGTCGCGAAAGAGCTGAACGCCATGGGCGCATCCGGCAAGGCGGTTGGTTTTGCCGGGGACGTCGGCACCGAAGCGGGTGTCGATGCGCTGGTCAAGACGGTGCAGCAATACACCGACCGGCTGGACATCCTGATGAACAATGCCGGCATCACCTGGGGCGCGCCCTTGGGCGATTTCCCGTTCAAGGCCTGGGAAAAGGTGATGAACGTGAACGTGGCGGGGCTGTTCGACCTGACGCAGAAACTGCTGCCGATGCTGCGCGCCTCGGGCAGCGTGGATGACCCCGCGCGGGTGGTCAATGTCGGCTCTGTCATGGGCGAGCGCGAGATGGGCGATGGCGCCTACAGCTATTCTGCCTCCAAGGCCGCCGTGATCCACCTGAGCAAGATCCTCGCCAAGGAGCTTGCGGGCGAGGCGATCACCGTGAATGCGCTGGCCCCCGGACCTTTTGTCAGCCGCATGACCGCCTTTGCCACCCATGACGAGGACATGCGCAGCAGGGTCGGCGACGACGTGCCGTTGAAGCGCGTGGGCCGGGACGAGGATATCGCGGGCTGCATGCTGTTCCTCTGCGGACGGGGCGGGGCCTATGTGACCGGCGCGGTGATCCCGGTGTCGGGCGGCATCAACGTGATGTCCGGCCCCAACATCTTTGAACAGGCGCTGCACTGATGGCTGATATCCGGTTTGATGGAAGGGTGGCGATTGTCACCGGTGCGGGCGTCGGCCTGGGCCGGTCTCATGCGCTGGGTCTTGCCGCGCGCGGCGCGAAGGTTGTGGTGAACGATCTGGGCGTGGCCCGCGACGGTACCGGCACATCGTCAGAGGCGGCCAAGGCCGTGGTGGCCGAGATCAAGGCAATGGGCGGCGAGGCGATGAGCCATGGTGCCGATGTGTCTGACGAGGCTGCGGTCAGGGATATGGTGGCGCAGGCGATGGACGCCTGGGGCCGCATCGACATCTGCGTGAACAATGCGGGCATCCTGCTGGACAAGACCTTTGCCAAGATGGAAATGTCCGCCTTCCGCAAGGTGGTGGATGTGCATCTGATCGGGTCGGCCAATGTGGCCCATGCCTGCTGGCCGCATATGCGCGAACAGAAATACGGGCGTATCGTGCTGACTTCCTCCGCCTCGGGGCTTTATGGCAACTTCGGTCAGTCGAACTATGGCGCGGCCAAGGCGGCGATGCTGGGGCTGATGAACGTGCTGCACATGGAAGGCGCGCGCGACAACATCCGGGTGAACACGCTGGCCCCCACCGCCGCCACCCGGATGACCGCCGATCTGCTGCCGACCGAGGCGCAGGAGCTGCTGGCCCCTGAAACCATCACGCCCGGTCTGCTGTATCTGGTCAGCGAGGATGGCCCCAGCCAGGTCATTCTGGGGGCCGGTGCAGGCAGCTTTGCCGAGACGCGGGTCTATGAGACGCGCGGCATCACCCTGATGGGCGAAGACAACACCCCCGAGGAAGTGGCGGCGCGGTTCGACGACATCCGCAATCCCAAGGACCAAGAACAACTGGGCGACGCCTTCGGCCAGACCAAGAAATACGCCCTCAATGCAGCGCAGGCCCGTGGCCTGAAGCTCGACTGGTAACATAGGAGATTACCCATGCGCGACGCAGTCATCGTATCTACAGCCCGCACCCCGATCGGCAAGGCCTATCGCGGGGCGTTCAACAACACCACGCCGCAGGCGCTGGCAGCCCATGCCATCGAACATGCGGTCAAGCGTGCCGGGGTGGACCCCGCCGAGATTCAGGACTGCATCATCGGTGCGGCCCTGCAGCAAGGCCATTCGGCGGGCAATATCGCGCGTCAGGCGGCGATCCGGGCGGGCCTGCCGGTGACAGTTGCAGGCATGTCGCTGGATCGCCAATGCGCCTCCGGCATGATGGCGATTGCCACGGCGGCCAAGCAGGTGGTGATGGACGGCATGGATGTGGTTGTCGGCGGCGGGGTGGAAAGCATCTCGATGGTGCAGACCCCGGAAATGCGGGTCAAGGCGGACGGCTGGCTGAAAGAGCACAAGCCGGAAATCTACATGTCGATGCTGGAGACGGCGGAAACCGTGGCCGAACGCTATAACGTCAGCCGCGAGCGGCAGGACGAATATGCTGCGCGGTCGCAGGAGCTGACCCATCTGGCGCAGGAAGCGGGCAAGTTCGACGATGAGATCGTGCCGCTGCCCAGCAAGATGATGGTGCAGAACAAGGAAACCAAGGAGATCACCGAACATGAGGTGACGCTGGAAAAGGACGAGGGCAACCGCCCCGGCACCACGGCGGAAAGCCTTGCAGGGCTGCAGCCGGTACACAAGAACGGCATCCACATCGCGGAAGGCAAATACATCACCGCCGGGAACGCCTCGCAATTGTCTGATGGCGCTTCTGCCACTGTGGTGATGGAGGCGAAGAAGGCCGAGCAGATGGGCCTGCAGCCGCTGGGCCGCTATGTCGGCGTGATGGCGGCGGGCTGCGAGCCCGACGAGATGGGCATCGGCCCGATCTATGCCGTGCCGCCGCTGCTCAAGGCGCATGGGCTGACGATGGATGACATCGGCCTGTGGGAGCTGAACGAAGCCTTCGCGGTGCAGGTGATCCAGTCGCGCGATGTGCTGGGGATTCCGGATGAACTGCTGAACGTGAACGGCGGCGCGATCTCCATCGGGCATCCCTATGGCATGTCGGGCGCCCGCATGGTCGGCCATGCGCTGATCGAGGGCAAGCGCCGCGGTGCCAAATATGTGGTCTGCACCATGTGTGTCGGCGGCGGCATGGGGGCTGCGGGCCTGTTCGAGGTTCTGTAACCCCTTGCGCTTTGCCAACAAGAGGGGCGGGTTCACCCGCCCCCTGACCGTCAACATGACCCTGACAGGAGCCACGATGCCCCGCGACGATTCCCATCTGCCCAAGGCACTGCAAGGGTTGCGCTTGCCCATGATCGCCTCACCCCTGTTCATCATTTCGGTGCCGAAACTGGTGATTGCGCAGTGCAAGGCGGGCATTGTCGGTGCCTTTCCCGCGCTGAATGCCCGCGAGGCGGAGGGCGAGCATCCGTTGCTCGACACCTGGCTGACCGAAATCCGCGAGGAACTGGACCGTCACAACCAGTCGAACCCCGATCACCCGGCAGCGCCCTATGCGGTGAACCAGATCGTGCATCGGTCGAACGGCAGGCTGGAGCGGGATCTGGAGATTTGTGCGAAACACGAGGTGCCGATCTGGATCACTTCGCTGGGCGCCCGGACAGAGGTGAACGAGGCCGCGCATTCCTGCGGCGGCATCGTGCTGCACGACATCATCAACAACACCTTCGCAAGGAAGGCGATTGAAAAGGGCGCGGATGGTCTGGTGGCTGTGGCTGCCGGTGCCGGGGGGCATGCGGGGCAGCAATCGCCCTTTGCCCTGATGCGTGAAATCCGCGAATGGTTCGACGGGCCGGTGGCGCTGTCGGGTGCCATCGCCACGGGTGAGGCGCTGCTCGCCGCCCGCGCGGCGGGGGCCGATCTGGGCTATACCGGTTCGCCCTTCATCGCCACGGACGAAGCCAACGCCGACGACGCCTACAAGCAGATGATCGTCTCGGGCGGGGCCGAGGATATTGTTTATTCCTCTTTGTTCACAGGAGTCTGGGGCAATTACCTCAAGGATTCGGTCCGCAATGCAGGGATGGATCCGGACAATCTGCCGACGGCGGATGCATCGTCGATGAACTTTGGTCAGGACCGTGAAAAGCCGAAAGCATGGAAAACCATATGGGGCTCCGGTCAGGGCATTGGCGCGGTGAAATCCGTGGGCCCTGCGGGTGACATCGTCGACCGGATGGCGCGCGAATACCTCGCTGCGGGCCGGAAACTGGCGGCGGAGTTCTCGTGAAGGATATGCTTGATACGATAGGGGTCGGGAACGGGTGTCCCGCGGATTTCCTGCCTCCTGCAGGGGAGCGCCATGGCTGAATTGCTCGTCATCCGCCATGGGCAGGCCTCCTTCGGGCAGGACAATTACGACGTGCTGTCCGACCTTGGCCAGCGGCAGGCGGCTGCCGTGGGGGCGGTGCTGCGTGACATGGAGTGGGTGCCGGACCGTCTGATCACCGGCACGCTGACCCGGCAGAAGGACACGCTGTCGGCCATGGGGTTCACCGCCACCCCGGAGGAGCACGCCGGCTTCAACGAATACGATTTTCACGACCTGCTGCATGCGCGTTATCGCGGGAAGGTGCCGGATCTGGTCAAGGGGGACCGCAAGACCCATTTCCGGGCGCTGCGGGATACCATTTTCGAGTGGCAGGAGGATGCTTTTGACGGGGCGGCAGAGACCTGGGGTGAGTTCGCGGCACGGGTCGAGGCGGCCCGCGTCTTTGCCACCGATACGGATGCCCGGCGGGTGCTGGTGATCTCATCGGGGGGCGTCATCGGGCAATTGACGGCTGCATCGCTTGGCGCGCCCATCGCCCAGATGATGAACCTGAACCTGCAGGTCAAGAATTCCTCCATCACGCGTTTCATGTTCTCTGGCAGCAGTTTTTCCCTGCATGAGTTCAACGCCACACCGCATTTTTCGCACGCTGCGGGTGCGGAACTGCTAAGTTACAGTTAAGGATCTGGTCATGAGCGCAGACACACAGACATTGGACGAAGCCGCCGTCAGCGCCTATCTGCGTGACAATCTTCCGGGTTTTGACGGGCTGACGGCTGTCACCAAATTCCAGGGCGGTCAGTCGAACCCGACCTTCCTGTTGGAAACCCCCAGCCGGAAATACGTGTTGCGGCGCAAGCCCCCGGGGGTCCTGTTGAAATCCGCCCATGCGGTCGACCGCGAATTCCGCGTGCAGCGCGCGCTGGCGGACACCGATGTGCCGGTCGCGAAGATGCACCTGCTGTGCGAGGATGACGCGGTGATCGGCTCGGCCTTTTACATCATGGACCATGTGCCGGGGCGCAATTTCAACCAGCCCTCGATGGACGGCGTGTCGGTGCAGGACCGGGGCCGGATCATCGACGAGATGAACCGCGTGCTGGCCGCCCTGCATGAGGTCGATATCGACGCCGTGGGGCTGAGCGACTTTGGACCGTTGGGCAATTACTTCGAACGCCAGGTGGGGCGGTGGAGCAAGCAGTACAAGGCCTCCGAGACCGAGGATATCCCGGCGATGAACCATCTGATGGAGGCGCTGGTGGCCGAATGCCCCGAAGACGATGGCCAGCGCAGGCTGGTGCACGGGGATTACCGGCTCGACAACATGATCTATGACGCGCAGACCACCGATTGCCGGGCGGTGCTGGATTGGGAGCTGTCCACCATTGGCCACCCCTTTGCCGATCTGGCAGCGGTCATCATGCAATGGCAGATGCCCGCGGGCGCAGAAGGGCGCGGTATGGGCGGGCTTGACCGGGCGGCGCTGGGCCTGCCCTCGGACGAAGAATTCATCGCGGCCTATTGCCAGCGGCGCGGTCTGAAAGGTATCGACCATTTCGGCTATTATCTGGCATTCAATTTTTTCCGGATGGCGGCGATCATCCAGGGCGTTCACAAGCGCGCGCTGGACGGCAATGCCTCAAACCCCGAGCGGGCCATGAAACTGGGACAATATGTTCCCGTTTTTGCGCAGCACGGGGTGGATTCACTCAAGCGGTAAAGAGACTTATGGACGAATTTGGCACCGACCTCGGCGAAGGCAAAGACCGGAATTTCGTGACCGCACTGGCACGCGGCCTGGATATCCTGCGCTGTTTCCGACCCAATGAGGTGACGCTGACAAATTCGGATTTTTCGGAGCGGACGGGCCTGCCCAAGGCCACGATCTCGCGCCTGACCCATACGCTCTGTGCGCTGGACTACCTTGTGGCCGATGCGCGGGTCGGAACCTACCGGCTGAGTTCCGGTGTGCTTCAGCTTGGGTTCAGCGCCTTGAATTCAATGGATATTTCTGCCCGGGCCGAGACGGAGATGCGCGCCCTTCGGGACGGGCCGAACAGCTATATCACCGTGGCGCTGGGCGAACAGCACCGGCTGGACGTGATTTACATCGCCACCCAGAATTCATTCGAAGGGGTCTCCCTGACAATGCGGATCGGTTCGCGCCTGCCGCTGTTCAGATCGGCCATCGGGCGGGCGATCCTGGTGGGCATGTCGGATGCCGAACGCGAACAGATCTTCCAGGTTGCAGCGCAACAGGGGCAGGATGTCGAGGATGAAGGGCGGGCGAATTACAAGGCCGGCCTGAGCGAGTACAAGGCCAAGGGGTTCTGTTCCAGCTACGGTGACTGGCGCAGCGATGTGAACGGCATCGCCGTGCCGGTGATGGGCACCGATGGCAAACGCGTCTACGGGCTGAACGTTGGCGGACCCTCGTTCGGGGTCAAGAAAAAGCAGCTTGAATCCGTTTATGCGCCCCGCCTGATCAAGGCGGCGGAGCTGATCAGCCTGCGCGGCTGAGAGCGCCGTCAGGCCGCAGAGAATCGCCTGAAAGTAAGCGGACATTTGTTTCGCACAGCGGAATGCGTAAAAGTCATAATATTTCGCGACGGTGAAAAAATCGTGATTTTCGATCCGATTTCTCACGTTTTCGCGAGAGAAAACGCGTAGTGTTCACGGGTTAAAAAAACCGGGAAAATGCTGTTTTTACAGTCATTTCGCCCCTTCGGATCCATGCCTTTCCAAGCACCTGTTTCCATTTATTATTCAATTTCAGCGCCTTATCGGGAAATTCGTGCCGATGTGCAAAGTGAGGTCACTGCCTGATTGTGGGGCAGCGCCGGATTTTCGGATGAAGTGACGCTAGGTCGGATGCCATCACCAGCCTTGACTTTGGCCTCTGGTATGCAAGGCTCAGCCTGCGACCGGAAGCGTCCCAAGCGAACGCAAAACAGGTCGCCATAGGGAGGAATATATGAAAAATATCACCAAGCTGGGCGTGGTCTCGGCCCTGTCACTTATTGTGGGCGCCTCTGCGTCCTTTGCCGAAACAATCAAGATCGCCTTCATCGACCCGCTGAGCGGACCTTTCGCAAGCACCGGTACAAACGGGTTGCATCAGTTCGAATTCGCGGCCGACTATATGGTCAACCAGAAGGGCGGCGTTCTGGATGGCGACACGTTTGAAGTTGTCGGTTTCGACAACAAGATCAGCCCCAAGGAATCCCTGATCCAGCTGCAGGTCGCGATTGACCAGGGCATTCGCTATATCGTGCAGGGCAACAGCTCCGGCGTGGCGAACGCGCTGACCGAAGCGATCGAGAAGCACAACAAGCGCAACCCCGACAGCCGCGTTCTGTTCCTGAACTACGCTGCTGTTGATCCGGCGCTGACCAACGAGAAATGCAACTTCTGGCACTTCCGTTTCGACGCCAACGCGGACATCAAGATGGATGCGCTGACCGATGTGATCGTCGCGGACGAGAACATCAAGAAGGTCTATATCATTGGTCAGGACTATTCCTTCGGCAAGGCCGTGTCTGATGCGGCAAACAAGATGCTGGGCGAAAAGCGTGCCGACATCGAAGTTGTCGGCGACGAGCTGCACCCCATCGGCAAAGTCAAGGATTTCACCCCCTACGCGCGTAAGATCGTTGCATCCGGTGCGGATGCCGTGATTACCGGCAACTGGGGCGCTGACATGCTGGGTCTGGGCAAGGGGATCATCGACAACGGTTTCGAAGGTCCGATCTATACCTATTATGCGGCGGGTTCAGGCATGACGGCGGCCTTTGGCGAAAGCGGCAAGGATCGTATCCGCCTGATTTCGCAGGGCAGCATCAACCCGATCGGCTCCGAGGAGGCGCGTGCCACCTATGAGGCGTTCGAAGCCAAATACCCGGATGGCAACATCGACCAGAGCCGGATCTTCAACGTGATCGGCATGCTGGCGACCGCCATCGAGGAAGCGGGTACAGCGGATGATGTCGTGGCCGTCGCTTCCAAGCTGGAAGGCATGGAGTATGACAGCATGTGGGGCGGTAAACTGTTCATGCGTCCGCAGGACCACCAGTTGATCCAGGACATGCATGTCGGCGTCCACACCGATGAGAACATCGACTTCGACTACGACCAGTCCGGTTTTGGCATTGTCAACGAGTCAACCATCGAGATGGCCTCCATGGACAGCCCGACCACCTGCGAGATGAAGCGCCCCGAATAAGGTGCTGCCGGTCCGTTCCCGGCCCTGCCGGGGACGGACCTTTTCATTCGCGTCACACGACCTTGCCATATCCTAGCCGGAGGGGCCAATGGACCTCATTCTCGTCAATATCATCGACGGGCTGGTAACCGGACTGCTGCTGTTCATGCTGTCTGCCGGTCTGACCCTGATTTTCTCAATGATGGGCGTTCTGAACTTTGCCCATGCCAGCTTTTATATGTTGGGGGCCTATTTCGCCTATCAGATCAGCATCGCGCTGGGATTCTGGATGGGCTTGCTGCTGGCGCCGCTGATTGTCGGCGTCCTGGGCGCCGGGGTCGAACGATACGGGCTCAGGCGGGTGCACCAATATGGCCACGTGCCGGAGCTGATCTTTACCTTCGGCCTTGCCCTGCTGATCGAGGAACTGGTGCAGTTCATCTGGGGCAAGAACCAGATGCCCTATTTCGTGCCTGATGCGCTGAACTTCTCGGCCTTCGCCATCGCGGGGAACTCCATTCCCGCCTACAAGATTTTCATGATCTTCATCTCCATCGGGATCTTTATCGGGCTGCTTTACATCCTGACCCGGACGCGGGTGGGCATGATCATCCAGGCCGCGCTCAGCTATCCGCGCACGGTCGAGGCGCTGGGCCATAACGTGCCGCTGATCTTCATGGGGGTATTCGGTGTCGGCACCGCGCTGGCCGGTGTTGCCGGGGTCATCGCAGGGCCGGTGCTGGGCACCTTTCCGGGCATGGCCTTTGTGCTGGGGTCCATCGTCTTTGTGACCATCGTGATCGGGGGGCTTGGATCCCTGTGGGGCGCATTGGTCGCGTCGCTGCTGATCGGATGGATCACCACCTTCGCCAAATCCTACAACATCGAGATGGCCGATATCCTGAACGGCATCGGCATCGGCACACCCGAGAACCTGGACGAGAGCGTGTTTCGCGACTTCTGGACCATCACAAGCCCGCAGATCGCAGACATTCTGCCCTATATCCTGATGGTGCTGATCCTCATCTTCCGGCCTTCGGGACTTTTCGGAAAGCGTCACTCATGACCGATCAAATCACCACCGACCCGACCAAACCATCCGAGCGGATGCGCGCCGGTTCCATGACCCTGACCCTCGGCCCCTGGATCGTGGCGGCAGTGTTGCTGGCGGTGCTGCCGTTCATCTTCACCAACAATTCCTCGATCACCATCATGAACCAGATGTGGATCACGGTGATCTTTGCGCTGGCCTACAACATGCTGCTGGGACAGGGGGGCATGCTGTCTTTCGGACATGCGGTCTATGCCGGGGTCGGCGGGTTCGCCTGCATGCACATCATGAATGCCTCCGACTTCTTTGCGGCGCTGCCCTTGCCGGTGCTGCCGGTCTTTGGCGGGCTGTTCGGCATGGGGCTGGCGATGATTGTCGGCAGTTTCTCCACCCGCAGCGCGGGCACCGTATTCGCCATGATCTCGCTCGGCGTGGGCGAGCTGATCGCCGCCTGTTCGGTGATCATCGTCGCCTTCTTCGGTGGCGAGGAAGGCGTGTCGGGCGACCGGACCTATGCGCGGCCCTTCTTTGGCACCGAATTCCTGCAACAGATCGAGGTGTACTACCTGATTTCCGCCTGGGTCCTGATCGCGGCCGCACTGATGTACCTGTGGTCGCGCACCCCGGTGGGGCGGATGTCCAATGCTGTGCGCGACAATCCGGAACGGGCCGAGTTTCTGGGCTATTCGGCGCGCTGGGTTCGGTTCTACAGCTTTGTCGCCTCGGGTTTCTTTGCCGGGATCGCGGGCGGGCTCTTTGCCATCAACTATGAGATCCTGACCGAGGAAAACCTGAACACCACGTCTTCGGGTGTCATCCTGCTGGTGACCTTCCTGGGCGGCGTCGGTTTCTTCTTCGGGCCGATCATCGGGGCCATCGCCTTTACCCTGCTGCAGACCGTGCTCAGCCTGCAAACGGAGCTTTGGGCGTTTTATGCAGGCACGCTCTTTGTCGCCACGGTGATGTTCTTTCCGGGCGGTCTTGCCGGGCTGATGATGATGCATGTGCCGGTGTTCAAACTGGGCAAGGCAAGGTTGCTGATATGGCCCTACCTCAAGACCCTGCTGCCGGCCCTGATTGGCATACTTGGTCTGTCAGCGCTGGTGGAAATGGTATTCCATGTGCGCCACGCGGCCTATGGGGACGATGAGATGACGCTGTTCTGGACCACGTTCAACAGCCACGACATCCTGCCCTGGGTGATTGCCCTCGGGGTGACGGCCATTGCCCTTGGCATCACCCGCGCCAATGTGCCTGCGCTGCGGGATGCCTGGAACGAAGCAAATACGGCAGGAGGCAGCGCATGAGCACCCCGGCACTTGAACTGAGCGGCCTCAAGAAGAGCTTTGGCAAAGCAGAGATCATTCGTGGCATCGACCTGTCCATCGGCAAATCGGAACGCCATGCGGTCATCGGGCCGAACGGGGCGGGGAAATCCACGCTGTTCAACCTGATCACCGCGCGTTTCCAGCCCACGGCAGGCACCGTGAAACTGCACGGCGAGGACCTGATCGGCCTGGAACCCTACCAGATCAACCGAAAGGGGCTGTCGCGGTCGTTCCAGATCACCAATATCTTTCCCAAGATGACGGTTTTCGAGAACGTGCGCTGTGCGCTGCTTTGGTCGCAGGGGTACAAGTACAGCTTCTGGAACCTGGTGAATCGCAGCCGTGACCTGACCGAAGGGGCAGAGGCGATCCTTGAGCAGATCAACCTGACAGAGCGGCGCAACCTGCCTGCCGGTACGCTTTCCTATGCCGAACAGCGTGCGCTTGAGATCGGGATCACCATTGCCGGTGGTGCGGATGTGATCATGCTGGATGAACCCACCGCCGGGATGAGCCATTCGGAAACCGATTACATCACCGACCTGATCATGAAGGTGACCGAGGGCAAGACCCTGATCATGGTGGAACATGACATGGGTGTCGTATTCGGCCTCGCGGACCGCATTTCGGTGCTGGTCTACGGCGAAATCATCGCGACAGGCAAACCCGAAGAGGTGCGCGGCGATCCCAAGGTGCAGGAAGCCTATCTTGGCGCGGCATTGGAGGCAGAACACTGATGATCGAAGTCACCGACATGCATGCCTATTATGGCAAGTCCCACATCCTTCAGGGCGTGTCCCTGAACGTGCAGGAGGGCGAGATCGTGGCCCTTCTGGGCCGCAACGGCGTGGGCCGGTCCACCACCTGCAAGGCCATCATGGGCGAGGTCGAACCGAAGGGGTCCGTCAAGTTCAGAGGCAAGGAGATTGCGGGCAAGAAGGCCTATGAAATCGCCAACATGGGCATTGGCTATGTGCCCGAGAACCGCGACATTTTCCCCGGTCTGACCACGCGGCAGAACCTGACGCTGGGTCTGAAGCCGGGGCAGAAGGACGGTGCCGGGCGCTGGTCCATGCAGGCCATGTTCGAGATGTTCGAGAACCTCGATCGCCGTGCCGATGTCGAGGCTTCTGTGCTGTCGGGGGGCGAGCAGCAGATGCTGACCATGTGCCGCACGCTGATGGGGGACCCGGATTTCGTCATGATCGACGAACCGACAGAGGGGCTTTCACCGCAGATGGTGCAAAAAGTCGCTGAAGTGCTCAAGGCGATTGCGGAAAAGGGCATTTCGACCCTGCTGGTGGAGCAGAAACTGTCCATTGCCATGGACATTGCGCATCGTGTTTATGTGATGGGGCACGGGCAGGTGGTGTTCGAAGGGACACCGGCCGAGTTGAAAGCCCGCGAAGACGTGCGCAAGGAATGGCTAGAGGTCTGAGACATGGGCGGATTTGATGCCGGGCGGCTGGACCGGATCGCGGGCTGGATGCAGTCCTATGTGGATCAACGCCGCCTTGCCGGATGTTCTGCCCTGATCGTGCAGGGCGGGCAGGAGGTATGTTATCATCAGGCCGGCCACCGCGATGTCGAATCCCGGCGCCCCTGGGAACGCGATACCGTGGCGCGCATCTATTCCATGACCAAACCGGTCACCAGCCTTGCCCTGATGACACTGGTCGAAGAAGGCCTGTTTCACCTCGACGCACCGGTGTCCGACTTCATTCCCGCTTTCTCTGACATGACCTGCCTCGTGCCGGGTGCCACCGCTGCCGATCAGGTCGAACCCTGCGCGCCGCCGACATTGCACCAGTTGCTGACCCATACCTCCGGGCTGAGCTATGCGTTCAATCCGGGGGTGCTGGGCGGGCTGATGGGTGAGCACAAGGTGGAATTCCGACCCAATCAGTCGGGGCTTGCCCCGATGTGTGACATGCTGGCGGAATTGCCCCTGGCCTTTCAGCCCGGCAGCCGCTGGGAATATTCGGTGGGCATTGACGTGATCGGCAGGGTGATCGAAGTGGTCACCGGCCAGACCCTGGAAGAGGTTTTTGTCGAGCGTATCTTTGACCCGCTCGGCATGGATGAAACCCGGTTTTCCGTGCCTGCCGCCGCCCGCGACCGCTTTGCCGCCTGCTACACCCCGATGGCGGAGGGGGGCTTTACCGTGGGCAAGATCGAAAAGGGCGGCGATACCCTGCGCCTGATCGACGGCGCGGACAAATCCCCGTTTCTGGAGGCCACATTGCTGTCGGGCGGCGGTGGCCTTGTCGGGACCATCGACGATTATCTGAAGTTCACCGAAATGCTGCGCACCGGCGGGGCCGGGATCATCGGGCCGAAGACGCTCGATTTCATGATGCGCAACCATCTGCCGGGGGAAATCGCCTCCATGGGGCCGCAAAGCTTTGCCGAACAGCCGATGGAAGGCATGGGGTTCGGCATCGGCGGGGCCGTCTTGCTGAATCCGGGCCGCGCCCGTGCGCCGGGGTCGGTGGGCGATTTCAGCTGGGGCGGCATGGCCTCGACCTTTTTCTGGATCGACCCGGTCTTTGACCTCTCGGTGATCTTTTTCACCCAGCTGATCCCCAGCAGCGCCTATCCCGCACGCGCACAGCTCAAGGCGCTGGTGCATGGGGCGCTGACATGACGGCACCGGTGCTCTGGGCACCTTCGGCTGAACGCCGGGAGGCCTCCACCATGGCCGCGTTTGAGCGCTGGCTGGCCGATCACCGTGGCCTGAGTTTCGACGATTACAACGCCATGTGGCGGTGGAGCATCGAGGACCTGGAAGGCTTCTGGTCGGCGATCTGGGACTTCTTTGACGTGCGGGCCAGTGTTCGGCCGGATAAGCTGCTGGTCAAACGTCAGATGCCGGGGGCCGAATGGGGCACCGGCGGGCGGCTGAACTATGTCGACCAGATCATGAAACACGTGGAAGGGCGCGAGGACCAGCTTGCGCTGATCGTGCAATCGGAGACCTTTGGCCGGAGCGAGATGACCTGGGGCGCATTGCGGGCCCAGGTGGCAAGCGTTGCCGCGCGGCTGCGCGGCATGGGGGTGGGCACCGGTGACCGGGTTGTCGCCATCCTGCCCAATACCGACACGGCGCTGGTGGCTTTTCTGGCAACGGCCAGCATCGGGGCAATCTGGTCGCTCTGCGCACCGGACATGGGGCATGTCGCCATCCTTGACCGCTTCAAACAGATCGAACCCAAGGTGCTGATCGCGCAGGACGGCTATGTGCACGCGGGCAAGACCATCGACCGGCGCGCCATTCTGGCCGAGATCGCGGCGGGCCTGCCCAGCGTCACCCAATGCGTGACCGTACCGGTGGTGGGCGAGCTGCCGCCGGGCCATGTCGCCTGGGCCAGCCTGACCGGGGACGACACGCTTTACCTGTCGGAACAGGTGGATTTCGAACATCCGCTCTGGATCGTTTATTCGTCGGGCACCACGGGCAATCCCAAACCCATCGTGCATGGCCATGGCGGCATCATCCTTGAGGCGGCCAAGCAGTCGCTGCACCATGACCTGACAGCTGCGGACAGGTTCTGCTGGATGACCTCTTCGGGCTGGATCATGTGGAATTCGCAATGGATGGCGCTGGGGCAGGGGGCAACCGTCGCGATGTTCGACAGTGCGCCGAACCATCCTGACATGGGCGTTGTCTGGCGTTTTGTGGCGGCGGAGAAGATCACCTATTTCGGTGCCGGTGCCGCATTCTACAGCGGCTGCATGAAGGCGGGCGTGACCCCGCGCACCGATGTCGATCTGAGCGCGCTGCGTTCGCTCGGGTCCACCGGGTCGCCGTTGTCGTCGGATGCCTATGACTGGATCTACCGGGACGTGAAGGCGGATCAATGGCTTGCGCCGATCTCGGGCGGGACCGACCTTGCCGGGGCCTTTGTGCTGGGCCATCCCGGCATGGCGGTGCGCGCGGGCGAAATGCAATGCCGTGCCCTGGGCAATGCGGTGCATGCCTATGACGCCCATGGCAATGCGTTGCTGGACGAGGTGGGCGAGCTGGTCTGTACAGAGCCCTTGCCCTCCATGCCGCTGTATTTCTGGGGGGACGAGGACGGCAGCCGCCTGTTCGACAGTTATTTTGCCGATTACCCCGGCATCTGGCGGCATGGCGACTGGATTTCGATCAATGCCGAAGGGGCCAGTGTGATCTATGGGCGGTCCGACGCCACGATCAACCGCAAGGGATTGCGGCTGGGCTCTGCCGAGATCTACCAGGCGGTCGAGGGGCTGGACAGCGTGATGGATTCGCTGGTGGTCGACCTTGAATTCCTGGGCCGCGAAAGCTTCATGCCGCTTTTCGTGGTGCCTGCACCCGGCGTTGCACTGGATGATACGCTGAAGGATCAGATCAACGCCGCGATCCGCAGTGGCGTGTCGGCCCGTTTTATCCCGAATGAAATCATAGAGATAAAGGAAGTGCCGCGCACCTTGTCGGGCAAGAAGCTTGAGGTTCCGGTCAAAAAGTTATTGTTGGGGGGCGATGCTGCCAGGGTCGTGAACCGCGATTCCATGGCCAACCCGGACAGCTTTGATTTCTTTATCGCCTATGCCGAGGCACGGGCCCTGACCTGAGAAAGCCCTCACATGACCGCCGTCGCTGAAGAATTGCTCGAACTGCTGGACATCGAACAGCTTGAAGTGGACCTGTTCAGGGGCATCGGGTCGGGCGGGGAGACAACGACGCGTATCTTTGGCGGCCATGTGATCGCCCAGGCGCTGATGGCGGCCTACCGCACGGTAGAAGACCGGCTGTGCCATTCGCTTCATGCCTATTTCATCCGGCCGGGCGATCCGGCGATCCCGGTGATCTACCAGGTGGACCGCGCCCGTGATGGTGGCAGTTTCACCACCCGGCGGGTGGTTGCGATCCAGCATGGCAAGCAGATCTTCAACCTGTCGGCCTCCTTCCATATCGCGGAAGAGGGGTGGGAATACCAACACCCCATGCCCGACGCGCAACCGCCGGAGAACTGGCCCGACCGTCCCGCCCTGCGCGAGGCCAATGTGGCGCGCATCCCGGAGAAATACCGCGAAGATTTCCTGCGTGAGCGCCCCATCGAGATCCGCGAGATCGAGCCGCGTGACCTGTTCTCACCCGGCCCTGCGGATGACCGCAACCAATTGTGGTTCCGGATGGAGGCGGCCAAGGGGCAGGGGCCGCAGATGCAGCATTGCCTGCTGGCCTATGCCTCGGACATGAACCTCTTGGGGTCATCGCTGCGGCCCCACGGGCTGACCTGGTTCCAGGGCAAGGTGATGACCGCCAGCCTCGACCACGCGATGTGGTTCCACGCGCCGATCGAATTCTCGGACTGGCATCTTTACGACCTCGACGCGCCATGGACCGGCGGCGGACGCGGGTTCAACCGGGGGCTGATCTACAACCAGAACGGCCAGCTGGCTGCATCGGTGACGCAAGAAGGGTTGATGCGACCGCTGAAGGGGCGCGGGTAGGGCCGAGCCCGGTCTCAGGGCTGAAGTTGGCGCAGATTGTCTTCCGTCAGGCGGTCGATCCCTTGCGCATAGTTCAGTGCATTCATGTGGTAGAAGCGCGCATTTGCCAGGTTGGCCGGGCCGTTGTCACGCGTTTTGACCAACCTCGCCGGACTGCCGGCGATGATCGAATTTTCCGGAAACTCTGATCCTTCGGTCACGATGGAATGGCCTGCGACGATGGAATTGCTGCCGATCTTTGCACCATCCATGATCGTCGCGCCGATCCCGATCAGGACACGGTCGCCGATTTCGCAGCCGTGCAGAACCACGCGGTGGGTGATTGAGCAATCCTCCCCGACAATGGTCGGCGTGGCATAGCCCACGTGGATCATCACATGGTCCTGAATATTCGTGCGCGCGCCGATGATGATCTCATGCATCTCGGCACGGGTGACGACATAGGGCCAGACAGAGCTGCCGGGCCCCAGCGTCACCTTGCCGAAAAGCAGTGCGCTGTCGTGGACGAAAGCAGGGTCATTCAGCGTGACCTGAGGGCCGATGTGGGCCATGTGCTCACCCAAACACGAAGAAACACAGCTTGTTGCCGTCCGGGTCGCGCACATAGGCGCCATAGAACCGGTCGGGGATGCGCTGGCCCGGCGCGCCCTCGTCCGGCGCGTCCAGCGCCAGCGCGCGGGCGTACATCGCGTCCACCTCTGCCTTGTCGGCGCAGGTGAAGGCGATCATCGTGCCGTTGCCGGGGTTGGGCGCGTTGCCATCGTAGGGTTCGCACATGGCCAGCATCGGCTGGCCGCGTCCCGAGGACAGAAAGGCGATGCGCCCCTGATCCATCACCACCTTGGCCTTGCCCTCGAACAAGGCGCCGTAGAATGTCTTGGCGCGGGTCATGTCCGCCACGCCGATGGTTGCATATCCGATCATTGGCTTACTCCTCGAACCCGCCGAAACGGCGGTTCAGCTTGCGCATGCCCCCGATCCAACGGTCATAGTTTTCGGTCTTCTTGCGCATGTAACCCAGCACCTCCGGGTGTGGCAGCACCAGGAATGTCTCGTCCCGGATCGTCTGCACACAGGCTTCGGCCACGGGGGCGGGTTCCATCATGCCGTCGATGGCGGCCACATGGTCCTCATGGCCGCGTGTCATCTCGGTGCGCACGGCCTGGGGGCAGAGCACGCTGACCTTGATCCCCTGGTCGCCATAGGTCAGGGCGATCCATTCGGCCAGACCGACCGCCGCGTGTTTGGTCACGCCGTAGGGGGCTGAGCCGACCTGGTTCAGCAGACCGGCGGCGGAGGCGGTGTTCAGGAAATATCCGCCGCCGCGCTCGGCCATCTTCGGCACCAGATGACGCGCGGCCCAGACATGGGACATCACGTTGATTTCCCAGATGCGTTGCCATGCGTCATCCTCCACCTCGACACCACCGGCCACGGATATGCCCGCGTTGGAGCAGAACAGGTCAATCGGGCCCACCTCGGCCTCGACCTTGTCGATCATGGCGGTGATCTGATCCTTGACCGATACATCCACCATATGGGCGGTGCCGCCCATCATTGCGGCGGTTTCTTCCGCGCCTTTCAGGTCGCGGTCCACGCAGGCGATGTGTTTCGCGCCTTCCTCGGCATAGCGGATGCACATGGCGCGTCCGATGCCGCTGGCGGCACCGGTGACGACGATGATCTTGTCCTTCAGTTCCATGGCGTCACGTCCACATGTTGGAGCCGCCGCAGACGGTAAGCGCCTGACCTGTCATATAGCGGCTGGCATCCGAGGCGAGGAAGACTGCAAGACCCGCGAAATCCTCCGGCTCGCCCAGGCGGCGCAGGGGGATTTCCTCCTTGATGCGTTTCTCTACTTCTGGGTTGTCCCACAGCTCGCGCGCGAACTCGGTCTTCACCAGTCCCGGACAGATCGCGTTGAAGCGCAGGCCCTTCGGGCCGAACTCCGCCGCGAGGTTGCGGCACAGCCCGATCAGCGCCAGCTTGGACATGCCATAGGTGCCCAGCATGACCGAGGGTTTGAAGGCCCCGATGGAGGAGGTAAAGGCCATCGATCCCGAGCCTTTCTCGATCATGTCGGGGGCCACCATCTGCGCCAGCCAGAGATTGGATTTCACGTTGGCGTTCATGGTCTTGTCGTAGGCGTCGTCGGGGATCTCCGATGTCTTGCCATAATAGGGGTTTACGCCCGCATTGCCGATCACCACGTCGATCTTGCCCGCTTTTTCATGGGTCTGATCGACCAGCGCCTGCAGCTGGTCCTTGTAGCCGACGTTGCAGGCGATGCCAAAGGCCTTGCCCTTGCCAAGGGCATTGATGCCCTCGGCTGCCGCGTCAAGCTGATCCTGCTTGCGTGCGGAAATGACAACCGTGGCACCATGTTCGGCCAGCGCCGTCGCCATCGCCAGGCCCATGCCTTTTGAGGCACCGGTCAGCAGCGCCACTTTTCCGGTCAGGTCGAAAAGTTTGCTCATCCCATGAACCCCGCGCTGCCCCGGTTTTCGGTGTGTTGCTTGGCGGCGTCCTGGCGCGCGTTGCTTTCCTTGTAGGTATTGACCTCGTGGCGCGCGATGACGTGGTGATGCACCTCGTCGGGGCCGTCGGCATAGCGCAGGGTGCGCTGCTGGGCGTACATGCCCGACAGCGGCGACCATTGGGAAATACCTGTCGCACCATGCACCTGCATCGCCTGGTCGATGATGTCGCAGACCTGTTCCGGCACCTTGGCCTTGATCATCGACACCCAGATGCGGGCCTCCTTGTTGCCCAGCACGTCCATCGCCTTGGCCGCCTTGAGCACCAGCAGGCGCATGGATTCAATCTCGATCTTGGCGCGGCTGATGGTTTCCATATTCTTGCCCAGGTCGATGATCCGCTTGCCGAAGGCTTCGCGTGACAGGCCGCGTTCGATCATCAGGTCCAGCGCCTTTTCCGCCTGTCCGATGGAGCGCATGCAGTGGTGGATGCGGCCGGGTCCAAGGCGGACCTGGCTGATCTCGAAACCGCGGCCCTCACCCCAGAGTATGTTGCTTTCGGGGACGCGGACATCGGTGAACTTGATGTGCATATGCCCATGCGGCGCGTCGTCGTGACCAAAGACATGCATCGGCCCGAGGATTTCGACCCCAGGCGTGTCCATCGGCACGAGGATTTGCGACTGCTGACGGAAGGGTTCCGCATCCGGAGAGGTCTTGACCATCACGATCATGATCTTGCAGCGCGGATCGCCTGCGCCGGAGATATAGTATTTCTCGCCGTTCATCACCCATTCGCCGTTTTCCAGCACGGCGGACATGGCGATGTTCTTGGCGTCGGAAGACGCGCGGTCCGGTTCCGTCATCGCGAAGGCCGAACGAATTTCACCGGCCAGCAGGGGCTTGAGCCACTTTTCCTTCTGCTCTTTCGTGCCGACCCGTTCCAGCACTTCCATATTGCCCGTATCGGGGGCCGAACAGTTCAGCGTCTGCGAGGCGAGGGGGTTCTTGCCCAGTTCCGCCGCGATATAGGCGTAGTCGAGGTTCGACAGCCCCTCGCCGGTTTCCGCGTTGGGCAGAAAGAAGTTCCACAGGCCCGCGTCACGGGCTTTTTGCTTGGCCCCTTCCAGCAGTTCCAGCTGGCGCGGGTGATAGGACCAGCGGTCCTTTTGCGCGTCGCCGAGCCGGTGGTATTCTTCGCTGATCGGGTCCACGTTTTCGCGGATGTGCTTGATCACCGCGTTCAGCAGGGGCTTGTTGCCCTCTGACATCTCAAGGTTGTTCAACTCCGGTGGGTTCATATCGCTCATCTTTTGTGCCTCCCTGGGCATTGTTCCAGTTGTGTTTTTCCGGTTCCCGAAGAACCCAATGTCTCAGCCCCTCTCGGGGGCCGTCATTTGTTGACCCAATTGGGTTTGCGTTTCTCGACAAAGGCGTTGACGCCTTCCTTGAAATCCTCGGTCCGGGCCAGGTCCATCTGGACTTCGCGGGAATAGGCCAGGCTTTCGGGCAGACCATCGGCGATGGCCATGGAATTCAGGATGCGCTTTGTCGCCTTCACGGAAGAGGGCGAGACGCTGCACAGCTCTTCGGCCTTTGCCCTGGCGCGGTCCATCAGATCGGCGGCGGGCAGCACTTCGTTCACGCAGCCCATGCGCAATGCCTCCTCCGCGCCGATGGTGCGGCCCGTCAGCATCAGCTCCTGCGCCGCCAGCCGCCCGATGTAGCGTGACAGGCGCTGCACGCCGGAGGCGGAGGCGAAAAAGCCGACCTTGACCTCGGGCAGCGCGAACTTCGCGTTTTCCGAGGCGAGGATGATGTCGCAGGACAGCGCGGTTTCGAAGCCGCCGCCCATGGCAAAGCCGTTCACGGCAGCGATCAGCGGTTTCTCCAGATCAAAGCGCGAGGACAGCCCGGCGAAACCGGTCTTGGGCAGGCCCTTCTTGATTCCGCCCTGCTGCGTTGCCTTCAGGTCGTTCCCGGCAGAGAACGCCTTGTCCCCCGCGCCCGTCAGCACGGCGACCCAGAGATCCTGATTGGCGGCGAAGGCATCCCAGCAATCGCTCATCTCGTGGTGCATGTCCTCATTCACCGCGTTGTAGACATCGGGGCGGTTCATGGTGACGACCAGGATGTGCCCCCTGGTCTCGGTCTGGATGTATTCGTAGCTCATGTTTTCAGCCCTCCGGTGTCGATCTGCGTGAATTTGCCGCCCGTCTCCGCCAGTTTGCGCAGAGTGTCGGCGGGGGCGAAGTCGGGGTCTTCCGCGCCCAGTTTCTCCATCCGGTCCAGCACCGCCTGCGCACCGACCATGTCGCCATAGAACATCGGGCCACCCTTGTCGGCGGGCCAGCCGTAGCCGTTGAGCCAGACCACATCGACGTCGCTGGGGCGCTGGGCCTTGTTCTCTTCAAGGATTTTCACCGCCTCGTTGATCATCGGGTAGATGCAGATCTCGATGATCTCCTCCGCGCTCATGCTGCGCGGCTCGGCCCCGGTGATGTCGCGGATGATCCCGGCGGTAACATCCGAAGGGATCGGGCGGCGGTTTTCGTCATAATCGTAAAAGCCCGCCTGGGTCTTTTGCCCGCGCCGGTCCATTTCGCACAGCGCATCGCGGATCGGGTTCTCGGTCTTGGCCCCCTTGGACCAGCCGATGTCGAGGCCCGCAAGGTCGCTCATCTGGAAGGGGCCCATCTTGAACCCGAACTGGTTGAGTGCCGCGTCCACGTCCCAGGGCATGACGCCCTGATAGACCAGTTTGTTGGCCTGTTTCTGGCGCGCAAAGAGGATGCGGTTACCCACAAAGCCGGGGCAGACGCCGACCAGCGTTGCGATCTTGTTGATGTCCCTGGCCAATGCCATGCAGGTGGCAACCACATCGTCGGCGGTATGGTGGGCGCGCACGATCTCCAGCAGTTTCATCACATTGGCGGGCGAAAAGAAATGCAGCCCGATCACATCCTCGGGCCGCTTCGTCATGCCCGCGATCTCGTCGATGTTCAGCGCCGAGGTGTTGGTGGCCAGGATCGCGCCGGGTTTCATCACGCGGTCCAGTTCGGTGAAGATCTTGCGCTTCAGCTCCATGTCCTCGAACACCGCTTCGATCACCAGGTCACAGTCGGCCAGATCGGCAATCGACAAACGACCGTCAAAACGGTCCATCCGGGCCTCGACCTCGTCCTGCGGGAAACGCCCCTTGTCGGCGCTGCGCTGGTAGTTGCCGCGCACCACCTTAAGGCCCCGGTCCAGCGCCTCTTGCGTGGTTTCCACGATCTTCACCGGGTAGCCGGCGGTGGCAAAGTTCATCGCGATGCCGCCGCCCATGGTGCCGGCACCGATGATGCCCACGGTCTTGACCGGGCGGTGCGCGATGCCGTCGGGCAGGCCGGGAACCTCCCATGCGGCCTTGCCGGCCGCTGCGATGTATTGGCCGATCTCTTCTTCTGTCGGATGGGTCATGCAGTCTCTTCCATTTGTTGCAAACAGGCCGCGCGCAGCGCGCGGCGGTCAATCTTGTCGGTGGCGCCACGGGTCAGCGGGCCGTCCTGGCACCACAGCAGGGCGGGGATCTTGAAGCTGGCCAGATGCCCCTCAAGCGCGCGTGCCATGCTGTCACGATCAAGCGTTGCGCCGGGGCGCAGTTGCACGATGGCACCCACGATTTCGCCCAGCCGCTCATCAGGTACGGAGAAGGCACAGGCTTCGGCCACCTGGGGCAGCCGATGCAGCGCGCCTTCCACGTCGAGACAGGCGATGTTCTCGCCGCCGCGAATGATGATGTTCTTCTTGCGGTCTAGGATGGTGACATAGCCGTCCGCGTCGATCACCCCCAGGTCGCCCGTGCGCAGCCAGCCGTCCTGCATCGTCTGGGCGGTGGCGTCGGGCATGTTGAGGTAGCAGCGCATGTTGGCCGGGCTCTTGACCGTGATCTCGCCCAATGTTCCCGGTGGCACATCGTTGCCCGCATCATCGAGAAAGCGCAGTTCCTGCACCGGCGGGTGCAGCTTGCCCGCGCAGTCGGGGCGCGCCTTGTAATCGTCGCCGATCATGCCGATGCCAAGCGCCTGGGTCTCTGTCATGCCCCAGCCGGTGGCGACGCCCGCATTGGGAAAGGTCTCGGCGATGGCGGCAACCTGCGCGGCGGGGCGTTTCGCGCCGCCTGCACCGATGTAATCGAGCGAGGGCAGGGTTTCCCCCATCTTGCGGGCCGCCTCCATCAGTTCGGCGGATTGGGTCGGTACGCCCAGGAAGCGGGTCACATTGCCATCGCGGATCAGACGCACGGCTTCTTCCGGGTCCCAGCGGTACATCAGCGTGACCTTGGCCCCGGCGGGCATCGACAGCAGAAAGATCGGATGCGTTGCGGTGACGTGAAACAGCGGGGTGACCACCAGCACCGAAGGGCGGGGCGCTTCGGGTGCATCCGGTTCCGGCGGGGTGACCAGCGGAGCCAGAACCGACTGCATCAGCCAGCTGAACACCGCGTTCACCGCGCCGCGATGGGTCTGGACCACGCCCTTGGGGTGCCCGGTGGTGCCGGAGGAATACATCACCGCAAAGTCATCATCGGTGTCGATCGTGACCTCGGGGGCCGCGTCGCCGGTGGCGGCATCGTAGAGCGCAGTATAATCGTGGTCGCCCAGGCCTGTGCCGTCGCGGCAGCCGATCAGCCTGAGGTCCAGCGCGTCTTTCAGCGGGGCCAGCCGTTCGATCCTGGGACGGTCGGCAAAGACGATCCGCGCGCCGCTGTCACGCAGGGCATAGTCCAGCTCTTCCGTGGTCCACCAGGCGTTGAGGAACACCACCGTCGCGCCAAGCGAGGAGATTGCCATGATCGCGGTCAGAAGTTCAGGGTAGTTGCGCATGGCGATGGCGATGCGGTCACCCTGGCGCACCCCCAGATCGTCACGCAGCGCATGGGCGACGCGGTGCGCATGGGTGCAGAACTGGTCGTAGGTCAGGCTTTCGCCCTCGTATGCGAGATAATCCAGCTTGCCATCACCCTGCTTGGCACGGCTGGCGGCCATCAGGGCCGGGACGGTTGGGGGAACGTTCTTGAACGCCTTGTAGGTAACACCGCGTATGTTCACCTCTTCCACGGCGAAGGTGGGTTCGGTGGCGAGCACATGGCGCACGGCCTCTTCCGATGTCATGGCGGTCATCTTCATGCGCGCCCGTGCTGCGCGGCTGGTCTGTGGTATCGCATGGTCGGTCCTCCCCCGGAGCATCTGCAGCGCCACCTCCTCCACAGGGTGGCGCGACTCTCTTGCCGGAGGCTAGACAGTAAATGCGGCGCTGCCAATCCCGCAGGTCGGAACTTCGTTTCGCAAATGCGAACTTCCCTTGCGTCACATTTCCCGGACCGGGGGCCAGGACGGGCGATTGCAGCGACAGAAGTCACGAATTTGCAATAAAATTTCCCGGTTCGCCTTGAGAAACCTGAAAATTTCCCCCAACAATGGAGGACTGCACAGGTTGACAGATCAGGAGTTCGCGTGTCCCTCTTTCTTATCGTTGCCCTGCCCTTTCTGGGTGCTTTGTTGCCCGGAATAATGAATTCGGCGGGGCGCTCTGCCTGTGCTGGCGTGACATTCACCGTGACCCTTGCCGCCCTTGTGGGGCTTTTGACCAATTTGCCCGCTGTGCTGGCGGGCGATGTCGTCACCGCCGGGGTGGACTGGCTGCCCATGCTGGGCATGAATTTCAACCTGATGCTGGATGGCCTGGGCTTCTTCTTTGCCGCGCTGATCCTGGGGATCGGGCTGCTGATCATCACCTACGGGCGGTTCTACCTGTCGCGTGACGACAATATGGGCGAGTTTTTCACCTATCTGCTGCTGTTCCAGGGCGCGATGGTGGGCATCGTGATGTCCGACAACATCCTGCTTTTGCTGGTCTTCTGGGAGCTGACATCGCTGTCGTCCTTTCTGTTGATCGGCTATTGGAAGCATCTGCCCGAGGGCCGCGAAGGCGCGCGGATGGCGCTGACCGTGACCGGCATGGGCGGGCTGGCGATGATCGGGGGGATGCTGATCCTGGGCCAGATCGTGGGCAGCTATGACCTGAGCGTGATCCTGCAGAACCGTGAGATCATTCAGGACAGCCCGCTTTATCTGCCGGCGCTGATCCTGATCCTGCTGGGCTGTTTCACCAAATCGGCGCAGTTCCCGTTCCATTTCTGGCTGCCCCATGCCATGGCGGCACCGACGCCGGTCAGCGCCTATCTGCACTCCGCCACGATGGTGAAGGCAGGCATATTCCTGATGGCGCGGATGTGGCCGGTGCTGTCGGGCACGCCGGAATGGTTCGTGATCGTGACCTCTGCAGGCCTGATCACAATGGTGCTGGGCGCGGTGATCGCGCTGTTCAAACATGATCTCAAGGCGCTGCTGGCCTTTTCCACGGTCAGCCACCTTGGGCTGATCACCATGTTGCTGGGCACCGGCACCGCCTTTGGCGCGATGGCGGCGGTGTTTCACATTCTCAACCACGCGACGTTCAAGGCCGCCTTGTTCATGTCTGCCGGGATCATCGACCACGAAACCCATACCCGTGACATCCGCAAGCTGGGGGGCTTGCGCCATCTGATGCCGATCACCTTTGTGATGGCCACGCTGGCCGCGCTGTCGATGGCCGGTATTCCCTATCTGAACGGGTTCCTCAGCAAGGAAATGATGCTTGAGGAAGCCTCGCATACTGTCCTGTTCAACACCGGCTGGCTGGTGCCCGCGCTTGCGGTGATCGGTTCGCTGTTTTCCGCCGCCTATTGCTTCCGCCTGATTTCGCATACCTTCCTGGGGGCCAAGCGAGACGATTATCCGGCGCATCCGCATGATCCGCCCTTCGGCATGTGGGCGCCGCCCGCATTGCTGGTGGTGCTGGTGGTCGTGATCGGGGTGGCGCCCTTCCTGGTGCAGGACTTCGTCTTTCTCGTGGCGCGCGCGGTGATCGGCGGGGTGGCCCCGCTGGATGTGCATTACATCAAGATCTGGCATGGCCTGACGCCCGCCCTTTACATGTCGATTGCGGCCGTGGGTGGCGGGTTGCTGGTGCTGGCGTCATTCCGCCCGCTGCTGCGGGTCTGGGATGCGGCACCGCGCCCAGAGGCCAAGGTGATCTTTGAAGCCGTGATCGCGGGGGCGGTGGCGCTGGCGCGCTGGGTGATCCACGGCCTGCACAACGGCGCTTTCACCCGCTATGCGGCGATCATGGCCGTGACGGTGGTGGCGCTGGGCTATCATGGCTGGCGGACGGGCACGGTGGGGCCCGCGACGCGCAGCATGCAGACCGCCGGAGCAATCGAGATTGCCGGCTGGGCGATGCTGGTGGCGGCAACACTGGGGCTGGTGTTCCTGCACCGAAACCGCCTGTTGTCGCTGATCCTGATTGCCATCGTCGGGCTGATGGTCTCGGTCGGTTTTGTCGTCTTCAGCGCGCCGGACCTGGCGATGACCCAGCTTACCGTCGAGGTGGTGACGATCATCCTGCTGCTGCTGGCGCTGAACTTCCTGCCGAACCGGACCCCCATCGAAAGCACCGTGCTGCGCCGGATGCGCGATGTGGCGGTGGCGCTGGGCGGCGGGATCACGGCGGCGCTGATGTCCTGGCATTTCCTGCTGCGTGATACCGTGGCGCCGTCGATCTCGGAATTCCATCTGGCCAATTCCTACAAGGGCGGCGGCGGCACCAATGTGGTGAACGTGATCCTGGTGGACTTCCGGGGGTTTGATACCTTTGGCGAGATCATCGTGCTGGGGATCGCGGCGCTGCTGATCTATGCCCTGACCGAAACGCTGCTGGACGGCCCGGTGCGGGCGCGGCTGCTGAACCGCAAGCCGGACCAGCCGCGCGCGGGCGACATGCATCCGATGATGATGGTGGTGCTGACCCGCGTGATCATGCCGGTGGTGCTGATGGTGGGTTTTTACATCTTCCTGCGGGGCCACAACGAACCCGGCGGCGGGTTCATTGCCGGGCTGGTCGTCTCCATCGCCGTGGTGATGCAGTATATGGCCAGCGGCTTCAGCTGGGCCGCTGCGCGGCAACGCTACCCCTATCACGGGATCATCGGCGCAGGTGTGCTGGTGGCCGGGCTGACCGGCATCGGGTCGTGGTTCGTGGGCAAGCCCTTCCTGACCTCGGATTTCACCTATGTCCGGATCCCGCCTTTCTACAAGTTCGAGCTGGCCACGGCGGCGCTGTTCGACCTGGGCGTGTTCCTGGCCGTGGTCGGCGCGGTGATGCTGTCGCTTGAGAGTTTCTCGCGGCTGGCGCGGCGCGCCCATGTGCCGGATACGGAACATGCGATGGACATCGACCCCTCGCGCGATCCGGCCGATCCTGCCAACCCCAAGCTGGAAGGGGGGCTGTAAGATGGAGTTCCTTGTTGCTTCCGCCATTGGCGTCATGACCGCCGGAGGATTGTACCTGGTCCTGCGCCTGCGGACCTTTCCGGTGATCATGGGGATGTCGCTGCTGACCTATGCGGTCAATGTGTTCCTGTTCGCTTCGGGGCGGCTGACCATCGGTGCCCCGCCGATCCTGACGGATGCGGAGCGCTATACCGATCCCTTGCCGCAGGCGCTGGTGCTGACGGCGATCGTGATCTCCTTTGGCATGACGGCAGTGGTGGTGATGATCGCGCTGGGGGCCTATCTGGGCGCGGATGACGATCACGTGGACGATCCGGCCCCGGCCAAAGACGGGTCGGAGGGCGCAGCATGAACCACTGGATCATTGCCCCCGTCGTTCTGCCCGCCATGCTGGCCCCGTTCATCGTGCTGGCCGCGCGCTATCACATCGGGATCCAGCGGGTGTTCTCCGTCGCCGGGGTGCTGGCGCTGATCACCATTGCCGCCGGTCTGACCTGGCAGGCCTCGGACGGGACTGTCACCCTTTATCAGCTCAGCGACTGGGCCGCGCCCTTTGGCATCGTGCTGGTGGGGGACCGGCTGAGCACGATGATGGTGCTGCTGACAGCTGTGCTGGCGTTGTTCGTGCTGCTTTATGCCATCGGGTCGGAATGGGACAACCGGGGGCGGCATTTCCATGCGCTGTTCCAGTTCCAGCTGATGGGCATCATGGGCGCCTTCCTGACCGGTGACCTGTTCAACCTCTTTGTGTTCTTCGAAGTGCTGCTGATCGCCTCCTACGGGTTGATGATCCACGCGGGCGGGCATGTGCGGCTGCGCGCAGGCGTGCAATATGTGCTCTACAACCTGCTTGGCTCCACCCTGTTCCTGTTCGCGCTGGGCGCGCTCTACGCCCAGACCGGGACGCTGAACATGGCCGATCTGGCGCAGCGGGTGGCGATGATCGACGGGGCCGAGACGGTGGGCATCCGCATCGCCTCCGTCATGCTGCTGCTGGTCTTTGCGGTCAAAGCGGCGCTGGTGCCGCTGCATTTCTGGCTGCCGTCGAGCTATGCCGAGGCACCGGCCCCGGTGGCGGCGCTCTTCGCGATCATGACCAAGGTGGGGGCCTATGCGATCATCCGGGTCTATACGCTGATCTTCGGCCCGGATGTGGCGGTGACGGAAGGGCTGCACGGGCTGTGGCTGATGCCGCTGGCGCTGATTTCGCTGGCCATCGGCATGATCGGCGTGCTGGCGGCGCGTCGGTTGCACCGGCTGGTGGCCTTTTCGGTGATCGGGTCGATGGGGATGGTGATGGTGTCCATCGCCCTGTTCACACCGGCCGGCATCGCGGCGGCGCTTTATTATATCGTGCATTCCACGCTGGCGGCGGGGGCCTTGTTCCTGATCACCGATCTGACCCGCGCGGGCCGTTCCGATCTGAACCTGACAGCGCAGCCTCCGGTGGCCGGTGGGCCGCTGACAGCGGCGATGTTCTTTGCCGCCGCGATTGCCATGGCGGGGCTGCCGCCGCTGTCGGGTTTCGTGGGCAAGCTGCTGATCCTGGATGCCGGTTTTGCCAGCGGCTGGGTGGTCTGGATCTGGGCGGTTGTGCTTGGCTCCAGCCTGATCTCGGTTATCGGGTTCTCGCGCGCGGGCAGCACGCTGTTCTGGAAGTCGCGAAGTGTCGTGGTGCCCAGCGATGTGGCCGACGCGGAGGACAGCAAGAGCGCGGAAAACCGTGAAGCCACGGCCAAGGACGATGGTTCTGACGTGCCAAGTTTCCTGTCCTACGGTGCGGTCAGCGGGCTGTTGGTGCTGCTGGTGCTGCATACGGTTCTGGCCGGGCCGATCTACCGTTTCACGGAGGCGACTTCGGCACAATTGTTCGCGCCCTCGCGCTATATGTCCACGGTGCTTGAGACCAAGGGCAAGCTGACGCGGCCCAAGCCCGAAGGATATGACAAAGGTCATGCGGATGATGGCCACGGGGCCGGGGATGCAGGCCATGGCGAGACCACAGAGGAGGGACATTGAGATGATGCGTGCCTTGCGATGGCTGCTGCCACATCCGTTCCTGACGCTGCTGCTGGTCGTGGTCTGGACCCTGCTGCAGAACGGCATCTCGGCGGGTATGGTCGTTTTTGGTCTGATCCTGGGGATCGTGATCCCCATTGGTACGGCGCAATGGTGGCCGGATCGGCCTGGCAAGATCAGGGTTTTCCGGATGCTCAGCTATTGCCTGCTGGTGATGTGGGACATTCTGGTGGCCAATGTGCAGGTGGCCTGGATCGTGCTGACCAAATCCAATGCCGCGATGCGGCCGGCCTGGGTTGTCGTCCCGCTGGACCTGCGCCAGCCCGAGGCGATCACGATTCTGGCCGGCACCATCACCCTGACCCCCGGCACCGTTTCGGCGGACCTTTCGGACGAGGGGCACAGCCTGCTTGTACATGCGCTCGACGCGCCTGATCCTGATGCCGTGCGCGATGATATCAAGCACCGCTACGAACGCCGATTGAAGGAGATATTCGCATGACCCTTGCTCAGGAGGTGATGCAATGGAGCCTGGTTGCTGCCTTTGTTTGCGTGGCGCTCAGCCAGTTGGGGGCGATGGTCCGGCTGGTGATCGGGCCGTCAACCGGCGACCGGATCCTGGCGCTCGACACGATGGTGGTGAATGCCATCGGGCTGATCGTGCTGCTGGGGGTCGCGCAGGGCACCGGCATCTATTTTGAGGCGTCGCTGATCATCGCCATGCTCGGCTTCGTGTCGACCGTGGCCTATGCGCGCTTCGTGCTGCGGGGGGACATCATCGAATGACCCTTGCCGTGATCGGAACATATGCCGTGGCCTTCTGCCTTGTCGTGGGCGCGTTTTTCGCCCTGGTGGCGGCGATAGGCCTGCTGAAACTCAACGGTTCCATGACCCGACTGCACGCCCCGACCAAAGTTGGTACGGTCGGCATCGGGGCGCTGCTGCTGGCGTCGATGATCCACTCTTACGTTTACGCGGAAGGGTCGATGCATGAGCTGCTGATCATCGCGTTCCTTTTTGTGACCGCGCCGATATCCGCCAATTTCATTGCCAAGGTGAACATTCACAAGCGCGCTTGCGACATGCCGCCAAGCCCCCGGCAGGACAAGACCTGGTCGACCCTTAATGTCCCGGAGGCTGATCTGGAGATTGAGGAAACAGGGACCGACCAGCCCCGCTAGAGCGCCCCGCCTTAAACGTGAATCGCCGATACCCTGCCGCGCTGCGCGCTCTCGGGACATCGGCGATACGGGGTGTATCAGGTTAAAGGCGGGACGCTGTAAAACGTCATGCGAAAAACCTGCATCACGTAACGCTGCCTGAAATCAGAGATTTCAACGTGTTACGTGATGCCTGATGCTTCAGGTATTTCGCCAGACCCTATAAGGGGCTGGCTGGCTTTGTTGTTCAGCGGGTTTCTGACAGCAGCGTCTTGATCTCGGCCAGTTCCGCCCGCAGGGCGTCGACCTCGGCCAGTTTGGCCTGCTGCGCGCTGATCACGTCTTCCTGATCAAGCGTATAGAGCGTCAGCTCCTCGACCTTTTTCAGCAGGGCCATCTGCATTTCGCTCATGTCGACGCCATTGGCCTTGATCTGCGCCTCAGAGGGGACTTCGGGCAGGTGGCTGTTGGTGTCGATGAAGGCCCTGACCTCGGCCAGCGGGCGCAGCACGTAATCATCAGCGAACACGTAGTCGGGCACGTTGACCTGGGTATTGTTGATCACCAGACGCCCCGTGATGTTCACCTCGTCCGGCAGACCGTTGCGACCGATGCGGATCAGGTTGTTGTTGGCGGTATTGTCGATCTTGACCGGCGTATTGCCACCCACAAGACCGATATTCAGACGCCCCGAAGATTGCTGATTGCGGAATTCCCAGGTCGTGCTGACGGTGCCGCTCTGCTTGAGTTCGAGGGTCGCATCGGCGGTAGCTGCCTCAACCAAAAGCGCCGCCTTTGTGGTACTTGTCCGGCGAATATGAAGGCCGGCCTGCGGGTTGTCCGTACCCATGCCGATATCGCCCGCGCCCTCTTTGATGTAGATTGAGTCTTCGGGCGAATTGGGCCTGATCCTGAATGGCAGCTTGCTGGCGTTGGTCACGTCCCGGATAAAGAAGTTGGTCTCGTTGCCCGCAAGGTCCCAGGTCTGCGCCGTAAAACCGGAGCTGCCGTCCTGCTCCAGCCGCAGGGCTGGCGTATTGCCGTCCACGGCATGCAGTTCGACCGCAGGGTTGGTGGTGCCGAGGCCAACATCGCCATCGGCATCAATATACATCGCATTTGAAATTGCGCCCGCTTCGATGTTGAAAACACGCCTGCCACTCGTTGCGTCGTCGATGCCAAAGTAGTTTGCACCGCCATTGCCGGTATCGTTTATGACAATGCGCCAGTCGTTGCCGGGAAAGGAAGCCGAGGCGCTGGTGTCGTCAAAATGAACACGCAGGTTGTTTTCCTTGAGCCGCACCGTGTCGAAACCGAAGTTTTCACCGTTTACACAATCAAAGCCGACACAGAGGCTGCCCTGTATAATGACGTCTGTTGCAAAAACCTGCTGCGCGCTTGCGGCACCTGTCAGGGTCATCAAAGCGCCGGCGGCGACAATGGTGCTGGTGCGGTTAAAGGTGTTTTTCATTTTTCTCTCCTGGCGCTGGGAAGCGCAATTATAGCACAGTTTGCTGTCGCTCTTTGAAGTTTTTGATATTTCAGAGTTAACATAACGGGGTTGGGCGTGACAGAGAACACAGTTTTGCCCAATTCGTCCCGCGTCGCAGGAATTATCACCTTGTGCTGGGTTTTGGCCACAGTTGGGTGGCCAGGCGCCCGGCTTCGGCAGGGCGCGTGGTTGTTATTTGCCGGGCAGCTGCGCCCAACCCCCGATTTCACCGGGCTTCGACAAGGGTCTCAACCATTGCGCGCAGTTGTGCGATTTCCTCTTGCTGGGCCGACAATTGCTTGTCCTGCGAGATGCTGTGCAGGGTCAGTTCCTCGATCTTTTCGAGCTGGGCTAATTGCATCCGCGTCATGTCCAGCCCGGTTGCCGCGACATCGGCGGCGGAAGGAACACCGGGCAGATGCCCGTTTTCGGCAATGAACTGATCGACTTCGGCCAGGGTCTTCAGCTTGTAACCGGGTTCGAACACATAGTCCGGGACATTCATTTCGGTGTTGTTCACCACCAGCTTGCCGGTGACGATAACTTCATCCGGTCTGCCGTTGCGGCCCAGCCGCAGCAGGTTGTTATTGGCGGCATTGTCGATCTTGAAAGGGGTGTTGCCCCCGGCGATCCCGACATTCAGGCGGCCCGAATCCTGCTGGTTGCGGAATTCCCATGTGGTGGGGGTCACGCCATTCTGGCGCAGGCGGAAGGCGGAATCCGAGCCGCTGCCCGCCGCGTCAAACAGCGCGAAGGCATCGGTATTGTCAGCCGTTGTGCGGATGTGCAGCAATTCCTCCGGGGCATTGGTGCCCAGACCGATGAAACCGTTGCTCTCGATGCTGAAGCTGTCGCTGGGCGCGCCCGGTTCGATCCTGTAGGGGGTCGTGCTGTTGGAAATATCGGTCACGTAAAAGGCGTTGTGGTTGGCGTTGATGTCCCAGACCTGCACGGGCGCGCTGCCGCCGCGCTGGTCCATGCGCAGGGTCACGGTATTGGCGTCCACCATATGCAGTTCACGCAGCGGCATGGAGGTCTTCAGGCCGATGCGCCCGGTGGGGGCCATGAACAATGCGTTCTCCGGTGCGCCTGCGGACAGACGAAAGATCTGCGGCCCGCGCGTCGCATCCTGGATGGCAAAGTATTCGTCCGATCCGCTGGCGCTGTCGTTGATCATGATGCGCCAGTCGTTGTCCGGGCTGCTGGAGGAGGACACATCGTCGAAGTGGATGCGGATCGTGTTGTCCTTGACCCGGAAATCGTCAATCCCTGCAATATCCTGATCTGCGCAGTTGAAGCCGACGCAGAGAAAGCTGCGGATGGTCGGATTGTCCTCGCTGAGGACTTCAGCCTGGGCAAGGGCGGGCAGGGTAGCCGCCGCAATCGCGGTGGCGCGCAGGTATTTGGTGAAGGGCATTGTTGGTCCTCTTTACTGGTTACTGGCCTGTGGGGTGAAGTGGTGAACAAGGGGTGCCAATGCCTCTGTCCGGTGGTTCTGTTCAGCCACCTTGTCGTTGACCGGCAGCGCAGTTTCCGAAGCAGCCGACCCCGCAGCAAATAATGTGCAGGCTGCAATAGCGCAGCGGGCGAGGGTGCTTGGGCTGTTCATCTGTTTGCGCCACCTTTGGTCGTGATCCAGTGGCTACATTAACCAACGGTTTGGCCTAAAATGGGCGAGGGAAAGGCATATGGGCGGCAAATCCGTTCAGAATTTGCCGCCCATATGGCGTAAAATGGTGTGGTGGCTGATTGTCGTCAGTCCTGGATTGCCGTGACCAACCGGCGCAATTCCGCGATTTCTTGTGCCTGCGCTGCGCGGGCATCTTCCAGCGCCAGGGTATAAAGCGTCAGCTCCTCGACCTTTTTCAGCAGGGTCATCTGCATCTCGGTCATATCGACCCCGGTCGCAGCAATATCCGCGGCCGAGGGCACATCGGGCAGGTGACTGTTGGCCTCGATGAAGGACCGGACATCGGCCAAGGGGCGCAGGGCATAGCTGTCATCGAAAACGTAGTCGGGCACGTTCAACTCGGTGTTGTTGACCAGAAGCTTGCCGGTGACGACCACTTCGTCCGGTTTGCCGTTGCGGCCCAGCTTCAGCAGGTTGTTGGCCGCTGCATTGTCGATCTTCAGCGGTGTATTGCCGCCCGCGATGCCGACGTTCAGGCGACCGGAATCCTGCTGGTTGCGGAACTCCCATGTGGTGGGGATGACACCGTTCTGGCGCAGGCGGAAGGCCGCGTCGGAGCCGCTGCCATTCGCATCGAACAGCGCGAAGGCGTCCGTGTTGGCCGCGTCGGAGCGGATGTGCAACAGTTCTTCGGGTGCCGCCGTCCCGACGCCGACAAAGCTGTCGTCGCTCAGAACGAGGGCGCTGTCCCTGGCCCCGGCGCGCACCACGAATGGCACCCGGTTGCCGGTAACGTTTTTCACGAACCAGTTCAGGCTGTTGGATTGCATTTCCCAGTTGTAGGGGCTGGCGCCGCCGTTCTGCATCCGCAGGCTGACGGGGGTGCCAGAGCTTACGATATGCAGATCGCCCTGCGGCAGGCTTGTCCCCAGGCCGATATCGCCGTCGTCTGCGATCCAGAAGCTGTTTTCCGGGGCACCACCGATAATTGTAAAGGGGATCACCGGTATTTCCTCACCGGGTGTATCGCCTTCATCCTGAATGGAAAACCGGTCCAGCCCGCCGACCGTGTTATCATTGATCTGAATCCGCCAGTCACGCTTGGGGATGCTACTCGTTGTCGTACTGTCCTCAAAAACGAGGCTTGGATCGCTCCAGCGTAGTTTCAGCGGTGGCTGGCCCGGGGCGCCTACAGTGGAGTCGTCACAGGCATTCCCGATACACATGCGCCCGTCAAAGAGTGAGAGTGACGCGCTGAAATCGTTTGTACCAAATCCGTTTTGGTCGATCTCTCCGCTGATGATCAGATCGTCCCCGGTCAGGTCTTGGGCCAGCACTGGCATCGCGGCAAGAGCAAGGGCAAACCCGGAAGCAAACAGACGTGAATGGATCATTGAAATTGTTCCTTTTGTTCAGCCGTCGAAACGGCGCTTTAAAGTTGTGAATATGCAGGTAACGCTAAGCGCCTGGTGCTGACCCGTCCATGAAAAGAAATTGGTCAGCGGGTGGCGCGCATATCCTCGATCAGTTCTTCCAGTCGTTCTATCCTCGCGCCCTGTGCCGTGTTGGTCTTGTGCTGCTCGATACTGTGCAGGGTAAGCTCTTCGATCTTTTCCAGGTCCACCATCTGCATCTGTGCCAGATCAAGTCCCTGTGTCGTGACATCACGGGCAGCGCAGACGCAGGCCATTCTCGGTTCCCCGCTGCGGCTACTCTGCGACAAGCGCCTCCAGCGCGGCTTCGAGCCGGGTGATCCGTTCTTCCTGCTCCAACGTGTAAAGCGTCAGTTCCTCGATCTTTTTCAGGTGGACCAGCTGCATTTCGGCCATGTCCAGACCGCTCGCCCTGATCTGTGCTTCGGAAGGCACCTCGGGCAGATGGCTGTTGGCGTCAATGAATGCCTGAACATCAGACAGCGGGCGCAGGGCGTAATCTTCGGCAAAGACGTAATCCGGCACGTTCATCTGGGTGTTGTTCACCACCAGCTTTCCGGTCACCACCACCTCGTCCGGGCGGCCGTTGCGGCCCAGTTTCAGCAGGTTGTTGTTGGCGGTATTGTCAATCTTGAGCGGCGTGTTGCCTCCCGCGACCCCGACATTCAGGCGGCCTGAATCCTGCTGGTTGCGGAATTCCCAGGTCGTGGGCGTGACGCCGTTCTGGCGCAGAAGGAACGCCGCGTCGGAGCCTGTGCCATTGGCATCGAACAAGGCGAAGGCGTCGCTGCCGGTCGCGTCGGAACGAATGTGCAGCAGCTGTTCGGGGGAATTGGTGCCGAAGCCGACAAAGGCTGTGGCGCCATCGACGAACATTGCATTGTCGTTCACATCGCTGCCGATCTGGAAATCCTTGTCGAAATTGCCCGCGTTCACCCGGACCCCGCTGTTGAGGATCTGCAGCGCACCAAAGGCGCTGTCATTGGCCACTTCGAACGGGATCGCGCCGGTCGAAATCCGGGTAAACAGGCCATCTGCATCCACTCCCACCTGAAAAGAACGCACACCCGCATTCGTGGGTGCAAGCAGCACGTCGGCTGTGTCCGCGCTGGAAATGTGCAGATCAGCTTGCGGAATGGCCGTGCCCAGGCCCACCTGGCCGCTGCTGGCCACCACCAGCGCATTCTCCGGCGCAGCGCCCAGAACCGAAAAGGGAATGGTGCCGTTGGTGACATCCTCGATAGCGAACCGTTCTATTCCGCCGGACGAAACTGCCAGCACATCATTGATCAGCAGTTTCCAGTCCCGGTCCGGGAATGTTGCCGATGACGTATCGTCAAAAATTATGCTGTTGGATGTATCGGCAACCATTACGGCGACATCTGACGCAAAAGTTACATCCAAGGTGCAGCCGTTGCCGATGCACACATCCCCGTCCAGAACGGAGTTGTCGGTGACAAACAGGTCTGCCTCTCCCAAATCATTGTCGGATATACTTACACCGTTGAGGAAATTGTCCTGGGCGCTGACAGCCATTGGAAAAAGAAAAACGGTCGTGGCGATGAATTTGATCGAACGCATGATGTTCCTTTCGCACGGCGGGGGAAAGGCCGGGCAGAATGATCCAGTGGAATGAATTAGAAGGAAATTACCCCGAAATATTGGGCGAGGGTAAGGAACCAGACATTCGACTGTCAAGAAATTTGGCGTTCTTCTATTTGAACGTGTGTAACGCGCCCAGCAGATCCAGCAGCTTTTCGTAATTGTTTTCGCCAAGGGTTGCACGAATACGCTGGGCGATGCGCAGGGCCTCGTCAAGATTGTCGTCGATCACCTGTTGGCCGGTGGGGGTGATCGCCAGCATCTGGCGGCGGCGGTCACCATGGTCGCGGGTGCGGGTGACATAGCCGCGGTCCGACAGGCTGCGCACGATGCGGGTGAGGCTGGGCAGCAGCAGGCTGGCGCGGTCCGCCACTTCGGTCGCGTCGAGCGTGCCGCCTTCGGACAGGACACGCAGCACCCGCCATTGCTGTTCGGTGATCCCCGTCTCGCTCAGCATCTCGCGGATCGGGGCCATCACCGTTTCCCGCGCGCGGATCAGCGCGATCGGCAGGGACCGGTCGGTGGCGGGCAGGGTCTCTGAACTGGCGTCTTTGGGCTTGGTCACACGGGAACCTGCTGGCTGGGATGGGTTCATCTGGTATTTTACGGGTGGCAGTGCAAGGCTATATTACTTTCCATGCTAACTAAATGGGGTGTGTTGCATCCAACTGGGTCACGGCCCCACAGGGCCGCTGGCTGTGGCCTGTTTCGGGGCGGCCGGGGTGGTCGGAATTGCCTGCGCGTGATCGGTTGACAAGGCCTGTGCGGCAGGTGACCGTCGCGACCTCGGCATTTGGCTGTTGCAAAGGGACCGCGCGATGACATTCCGCCTGTTTTCGGACAAGAACCGTCCGGTCCACATGGGGCCATACCCCACCGAGCTGCTGGCGCGGGCCGGGCAAATGCCGGAGCTGTCAACGGTGCCGCAGATGGCGCAGCTCAGCTTTGAACGGTCTGACGACCCGCTGTCGATCCTCAATGCGATGCGCGAGCATCAGGCGATGCTGGACGCGATCCGCGACGGGCTGATCAATCGGGGCATATCCGAGGTGCCGGAGGACTTGCGGGAGCGTGCAAATCATTTGAAAGCCTTTGGATATTTCTCTGACGCGGCGGTGGTCGGCGTTTGCAAGCTGCCTGCGGAAGCGGTGCTGGAAACCCCCTTTCGCAACCCCGACATCGACCGGCTGGCGCAAGACCTGCGCACCCGCCAGACCAAAACACTGGCCTCGGGCATCGACATGATCATGGCCGACCTCAAGGAATCGATGGAGGCGCCGCCGGGCACGATTGACGGCCACACCCATGCGCTGGTCTTCCTTTACGAGAACCCGCGTGACGTTGAGGCGGGCGAAGCCGGGACCACCTGGATCAGGGAGGCGCAGGCGCATCGGGCAGGGTTGCTTGCGGCGGAAACCGCCGTGGTGCTGGCCAATTACCTGAGGGTGCTGGGCTTTGACGCGCGGGGGCACACGGTCTCGACCTCGGATGTTGATCTTGGCCGGCTGGCGGTTGCCGCAGGGCTGGCGACGGTGGAGGACGGCGCGCTGCACCACCCCTATATCGGCGGGCGTTTCGGTCTGGCGGCGGTGACGACCAGCTTTGCCATGGCCCCGGACCGGCCACTGGCACCGATGTCGGCGCAGCCTGCCTCGGCTTTTGGCGTGCGGTGGAAACTGGGGACGGGTTTTCGCAAGAATGCGATGAACGCGGTGCCCTATGCCAAACGCCGGTTCGTGGATGGCGCGCATCCTTTCGAGCGTCTGAAACGGGTGGCGGACCCCACCACCTATATCGACGAGGCGCGGGTGGCGCGGGTGCCCAAGCGGACCGACATGTTCGCCCGCGCGCAGTTCGGCGACATGGGCAAGGCGCTGCAGGAGGGGGCAAAGGGCGGATACTATGTGCGCAAGGCTGCACCCTCGACCGCGCAACGGCGGGCACTGGGGGCTTTCGTGTTGTTGCAGGATGGTGCCCCGGCGGATCGGAAGGTCACGCTGGACCCGGCGGAAGCCGCCGATCTGGTCAAGGCGACCTGCTATTACCTTGGCGCGGATGCGGTCGGCATTTCGCGCTGCCCGGACTGGGCGTGGTATTCGCATGACGCCACCGGCGCGCCCATCGACCCGCCGCATGATCAGGCGGTGTCGCTGATCATCGACCAGGGCTACGAGACGATGGAGGGCGCCTCGGGCGACGACTGGATCAGCGTTGCGCAGTCGATGCGCGCCTATTTGCGGTTCTCGTTGATTGGCGGCGTGGTGGCGAAACAGATCCGCAACCTCGGCTACAGCGCCAAGGCGCATACGGTGATGGATGGCGAGGTGCTGCAGCCGCCGCTCTTGCTGTTGAGCGGGCTGGGAGAGGTCAGCCGCATCGGCGAGGTGATCCTGAACCCCTATCTGGGCCCGCGCCTGAAATCCGGGGCGATCACCACCGATCTGCCGATGGCGCATGACAGGCCCATCGACTTTGGCCTGCAGAAATTCTGCGAGTCCTGCAACAAATGCGCGCGGGAATGTCCTTCGGGCGCGATCACCGCCGGGCCGAAGCTGATGTTCAACGGCTATGAGATATGGAAATCCGACAGCCAGAAATGCGCCACCTATCGGATCACCACACCCGGCGGCGCGATGTGCGGGCGCTGCATGAAGACCTGCCCCTGGAACCTGGAAGGCATCTTCAAGGAAGCCCCGTTCCGCTGGGCCGCGATGAACATTCCCGCAGCGGCCCCGGCGCTGGCGCGGCTGGATGATGTGGTGGGCAATGGCGGGCTGAACCCGGTCAAGAAATGGTGGTGGGATCTGGAAATCGCGGAAGACGGCGGCTACCGCCCCACGGACAAGCCGGTGAACGAACGGTCCCTGCAACGGGATCTGGACCTGAAGTATGAGGACCAGACTCTGGCGGTCTATCCCGCGCCACTGGCCCCGCATCCATATCCGTACCCTGACCCGATGGACCGGGAGGCGGGGATCGAGGCTTACCGCGCGATGATCACGGCCGAAGAATATCAGCGGCGTCTGGCGGCGGGCGATGAGAGCATGGTGCACCGCACCACCGATGCCGCCGACAGCCCGGTGATCCATGTAGAGATCACCAAGGCGGAGAAGATGGCGGCAGGGATCACCAAATATGAGTTTCAGCCTGTGGGCGGGGGTGATCTGCCGCCCTGGCAGGCGGGGGCGCATCTGGATATCGTGGTGGCACCGGAATTCCTGCGCCAGTATTCCATGTCGGGTGATCCGGGCGACTGCAGCACCTATCAGATCGGCGTGCTGATGGAGGATGCCGGGCGCGGCGGATCGAAACTGCTGCACCGGATATTCAGCGAGGGGCGCAAGGTCTTCATCTCGAACCCGATCAACCATTTCCCGCTGGATGCGGAGGCACCGTTCTCGCTGCTGATGGGCGGCGGGATCGGGGTGACACCGATGATCGCCATGGCCCATGAGCTGCACCGCGCGGGGCGCGATTTTGCCCTGCATTATTCCGGGCGGTCACGCGGCAGCATGGGGTATCTGACGGACCTCGCGGCGGTGCCCTGGGCCGACAGGGTGCATCTGCACATCACCGATGAGGATACACGCGCCGATCTGGGCACCGTGATGGGCGGCCTGCCTTCGGGCGCGCATGTCTATACCTGCGGGGCGGATCGCTACATGTCGGCGGTCATGGCGGCGGCAGAGGCGGCGGGCGTGCCGGAGGAGGCGCGGCATCTGGAGTATTTCTCGGTCCCCGAAGTGCCGGAATATGTGAACCACGAATTCACCCTGCGGCTGGCGCGCTCGGGGCGCGACCTCGCCGTGCCTGCCGGCAAGAGCGCGACGGACGTGCTGGCGGAAAATGGCATCCATGTGGACGTGAAATGCTCCGACGGCATCTGCGGCGTGTGCAAATGCGGCCTGGTCTCGGGCGCGGTCCAGCACCGCGATTTCGTGCTGTCCAGGGCGCAGCGGCAGGATGCAATCATCCTGTGCCAGAGCCGGGCGGCAGAGGCCGGTGGCGTGGTCGAAGTGGACCTGTGATTATTTCGCCGCCGCCAGCGCCGCGCGGATCACCTCGCGGTCGCCGATGTGATTGCACAGCACCAGGATCAGCCGCGCGTTGAGCGCATCGGACTGCTCCTTGCTCAGGCCTTCATGGGTGCGCAGCAGCTCATCGTAAAATCCGTCCTGGTCGGGAATGTTCGGGGTCAGTGTCACAGACATCAGCTGTCCTTTCCGAGGGCGCGGCCAATGGCGCTGGCGATGGCATCCGCGTCGAAACCGGGCCAGCGGGCCACGACATGCTGATCGGGACGGATGAGATAAACGGCCTGTTTCGCGTCACCAAGGTAGCGGCGGGTCAGCGCGTCGGAGGGGTTGGCGATTTCCAGCACAGCCGCGTCAATGCCCTGCGCGCTCACTGCCTCTGCAGCGCAGCCCAGGGCAAGGATGGTGAAGGTGCCGCCGAGGTTGTCCAGCAGGAAGCCGTCTTCGACCGGCGCATCGACGCAGGCCGCGCCGGGGCGGGTGACCGCAGGGCCATTCAACGCATCGGGGCCGAAATGCGGAAATCCGTCATAGGTGCATGGCACCGACAGGCGTCCCGAATTCACCAAGGGCCGGGCAAAGGTATGCCGCTCTGCCAGGGTCAGCACCGCGTCACGGAAGAGCCGGCTGGTCTGGGTCTTGGGCGTCAGAAAGTCGGTGGCACGGGTCGAATTCAGGATGTTCTCATCGGCGCCGAATTCACGTTCGGTGGCGTAGCTGTCGAGCAGGCTGTCATCGGCCAGCCCTTTCAGCACAAGATCAAGTTTCCAGCCCAGGTTGTCCGCATCCTGCACACCGGAATTGGCCCCGCGCGCACCGAAGGGCGAGACCTGGTGCGCGCTGTCGCCTGCAAAGATCACGTTGCCATGCCGGAAAGACTTCATGCGACGGCATTGGAATGTGTAGATCGACGTCCATGCCAGCTCGTATTCCGGCACGGTGCCGGTCTGGCTGGACAGCATGGCATCAACGCGGGCGCGGATGCGCTCCGGGTCCAGTTCCGCCTTGCGGTCGATGTCCCAGCCAAGCTGAAAGTCGATGCGCCAGATGTCGTCGGGCTGCTTGTGCAGCAGGGCGGACTGGCCGGCACCCTCGAAGGGCGGATCGAACCAGAACCAGCGTTCGGTGGGGAAGTCGGCCTTCATGTGCACATCGGCGATCAGGAAGTTGTCCTCGAACACCCGGCCATCGAAGGTCAGCCCCATCATCTCGCGCAGGGGAGAACGCGCGCCGTCGCAGGCAATCAGGTAGTCGGCCTCGATCCGGTAGGGGCCATCGGGGGTGTCGACCTCCAGCGTGGTAAACCCGTCCTGCGGCGTGATCGCGGTGACCTGGTTTGCGCCCCGTATCTCGATCGGCGCGCCATTGGTCCGGGCTTTTTCGATGGCTTCCACAAGGTCGCGTTCGAAATAGGGCTGCTGCAGATTGATGAAGGCGGGGTAGCGGTGGCCGTCTTCGGGAAGAAGGTTGAATTCGTAAACCTCACGGTCCGCGTGAAACACCCGGCCCACGTTCCAGACCACGCCCTTGTCCACCATCGGCTGCGCCGCGCCAAGACGATGCGCGATGTCCAGCGTGCGCTTGGCAAAGCAGATCGCCTTGGACCCAAGGCCAGCGCCCTCGTGGTCGTCCAACACCAGTACCGGGGTGCCCTTGAGCCCGAGATCAAGCGCCAGGGTGAGGCCGATGGGACCGCCCCCGACGATGACCACCGGGTGCCGCACCGGGGCCTGCGATTGCGCGGGGACCTGGTGGTAGGGGTAGAGCTTGAAAGCAGTCTGGTATCTTACGGCAACCATATCGATCCTCCCTGGGCTGCAGGATCACGCCTGCAGCGCGTTCCACATTTCGATGTCCCGTTCGGCGGTCCAGATGCGGGGCGTGTCGATGCCGCGCGCTTCGTCATAGGCGCGGGCCACGTTGAAGGGCAGGCAATGTTCGTAGATCGCATAATCCGAGAACTTGGGGTCGCAGGCTTCGCGCACCGCGTCCCATGCTTCCTTGAGGCTGCCGCCGCGGGCCGCGACACGGGCGGCGGGGGCATAGGTGGAATTCACGAAGTCGCGGGTGCTGGCAATGGCACCCTTGACCGCATCCTTGCCCATCAGCGCGCCGCCGCGACCCGGTGCGATGGCATCCACGTCATAGGCCAGGATATTGTCCAGCGTGCCGCCCCAGTCGTTGAAATGCCCGTCACCGCAATAGCAGGCGGAGTGGTCCTCGACGATGTCACCGGTGAACATCACGTTCTCGTCCGGGACGTGGATGACGGCGTCGCCTGCGGTATGGGCGCGGCCGATCTGCCTGATGTCCACCCGGCGGTTGCCGAGATAGACGGTCATGCTGTCGGAGAATGTGGTGGTGGGCCAGGTCAGGCCGGGAATGCTCTCATGCCCTTCAAACAGGCGCGGGAAGCGCTGGAATTCACTGTCCCAGTCCTCTTGCCCGCGTTCGACCACCATGGCGCGGGCCACGTCGGACATGATGACCTGATCGGCACCATAGGCGGAGGCCCCCAGCACGCGGACCGCGTGGTAGTGGGTCATCACCACATGGCTGATCGGCTTGTCGGTGACTTCGCGGACTTTCTCGATGACCTTGCCCGCCAGGCGCGGGGTCGCCTGCGCCTCGACGATCATGACGCTGTCATCACCGATGATGACGCCGGAGTTGGGGTCCCCTTCGGCGGTAAAGGCCCAGAGGCCGCGGCCGACCTCGTCGAAGGTGATTTTCTTTTCGGTCAGGTCGCCCTGGGAGGCAAAAGCTTTGGCCATGGTATGTCCTTTCTGGCGTGGCGCATGTGGTGGCGTCACATCTGTGTATTTCTTGGAACAATGAAGCTCAGGGGAACTTGATTGCCGGTTTGATCGTGCCCACGCAGTCGCCGAAGCCGATGCGGAATCCGTCGCCTTTGGCGGCGCCTTTGAGCGTCATTGTATCGCCGTCCTCGATGAAGGTGCGGGTGTCGCCGCTGTCCAGCGTGATGGTTTCCTTGCCGCCCCAGCTGAGTTCGATCAGCGAGCCGCGCTCGTGCTTTTCGGGGCCGGAGATCGTGCCCGAACCCAGCAGGTCGCCCGCGTTCATCGCGCAGCCGGAAGAGGCGTGATGGGTCAACTGCTGTGCGGCGGAATAGTACATCTGGTTGTAGTTGGTGCGCGCGATGGTGGTCGGCGCCTTGCCTTCGGGGGCCATCGTCACCTCCAGCTCGATGTCATAGAGCATCGGGCCGGGTTCACGCAGGTAGGGCAGCAGGTCCTTTTCGCGTTCGGGCGTGGAGGTGCGGAACGGCTCCAGCGCCGCTTTCGTCACGATCCAGGGGGAGATCGAAGTGGCAAATGCCTTGGCCTGGAACGGGCCCAGTGGCTGGTATTCCCAGGGCTGGATGTCGCGCGCCGACCAGTCGTTCAGCAGGACATAGCCAAAGATCATGTCATCGGCCTGCGCCACGCTGATCGGGTGGCCCATCTCGGAGGAGGTGCCGACGATGGCGCCCATCTCCAGCTCGATGTCCAGCCGCTTGCTGGGGCCGAAGGAGGGCATATCGGCGTCCGGCGCCTTGGTCTGGCCATTGGGGCGCACGATGGGCGTGCCGGAGACAACCACGGTGGAGGCGCGCCCGTTGTAGCCGATGGGGATGTGCAGCCAGTTCGGCGGCAGCGCGTTTTCAGCGCTGCGGAACATGGTGCCGATGTTGGTGGCGTGGTGCTTGCCCGCGTAGAAATCGGTGAATTCGGTGACCACCAGCGGCATGTGCATCCGCGCCTCTGCCATCGGCACCAGGTGGGGCGCGACCTGCGCCTGGTCCGGGGCATCGGCCGCCAGCAGGTCGGTCAGCCGGTTGCGCAGGGCGGCCCAGCCTTCGGGCCCCAGTTCCATCACGTCATTCCAGTAGGGCACGTCGAACACGGGCTCTTCGGCCAGGTCGATCAGCCCGTTCTCTTCCATTGCGGCCATGTCGAGGATCATGTCGCCGATGGCCACGCCGCAGCGCGGTTCAAGCGTGTTTGTCTCGAACACGCCGTAGGGCAGGTTGTTGAGCGGGAAGTCGGTGTTGGCGCTGTTGGCGCTTTCCACCCAGGATTGGAGGAGGGTCATGGGTATTCCTTGTGCTGATAGCTGCCGGTTTCACCTAGGGCGAAACCGGCAGGCGGCATCATTTCTTGCCGGGGGTGCCGTCGAATTTCTTTTCGAGGTCGGTCCAGCAGTCGATGTAATCGTCCTGCAGTGGCGCCTCCTTGGCGGCGAAGGTGGTCAGGTGCTGCGGGAAGCGGGTTTCGAACATGAAGGACATGGTGTTCTCCAGTTTCTCGGCCTCAAGCTTGGCGTTCGACGCGCCTTCAAAGGCGTTCTTGTCCGGGCCGTGGGGCAGCATCATGTTGTGCAGCGACATGCCGCCGGGGACGAAGCCTTTGGGCTTGGCGTCATAGATGCCAAAGATATTGCCCATCAGTTCGGACATGACGTTCTTGTGATACCACGGCGGGCGGAAGGTATCCTCGGCCACCATCCAGCGGTCGCGGAACAGGACGAAGTCGATGTTCGCGGTGCCTTCGACACCCGAGGGCGCGGTGAGCACGGTAAAGATTGACGGGTCCGGATGATCGAACAGGATCGCGCCGACCGGGCAATAGGTGCGCAAATCATATTTGCAGGGGGCATAGTTGCCATGCCAGGCAACGACGTCGAGCGGGGAATGGCCGATTTTCGTCTCGTGGAACTGGCCCGCCCATTTCACCGTGACGGTGGAGGGCGCGTCGCGGTCCTCGAAGGCGGCGATGGGCGTCTTGAAATCGCGGCGGTTGGCCATGCAGTTGGCCCCGATCGGTCCGCGACCGGGCAGGTCGAACTTCTGTCCGTAGTTCTCGCAGACAAAGCCGCGGCAGGGCCCTTCGAGCACTTCGACCCGGTAGACCAGGCCACGCGGGATGATCGCGATTTCCTGTGGTTCAATGTCGATCACGCCCAGTTCGGTGGCAAAGCGCAGACGGCCCTCCTGCGGGACCACCAGCAGTTCGCTGTCGGCGGAGTAGAAATAGGCGTCCACCATGCTGTCGGTGACAAGGTAGATGTGGCTGGCCATGCCGACCTGCGTATTGACGTCACCGGCCGTGGTCATGGTGCGCATGCCGGTGAGCCAGGTCAGTTTCCCTTCGGAATGCGGGACCGGATCCCAGCGGTACTGGCCCAGGCTGACCACGTCCGGGTCCACATGTGGCGCGGATTTCCAATAGGGCAGGTCGATCTTTTCAAAGCGGTGTGTGTGCTTGACCGATGGCCGGATGCGGTAGCACCAGGTGCGTTCGTTCTGGTGGCTGGGCGCGGTGAAGGCGGTGCCGGAAAGCTGTTCGCCGTAGAGGCCGTAGTTCACCTTCTGGGGCGAGTTCATGCCCTGGGGCAGGGCACCGGGCAGGGCTTCCGTCTCGAAGTCGTTGCCGAAGCCGGGCATGTATCCCTCATGGGTGCCGACAGGCGTTGCGGCGCTTTTCAGCGCGTGGGGGGCGACGTCCTTATTCATGGCAGGTCCTTTCGCAAAACGTGAAGATCACATATTAGTTGGTTTTGTAACTAACAACGGGATAAATTGCAAAATGCCGAAAAAAGACGGGGCACCGCCGGGGGAGACGGTGGATGATTTCGACCTGCGGGGGTTTCTGCCCTATCTGCTGAACATGGCGGCGGAGGAATCCAGCGCGAGTTTTCAGCGATATTACAAGGGTAAATACGGGATGTTGCGCACCGAATGGCGGGTGCTGTTCCATCTGGGGCGCTACGGGGCAATGACGGCCAAGGAGATCTGCGACCGGGCGCGGATGCACAAGACCAAGGTCAGCCGCGCGGTGGCCGCCCTGCAGGCCAAACGATTCCTGACGCGCAGCCCCTGGGAGGACGACAGGCGCCATGAAACCCTGGCGCTGACATCGCAGGGCAGGCAGGCCTATGCCGATCTGGCCGCGCAGGGGAAACAGTTCGACCGGGCTTTGATGGCGGATTTTTCGCAGGAAGAGGCCCGGCTGTTGCGGCAGGCGCTGGTGCGCATCGCCAAGTTGTAGGGGCAGCCGGGCCGGAGTTGAAAAGCCCCGGCGGCAACGGGGGATGCGCCGCCGGGGTCACGCATGGGTCAGGCCGGCTTGGGATCCAGCTTGCCCACGGTTACGTCGAGGGTCAGCTCCTCGCCCTTGCGCAGCACTTTCATCTGTGTGCTTTGTTCAGGCTCGGTGGTGGCCACCGCACGGGTCAGGTCGCGCAGGTCGGTCACCTCTGTCTTGCCAAAGGACATGATTATGTCGCCCCGCTCCAGACCGGCCTTGGCGGCAGGGCTGTCCTCGCTCACCGCTTCGATCACGGCGCCCTTGGGCGAATCGTAGCCCAGGACATTGGCGACCTCTTCGGTCATCGGGCGGATGTTCACACCCAGCCAGCCACGCGAGACGCTGCCATCGTCGGACAGATCGGCCACAACCGTCTGCACCAGGTCGGCAGGCACGGCAAAGCCGATGCCGACGGAGCCGCCATCGGGCGACAGGATGGCGGTGTTGACGCCGATCACGTCACCGGCGTTGTTGAACAGCGGTCCGCCGGAGTTGCCCTTGTTGATCGAGGCATCGGTCTGGATGAAGTCATCAAAGGGGCCCGAGCGGATGTCACGCGACAGGGCAGAGATGATGCCGGAGGTCACGGTGCCGCCAAGGCCGAAGGGGTTGCCGACGGCGACAACTTCGTCGCCCACCCGCAGGCCATCTGTGGCGCCGAATTTGACAAAGGGCAGGTCAACATCCGCTTCGATCTTGAGCAGGGCGATGTCCGTCATCGGGTCGCTGCCGACCACCTTGGCCTCGAAACTGCGGTCATCGGCCAGTTTGACGGTCACGGTGTCGGCTCCTGCCACCACATGGTGGTTTGTCACGATCTGGCCGTCGGAAGAGATGATGAAGCCCGAGCCCACGCCCTGAAGCGGCCCTTGGTGGCCGGGCATTCCGGGCATGCCGTCCTCGAAGAAGCGGCGCAGTTGCGGGGGAATGTTGCGCGGCATCGGGGCGGGAGTGTCCTGTGCCTTGGTGGTGACTTCGATAAAGACCACGGCAGGGGAGACTTGTTCCACCAGATCGGCATAGCCGCCGGCGGGCACCGCATAGGCCGCAGCAGGTGCGACGGTCAGCGCGGAAGTGGCCAGCAGGGCCGCGGTCAATGCCGCGGCGGCGCTTTGTCTTGGTGATTTCAGTATGGAGTGCATCGGGGTTACCTCGAATTTTCTTGTGCCCACCCCATATGACGGTCTGTCCTTACAGCATCGTGGGCGGCCCTATACAAATTTGTAACGCGGCCTGCGGCCCCATATTGTCTATGCAGGAGACCTGCAGATCAGGAACAGAGGTCACGATGAAACTGCTCGTCATAGAAGACGACGCCACAACCGGGCGCTACATCGCCAAGGGATTGCGCGAGGAAGGTCATGTTGTCGATCTGGTCGCGGACGGGCGCGAAGGGCTGATTGCGGCGACGGCGGGGGGGCATGATGTGCTGATTCTTGACCGGATGCTGCCGCAGGTCGACGGGCTGACCCTGCTCAAGACGCTGCGCGGCGCCGGATCGAAGGTGCCGGTCTTGCTGCTGACGGCGATGGGCGATGTCGACGACCGGATCGAGGGGCTGCGCGCCGGGGCGGATGATTACCTTGCGAAACCCTTTGTCTTTGGCGAACTGTCGGCGCGGGTCGCGGCGCTGTCGCGCAGGCCCCAGGCGATGGAGACGGAGACGGTGCTGCGCGCGGGCGATCTGGAAATGAACCTGATCACCCGGACGGTGACGCGGGCGGGGCAGGTGCTGGACCTGTTGCCGCGCGAATTTGCCCTGCTGGAACATCTGTTGCGGCGCAAGGGGCGGGTTCAGACCAGAACCATGTTGCTGGAAGCGGTCTGGGACATCGGCTTTGACCCCGGCACCAATGTGGTGGAAACCCACATCAGCCGGTTGCGCGCCAAGGTGGACCGGCCCTTTGACAAGGAAATCATCCAGACGGTGCGCGGGGCGGGATACCGGATTGCCGCATGACGGCACGGCTTGCGGAACTCTGGCGGTCGATGCCGCTGCGGCTGGCGCTGCTGCTGGTGGCGCTGTTCACCGCAGTCAGCTTGCTTAGCCTCGCGGCCAGCTACGGGTTTACCCAACGCTCGTTCGAACAGGCCATGCGTGCCGATCTGCGCCAGGACCTAGCGGGCTTTCGCGCCGCCCCCAATGCCCGCGCCGTGGCGGCACTGGTAGAGGCCGAAAGCCGCGAGGCTGACCCCAACCGCATGGTGCTGAGCTATATCGCGCCCTCGGGCCGGATCTTTGGCAACGGGGCGATCGCGCGGGACGAGGCGGGTTTTCACATCATCTCGCTGGACCGGGACCGCGCGCAATATGATGGCGCCTATCTGTCGCTGACCGACCGGTTGCATGGCGGCATCATCACCATCGCCCGCAGCCGGGCAGAGATCGAGGCGCTGGGCGGGGTCTTCCTCAACATCCTGCTGATCAGCCTGCTGCCAACGGCGCTGATCGCGCTTTCGGGCGGGCTTGTGCTGGCACGCCGCTCCAAGCGGCATGTGGAGGTGGTGGGCCGCGCGCTGGACCGGATGACCGGCGGGGATCTGGGCGCGCGCGTGGTGGTCGGGCCGCGCTGGTCAGACGACCTTGCGCAGATCGGCGGCAAGCTCAATCAGATGGCCACCGCGCAGGAGGCGTCTGTCACCGCGCTGAAACAGGTGTCATCGGACATCGCCCATGACCTCAAGACGCCGTTGCAACGGGTTGCCCTGCAACTGGAGGATCTGGAGGGCAAGGTGCCCCCGGACAGCGAAGAGGCCGAACTGGTTGCCCGCACCCGTGCCGAAGTCGCGGATATGGGGCATGTGTTCCAGGCGCTGCTGCAATTGGCGCAGGTCGAGGCCGGATCGGCCCGGTCGCGCTTCGCACCCGTTGATCTGGCGCAGGTCTGCCAGACCCTGGTCGAGGTTTATGACCCCAGTGCCGGCGACAGCGGCCATCGCCTGACCCTGGAGATTGCCGCTGATGTGCCGAAGGTGCGGGGGGACAGGGCTTTGCTGGGGCAGATGGTCTCGAACCTGATCGAAAACGCACTGCGCCATACGCCTGCAGGCAGCCAAATCACGATTCGCCTGTCGCAGCACGCGGCGGGCCGGGTCTGGCTGCAGGTGGCCGATACCGGACCGGGCATTCCGGTCAAGGAACGTGACAAGGTGCTGGACCGGCTTTATCGTCTGGATCGCAGCCGCAACACGCCCGGAAACGGATTGGGTCTGAGCCTGGTGGCAGCCGTGGCGGCGCTGCATGGTGCGGAACTCGTGTTGGGTGACAATGAACCGGGTCTGAAAGTGGACCTGCGCTTCTGACACCCGCTGCGGCGAAATGTGTCGCTGTACAGGCTGCGAAAACAGCCTATGTCCGGGACAGAAGCAATGGAGGCCAGACCATGTTCGACGGATATTCCGCAGAGATCCTCGCGCGGGTGCAGTTTGCCTTCACGATCTCGTTTCACATCATCTTTCCGGCCTTCTCCATCGGGCTGGCCAGCTTCCTGGCGGTGCTGAACGCGCGCTGGCTCTGGACGCGGGACCGCACCTTCCTGATTCTGTTCAATTACTGGGTCAAGATTTTCGCCATTGCCTTTGGCATGGGGGTCGTGTCGGGCATCGTCATGTCCTATCAGTTCGGCACCAACTGGTCGGTGTTTTCGGACAAGGCCGGCCCGGTGATCGGCCCGTTGATGGCCTATGAGGTGCTGACCGCCTTTTTCCTTGAGGCGGGGTTCCTGGGGATCATGCTTTTTGGCCGCGAACGGGTGGGTGATGCGCTGCATATGATGGCAACGGGCATGGTGGCATTCGGCACGCTGATTTCGGCCACCTGGATCCTGTCGGTCAATTCCTGGATGCAGACGCCTGCGGGCTTCAGCATGAACGAGCTGGGGCAGTTCATTCCCGAGGATTGGTGGCAGATCGTATTCAATCCCTCGTTCCCTTATCGCCTGACGCACATGGTGCTGGCCGCCTTCCTGACAACCGCGCTGGTGGTGGGGGCGGTGGGGGCCCTGCACCTGCTGCGCGACCGCAGCGATGCGCCTGCCCGGCGGATGTTCTCCATGGCGATGTGGATGCTGGCGCTGGTGACCCCCCTGCAGATCCTGGCGGGCGATTCCCACGGGCTCAACACGCTGGAACACCAGCCGGTCAAGGTGATGGCGATGGAGGGGCATTTCGAAAGCCATCCCCACGGAGCGCCGCTGATCCTGTTCGGCATCCCCAATCAGGCGGAAAAGCGTGTCGACTACGCGGTGGAGATCCCCAAGCTCAGCTCTCTGATCCTCAAGCACGACCTGAACGCGCCGCTGGCCGGTCTTGATACCGTTCCGGACGAGGATGAACCGCCAGTGGCCATCGTCTTTTTCTCCTTCCGGGTGATGGTGGGCCTTGGCTTTGCCATGCTGGGTCTGGGATTGTGGGGGCTGATCGCGCGGGCGCGCGGGCGGCTTTTCGATGCGCCCTGGCTTTACCGCGCGTCGATGGCGATGGGGCCGATGGGGTTCGTCGCGGTGCTGGCGGGCTGGATCACGACCGAAGTGGGACGCCAGCCCTTTACCGTCTACGGGCTGCTGCGGACCTCCGACAGCCTCTCGCCCGTCGCGGCACCCGCGGTCGCGGCCTCGCTGATTGCCTTTATCATCGTCTATTTCTTCGTTTTCGGCGCGGGCACCTATTATATCCTGCGCCTGATGGGCAAGCCGATCAAACCCGTGAGCGATGCGCCGATCACGGACGAAGGCCCGACCCGCACCGCCGGGACGACCCCGTCGGTGCAGATGCAGGGCAATCACGACGACAAGGCGAGGACCTGAGATGCTGGGTTTTGAACTGTCATTCATCTGGGCGGGGATCATCGCCTTTGCGGTGCTGGTCTATGTCATCCTCGATGGTTTCGACCTGGGGGTGGGCCTGCTGTTTCCCCTGACCAAGGACGAGAAAGAGCGCAACGTGATGATGAATTCCGTCGCGCCGATCTGGGACGGCAATGAAACCTGGCTGGTGCTGGGCGGCGGCGGGCTGTTCGCGGTGTTCCCGCTGGCCTATGCCGTGGTGATGCCCGCGCTTTACATGCCGATCATCCTGATGCTGCTGGGGCTGGTGTTTCGCGGCGTGGCCTTTGAGTACCGCTGGCGCACAAAGCGCTGGAAGGGGACCTGGGACATCGCGTTTTTCGGCGGATCGCTGACGGCGGCGCTGTGCCAGGGCATCGCGCTGGGCGCGCTGGTACAGGGGATCGAGGTCGAGAACCGCGCCTATGCGGGCGGCTGGTGGGACTGGCTGACGCCCTTCACCTTCCTGACCGGTGTCGCGGTGACGGTGGGCTACGCGATGCTGGGAGCCACATGGCTGAACCTCAAGTTGGAGGGGCGCATCCAGACCCATATGCGCAGGCTGGCCCGGCCGTTTGCCATTGCAACGGTGATTTTCATGGCGGCTGTCAGCCTCTGGACACCCTTCCTGCGCTACGTCTATTTCGAACGCTGGTTCACCTGGCCGTCGATGGGTTTCAGCTTTGTCGTGCCGGTGCTGGTGGGGCTTTGCATTCTGGGCCTGTTCCGGGGGTTGCAACAGCAGCGTGACCTGCAGCCGTTCCTCTGCGCACTCAGCCTTTTTGTTCTGGGGTTCATCGGCATCGGGATCAGTTTCTATCCCTATATGGTGCCCGGTGCCCTGACCATCGTGGACGCCGCGGCCCCCGACAGTTCGCTGTGGTTCACGCTGGTCGGGACATTGGTGCTGGTGCCCATGATCCTTGCCTATACCGCCTATGCCTATTGGGTGTTCCGGGGCAAGATCGACCCGGAAGACGGATATCATTGATGCCGCTCTGGCTGCGTCGGCTGGGATGGTTCGTGCTGCTCTGGGTGCTGAGCATTTCGGCCCTGGGTCTTGTGGCCTATGGCATCCGCGCCGTGATTTTCGCAGGATAGCGTGATGCCCCTTGCCAAGGGCTGCGGGGACAGGCGACAAAGCGGGCCAATCGAAAAGGACCCCATGATGCGCGCGATGCAAGTGACCGCCTATGACGAACCCCTGAGCCTGCGGGAACTGGAGCTGCCCGTGCCCGGACCGGGCGAGGTGCTGGTCAGGATTGACACCTGCGGGTTGAATTTCGGCGACACGCTGATGATCAAGGGGACCTACCAGGAAAAGCCGCCGCTGCCATTTACCATCGGGATGGAACTGGCGGGCCGTGTCGTGGGGTTGGGTGACGGGGTGAACACGCTGGCAAAGGATCAGCGCATTGCGGCCTATGCCGGCTTTGGCGGCCTGTCGGAATATGCGGTCCTGCCTGCGGAGGTCTGCGTCCCGATTCCTGATGAGATGGACGCGGTGGATGCGGCGGCCTTCCTGATCGCCTATGGCACCAGCCATGTCGCGCTGGACTACAAGGCAGGTTTGAAACCGGGGGAACGGCTGCTGGTGCTGGGGGCTTCGGGCGGGGTCGGCCTGACCGCGGTGGAACTGGGCAAGCTGATGGGCGCAGAGGTGATCGCCTGTGCGCGGGGCAAGGAGAAGCTTGAGATCTGCCGCAAGCTGGGTGCCGATCACCTGATCGATTCCGATACCGATGACATCCGCGCGGTGGTCAAGTCGCTGGGCGGGGCGGATGTGGTTTATGACCCGATCGGCGGCGATCAGTTCAAGGCGGCAATGCGCGCCTGCAACCCCGAGGCGCGGCTGCTGCCGCTGGGGTTCGCCAGTGGCGAGGTGCCGCAGATCCCGGCCAACATCCTGCTGGTCAAGAACCTGACGGTTCTGGGTTTTTACTGGGGCGGTTACGCGCGGATCAAACCCGGCGTGCTGACCGACAGTTTCCGCACCCTGATCGACTGGTATGTGGCAGGCAGGATCAAGCCGCATGTCAGCAACGTGCTGCCGCTGGAACAGGCGAACGAGGCACTGGACCTGCTGCGGACCCGCAAGGCCACGGGCAAGGTGGTGGTGCAGGTGTCTCGGCCGGAGTAGTCGTTTTCTTTGAAGAAAACGGTCCGGAATTTTTGAAAATTCCGAACCCTCAGTACCGCCGGGTGGTCGGTCGGCTGACCCGCACACGGGTCTTTTGCCGCTCGCGCAAGAAGACGAACAATCCCGAACCGAGGATCAATGCGATGCCGATCCAGACTTCCCAGGCGGGCAGATCCCCAAAAATCATGAAGCCCCAGAACACCGCCAGCGGCAGGCCCATGTATTCAAAGGGCGCGACCGTGGCGGCATCGGCCATCCGGTAGGCGGCGCTCAGGCAATAGCCGATTACCGCCGCGTTCAACCCCATGCCAACAAAGATCCAGCCGTCCCCGGGCGCGGGCCAGACCCAGGCGCGCAGCAGGAACTGCATCGAGGCCGAGCTGCCCTCGCTCACAAAGCGTCCGTCGCCGGCCACCAGGAAGAACCCCAGCGAAACGACGATGAAAACCGACTGGATGTAGACCGAGAGCGCCGAGGCCTTGCTGCTTACCCCCAGCTTGCGGGTCATCAGCTGGTTCAGCGCATAGGTCAGCGCTGCGAGTACCGGCAAAAGCAGCACCAGCCGGGAGGCACCCAGCGTTTCACTGCCCGCCCAGGGCCGTTGCATGATGACAACCCCGACAAATCCAACCATCACGGCACCGAGCCGCAGGAGCCCCACCTTTTCCCCCAGGATCGGGATCGACAGCAGCGTGATGAACAGGGGTGCCGCAAAGAACAATGCGGTGGCATCGGCCAGGGGGATCGCCCCAAGGGCGACAAAGAATGTCATGTTGGCAATCACCACCAGCGCCCCGCGCAGCAGGTGCAGACCCGGCCGGTCGGTCTTGAGGATATGCCAGCCGCCCTCGATCTGGACCAGCACCAGGCTGAATACGATCCCGATGGCTGAGCGCACGAACACCAGTTCATGCAGCGGATAGCCCCCGGAAAGCCGCTTGATCAGCATGTCGTTCACGGAAATCGCCAGGATCCCGGCCAGTACAAAGGCAATCGCCGGCCCGGCGCGATTTTGGGGAAGCACAGTCATGCAATTGACCTATCAGCCCTGCCGCGTCTGTCCAGTGCGTTTGGCGTTGGACAGTCCTGCCAACTTGGCTATCCTGCGCGCAAATAACCCGGAGGTTCCCCCATGCAGATGTCAGATACCCGTCAGATTGCGGCGCCCCCGTCAGAGGTTTACGCAGCCCTGCTGGATCCCCAGGTGCTCAAGGCCTGCGTACCGGGCGCCACCGAGGTCACCGGCTCGGTCGAGGAGGGATACGAGGCGACCGTCGTGCAGAAGGTCGGGCCGGTAAAGGCCACCTTCAAGGGAGAGGTGACAATCACCGATCTGGTTGCGGACCAATCCATGAAGATCGATGGCGCGGGCAAGGGCGGTGCTGCGGGTTTTGCCAAGGGCGGTGCCGACGTGCGGCTGGCGGCAAAGGATGGCGGCACCGAGCTGAGCTATGACGTGGAGGCCAAGGTGGGCGGCAAGCTCGCGCAGCTGGGCAGCCGGATCATCGACGGGTTTGCCAAGAAGATGGCGGATCAGTTCTTCGACAACCTTCAGGCGGCCCTGGAGGGACCGGCGGAAGATGCAGGCGGGGACGACGCCGAAGAGGCCCCCAGGAAAAAAGGCTGGTTCGGTCGGTCAAAAGACTGAACTGAACTGTTTACTTTAACGTCCCGCCGATTAAGTTCGCGCGGGATGAAGGGGGCCTGAGCCATGGCAAATATCGTTGAAATCACAGACCTGCGCAAATCCTACAAGGATGGGTTCCAGGCGCTCAAGGGCGTGAACCTGGGGATTGAAGAGGGTGAAATCCTTGCCCTTCTCGGCCCGAACGGCGCGGGCAAGACCACATTGATCTCTACGGTCTGTGGGATCACCATGCCGACCAGCGGTACGGTCACTGTCGGCGGGCACGACATCCTGCATGATTATCGCGCCGCGCGGTCGATGATCGGGCTGGTGCCGCAGGAAATCAACCTGGAGCCTTTTGAGCGGGTCATCAACACCGTGCGGTTCTCACGCGGTCTGTTTGGCAAGCCGTCCGACGATGCGGCCATCGAGAAGGTGCTGCGGCAATTGTCGCTTTGGGACAAGAAGGACAACCAGATCAGGGAATTGTCGGGCGGTATGAAGCGCCGTGTCCTGATCGCCAAGGCTTTGGCCCATGACCCCCGCGTTCTGTTTCTTGACGAACCCACCGCAGGCGTCGACGTGGAATTGCGCAAGGACATGTGGCAGATCGTCGACAAGCTGAAGGAAGATGGCGTGACCATCATCCTGACCACCCATTATATCGAAGAGGCGGAGGCGATTGCCGACCGCGTCGGTGTGATCGCCCATGGCGAGCTGCTGCTGGTCGAGGAAAAGACCAAGCTGATGACCCGCATGGGTCAGAAGGAACTTGAGGTGCAATTGACCGAGACCCTGACCGAGGTTCCCAGGAATCTGCAGTCCGACGATCTGGCCTTGTCCAGTGACGGGCACGCCTTGATCTATACCTATGATACCAATGCCGAACGCACTGGCATCACCAAGCTGCTGGCGGATGTTGCCGCCGAGGGGCTGGTGCTGCGCGATGTCGTGACCCGGCAATCCAGCCTGGAAGATATCTTTGTCAATCTGGTCAAGGAGGACGCGGCATGAACTGGACGGCTGTCCGCTCCATCTATATTTTCGAGATGTTCCGGTTCTTCCGGACCGTCGCGCAGAGTTTGCTTGCGCCTGTCATCTCCACATCGCTTTACTTCGTCGTTTTCGGCGCGGCCATCGGCAGCCGGATCGAACAGGTCGAGGGGGTCGGCTATGGGGCGTTCATCGTGCCGGGGCTGATCATGCTGACGGTCATAACCCAATCCATCGCCAATGCCTCTTTCGGGATCTATTTCCCCAAGTTCATCGGCACGTTCTTTGAGCTTCTGTCCGCGCCGATCAGCTTTCTCGAAATCGTCATGGGCTATGTGGGGGCCGCCGCGACCAAGTCGCTGATCATCGGATTCATTATCCTGATCACGGCATACTTCTTTGTCGATTTCAGCATCGCCCATCCACTGGCCATGGTGGCGTTCTTGCTGCTGACCACGATCAGTTTCGCGCTCTTCGGATTTATCCTGGGCATCTGGGCGGGCAATTTCGAACAATTGCAGATCGTGCCGCTGCTGATCGTCACGCCGCTGGTGTTCCTGGGCGGGTCTTTCTACTCCATTTCGATGCTGCCGCCGTTCTGGCAGGCAGTGTCGATGTTCAACCCGGTGGTTTACCTGATCTCGGGGTTCCGCTGGGCGTTCTTTGACACCGCGGATGTGCCGATCCTGACCAGCCTTCTGGCCATCGGGCTGTTTACCGGTGTCTGTCTCGGCATCATATGGTGGATTTTCCGCACCGGCTGGCGCATTCGCCAATAAAGCTTCGCCTCGCCTTGTTTGACCGGCGTCGGCGTTCTACATGGGGGGCATGAACAACTGGCTGCCTTTCCTGAAGTCCAACCCGACCGTTGCTGTGATCCGCCTGTCGGGGATGATCAGCACCTCAGGGCGTGGCGTGCTGAACGACGCGACCCTGGGGCCGGTGATCGAAAAGGCGTTCAGCAAGGGCAAACCGGTCGCCATCGCGCTTGAGGTGAACTCGCCCGGTGGCAGCCCCGTCCAGTCTTCGCTGATCGGTGCGCGCATCCGTCGGCTGGCAGAGGAAAAGAAGATTCCCGTCATCGCCTTTGTCGAGGATGTCGCGGCCTCCGGCGGCTACTGGCTGGCCGTGGCCGCGGATGAGATCTATGCCGATCCGTCTTCGGTGCTGGGGTCCATCGGTGTGATCTCCGCCTCCTTCGGGGTGCATGAGCTGATCGACAAATACGGCGTGGAACGGCGCGTCTATACCGCTGGCAAATCCAAGAGCATGCTGGACCCGTTCCGCCCCGAAAACCCGGAAGACGTGGCCCGGCTGAAGGTGCTGCTGGAAGACATCCACGAGAATTTCAAGGACCATGTGAACAGCCGTCGGGCAGGCAAGCTGCCCGAGGATCAGGACCTGTTCACCGGAGAGATCTGGCTGGCGAAACGCGCCGCCGAACTGGGTCTGATCGACGGCATCGGCCACCTGCGCCCGATGATGAAGGACCGCTTTGGCGACAAGGTCAAATTCCGCCGCTATGGCGCGCGCAAGGGGTTGCTGTCGCGGTTCGGGGCGCAGATCGTCGATGATGCAGTGCAGGGCATCGAAGAACGCGCGGCCTTTGCGCGGTTTGGGCTCTGATGGTATTCAAGATCGTTCTTCTTTTCCTTGTGTTCATGGGGATGCTTGCCTGGTTCGGCAAGATGCACTGGCTCGGCGGCAAGCGCTTCAGCCAGACCAAGTGCAGCGCCTGCGGCCGGTATCGTATCGGCAAGGGCCGCTGTAGCTGCGGGGGGCAGGGCTGATGCTGATGCCGTGGCTGCTGTCTCTTCTGGGGCTGGTGATCCTGCTGCTTGCAGGCGATGCGCTGGTGAAGGGCGCGGTGAACCTGTCGCTGCGGCTGGGCGTGCCCGCGCTGATCGTCAGCCTGACCATTGTGGCCTTTGGCACATCCGCCCCGGAGCTGCTGATCTCGATCAAGGCCGTGATCGACAATGCGCCGGGCATTGCCCTGGGCAATGTGGTGGGATCGAACACCGCCAATATCCTGCTGGTGCTGGGCATACCGGCCTTGCTGGCAACCATGCACACCTCTGAATGCCACACGCGCAAGACATATAATTTCATGATCGCCGCCTCGGTGCTGTTCATCGCGCTGGCGTTCCGGGGTGTCTTTGACTGGATTGCCGGGCTGGTCCTGCTGGGCGGGCTGGCCTATGTGCTGGCCGATCAGTTCGGCGAGGCCTGCAACCACCGCAACGCCTGCAAAGGCGATGATGCCGAGGAACCCGAAGGGGCCGACCCCGACATGCCGCGCTGGCAGATTGCGGTTTTCCTGGTGCTGGGCCTGATCGGCCTGCCGCTGGGCGCAAGCCTGCTGGTGGACAATGCCACCATCATCGCAACCGCCTATGGGGTCAGCGATACGGTGATCGGTTTGACCCTGGTGGCGGTCGGCACCTCGCTGCCGGAACTGGCCACGACAGTCATGGCCGCCCTGCGCCGCCAGGCGGATGTGGCGCTGGGCAATGTGATCGGATCGAACATGTTCAACCTGCTGGCGATCATCGGCATCGCCAGCCTCGTCGGTCCCATCGACGTCGACCCCGCCTTCCTGAGGCTCGACCTTTGGGTCATGCTGGGCGCGTCGCTGTTGCTGATCCCCTTTGTCTATCTGGGCCGTGACATCACGCGCATTTGGGGGATTGCCTTGTCCGCTCTATATGCCCTGTATCTTGTGGTCGTGTTGAGCTGAGGAGAACGTGATGAAGCGGGCGTTGGTGACCGGTGCGGGAAAGCGGCTGGGCCGCGCAATGGCGCTGTACCTGGCGGCGCGGGGCCATGATGTGGCCGTGCATTACGCCAGTTCCGCCGAAGGCGCGGAAGAAGTCGTGCACGAGATCGAGGCGATGGGCCGCAAGGCCACGGCGCTGCAGGCCGATCTGCTGGAGGACGCCGCGACGGAAAGCCTGCTGCCCCGCGCGGCCGCGGCACTGGGCGGGCCGATCACCTGTCTGGTCAACAATGCCTCGATCTTTGAATACGACACGCTGAAATCCGCAACCCGCAGCAGCTGGGACCGGCATATGGGCAGCAATCTGCGCGCGCCCTTCCTGCTGACACAGGCCATGGCCGCGCAGGGGCTGACCCCGGATCGGGACGCCAACGGAGAGCCGCTTGCGACCGGTCTGATCGTCAACATGATCGACCAGCGGGTGCGCAAGCTGACGCCTGAGTTCATGACCTATACGCTGGCAAAGATGGGGCTGTGGGCCATGACCCATACCACCGCGCAGGCGCTGGCCCCGGTCATCCGGGTCAATGGCATCGGCCCCGGACCAACCCTGAAAGGCGCCCGGCAGAGCGATGCGCATTTCGCCCAGCAACGCGCCAGCGCATTGCTGGAGCGGGGGGCCAATCCCGATGACATCACTGCCGCCCTTGGCTATTTTCTGGATGCGCCGGGGGTCACGGGACAGTTGCTGTGCGTCGATGGCGGGCAGCATCTGGTCTGGCAGACACGCGACATCATCGGTGTCGAGTAAGACCCCGGGCGAAAGTTCTGCACGGTGCTGCGGAGGTGTTACAAAACCGTTGCAAAAGTCGTTAAGATTCAATGAATTGGCAAGGGTTAATAAACTTAACGTGGAAAATCAAGAGGTTGCATATCTGCCTAAATATTGTGCGTTTCGGTGAAGCGGGCCGGATTCAAAGAAAAATTCCACCTGCGTCAGAGTTATCTGCAGAGTTATCCACATATTTGGTGGACAGGTTAATCCTTGTCATGACCAGCCGCCTGTTGCAGGCCAACCGGAGAATCAGAACGGGACGATGACGGAAGAAACGATCAAACCGCAGCTGGGTCACGAGGTCATCCAGGGCTATCTCAAGACCATCGACACCTCGCCGGGTGTCTACCGGATGCTGGATGCGGAAAGCCGGGTGCTTTATGTGGGCAAGGCGCGGAATCTGCGCGCGCGGGTCAGCAGCTATGCGCGCCCCACCGGGCATTCGCCACGCATTGCGCGGATGATCTCCAACACCGCCTCGATGATGTTCCTGACCACCAGGACCGAAACCGAGGCACTGCTGCTGGAACAGAACCTGATCAAGCAGCTCAAGCCCAAGTTCAACGTGCTGCTGCGCGACGACAAGAGCTTTCCAAACATCCTCGTCACCACGGATCAGGACTTTCCCCAGATCAAGAAGCACCGGGGCGCCAAGAAGGAGAAGGGCGCCTACTACGGTCCCTTCGCCAGTGCGGGGGCGGTGAACCGGACCCTGAACCAGTTGCAGCGGGTGTTTCTGCTGCGCGATTGTTCGGATGCCATGTTCGACAGCCGCACGCGGCCCTGCCTGCAACACCAGATCAAACGCTGCAGCGCCCCCTGCGTCGGCAAGATCAGCAGCGATGAATACCGCCAGTCCGTGCGGGATGCGGAAAGATTCCTCTCGGGCAGGACGACGGATATTCAGGCCCGGCTGGCGGGCGAGATGGCGCAGGCCTCCGAAGCGATGGAATTTGAACGTGCCGCCGCCCTGCGCGACCGGATCAAGGCGCTGACGCAGGTGCAGACGGCCCAGGGCATCAACCCCAAGGGCGTGGCCGAGGCGGACATCATTGCGCTGCACATGGACAGCGGGCAGGCCTGCGTGCAGGTGTTCTTCATCCGTGCGAACCAGAACTGGGGGAACCGCGATTACTACCCGCGCGTCGGCGCAGACGTGGATGCTGCCGAGGTGCTGGAGGCCTTTATCGGTCAGTTCTATGACACCCGTGAGCCGCCGCGCCAGTTGATCCTGAGCAACGAGATCGAAAACCCCGATCTGATGGCGGATGCGCTGTCGGGCAAGCTGGGCCGCAAGGTGGAACTGCTGGTGCCCCAGCGTGGCGAAAAGGCCGAGCTGGTGGATGGCGCCCTGCGCAACGCCCGCGAGAGCCTGGCCCGCAAGATGGCGGAGACGGCGACACAGGGCAAATTGCTGAGCGGTCTGGCCGAGGCATTCGACCTGCCGGGTCCGCCGCAGCGGATCGAGGTCTATGACAACTCGCATATCCAGGGGGCCCATGCGGTGGGTGCCATGATCGTGGCCGGACCCGACGGGATGATGAAGAATCAGTACCGCAAGTTCAACATCCGCGGTGATGAGCTGACCCCCGGCGACGATTTCGGCATGATGAAAGAGGTGCTGACGCGCCGTTTCAAGCGCCTGATCAAGGAAGACCCGGAACGCAGGGAAGGCCAGTGGCCGGAGCTGTTGCTGATTGACGGCGGAGCCGGGCAGGTCTCTGCCGTGGCGTCGATCATGCGCGAATACGGGGTCGAGGATATTCCGATGGTCGGTGTTGCCAAGGGTGTGGACCGCGACGCCGGCAAGGAGGAGTTCCACCGCGTTGGCAAACGTCCGATGGCGCTGCGCCATAACGATCCGGTACTGTATTTCGTCCAGCGCCTGCGCGACGAGGCACATCGTTTTGCCATCGGCACGCACCGCGCGAAACGCGCCAAGGCGGTCGGGGCCACGCCGCTGGATGATGTGCCGGGCGTGGGCGCGGCCCGCAAACGTGCATTGTTGGCGCATTTCGGATCCGCCAAGGCGGTGGGGCGCGCGAACCTGAGCGATCTCAAGGCGGTCGAGGGCGTATCCGGCGCATTGGCCGAGACGATATATGCTTATTTTCATGACCGGGGCTGACGCGGAAGAGCGGCTGCGCCGCGCTCGATCCTGTTTTCTGATGGGGGACGCTGTCCCCCAAACCCCCTGGGAATATTTTTGGCCAAAAAGAGAGGGGGGTTGGTGCTTTCGCGCCTTTGCGGGGCGGGTTAGGGTGCGGTCATGAAATGGAATCTGCCCAATGTTCTGACGCTTTTGCGTCTGGTCGCAGCACCTGGTGTTGCGGTGATGTTCCTGTATTTCGATCGTCTTTATGCGGACGGGCTGGCCATGCTGTTGTTCGTGGTCGCGGCGGTGACGGATTGGTTCGACGGCTATCTGGCGCGTGCCTGGAAACAGGAGACCAAGCTGGGGACCATGCTGGACCCGATTGCCGACAAGGCCATGGTGGTGATTGCGCTGATGGTCATTGTGGGCTTTTCAAGCTGGTCGCCCTGGCTGGTGTTGCCCACCACGGTGATTCTGTTCCGGGAGGTCTTTGTCTCCGGGCTGCGGGAATACCTTGGCGATGTGTCCGGCACGCTGAAGGTGACCAAACTGGCCAAGTGGAAGACAACGGCGCAGATGATTGCCATCGCTGTGCTGTTCAGCCAGGGCGTGTTCGAGCATTATTTCGGCCTTTCCGGTGGCGGGATGGATGTGGCGTCGGGGGAAACGCTGGGCGTGGCGCTGGAGCACGATCTGATCGGTCACGACCTCGACCTGGAAGTCTGGGCGGGGCGCGTCGGGCTGACATTGTTGTGGATCGCGGCGGCGCTGACGGCAATCACCGGGGTGGACTACCTGAAAAAGGCGATGCCGCATCTGAAGGAGGGCAACTCATGAATGTCTTGTATTTTGCCTGGGTGCGGGAGCGGATCGGCGTGCCGCGCGAAGAGGTCGAGACCGGGGCCAGGACCGTGAATGACCTGGTTGTCGAGTTGCGCGCGCGCGAGGAACGCTATGCCGCGGCCTTTGAGGATCTGTCGGCGCTGCGTGTGGCGGTGGATCAGACCCTGGTGGATTTTGACGCGCCATTGGATGGCGCTCGTGAAGTGGCGTTCTTCCCCCCGATGACGGGGGGGTAGGCGATGCGCATTTCCGTACAGGAAGCGGCCTTTGATCTGGGGCAGGAAGCTGCGGATTTTGCCGCGGGCCGCGCTGACATGGGGGCCATTGTCACCTTTACCGGCGTCGTGCGGGACCTGCCCGGTGATCCGCTGGACGTGATGGAGATCGAACATTACCCCGGCATGACAGAGGCGGCGCTGACCGATATGGCGCAGCAGGCGGTGACGCGGTTCTCTCTTGGCGATGTGCTGGTGATCCACCGGTTTGGCGCGCTGAAACCCGGCGAGATGATCATGATGGTCGCGACCGCCGCTCCGCACCGCAAGGATGCCTTTGCCGCGGCGGAGTTCCTGATGGATTACCTCAAGTCCCGCGCCCCGTTCTGGAAGCGCGAAGTGACGGCGCAGGGCGGCGATTGGGTCGCGGCAAAGGACGAGGATGAGGCGGCGCTGGACCGCTGGTCCTGACAAGCGGCTGTTTGACCCACATCAAGGTTCCCTGCACACTCCGCTGATAGGATCAGGGGGAAAGCACAGGAGGATGAAAGATGATCACGTCCATAGTTGTTGGTTTTGACGGGTCCGAGGCTGCCGAGCGCGCCCTGAAGATGGGTTGCGAACTGGCGCTTAAGTTCGGGGCCAGGCTGGAGGTATGCCATACGCCTCTGGAAGAGACGGTGACCTTTGCCGCCGAGGCGATTTCGGGGTTCTATGTCGGCCCCACGGCGGCCCATGACGAGATGCTGCGCGAAGCGGCTGTGAAAATGGCGGAACGCGCCAAAGGGATTGCGGCGGAAGCTGGGATGCCGGATGTGGAGGTTCACATCGGGCATGGTCTTCCGGCGGCAAATGTTCTGGCGCGCGCCAAAGAGGCAAAGGCCGATCTGATTGTCACCGGGCGCAGGGGGCTGGGTGCCGTCAAGGGGCTGTTTCTGGGCTCGACCTCTCAGGAGATCAGCAAGAGCGCGCAATGTGCTGTCATGACCGTGGCCTGAGACGGCCCCGGCCGCGCCCCGATGAAGTTTGCAGGACCGGTCAGCTGGCCTGCTGCCGGTCGATATAGGCGCGCATTTCCTCGGCCTCGTGGCGGGCGTCGCGCAGGCCATCCATCGCTGCGCGCAGTTCCGCTTCTGTCTGGGCCAGTTGATTGGTCAGCTCCGCCTCGCGCTGTTGCAGGTAGGTGATCGCCTGGTCGCGGGTTTCTTCGGCCTCGTGCAATTCCTGGCTCATTTTGTCGAGCTGGGCCACATCACCTGCCGCGACACGGGTGAACCTGTGCAGCAGCCAGTTTGCAAACCATCCCAGACAGAAAGCCACGAACAGGATGATCGCGGTGGCGAGGACGAATTCAGTTCTGCTCATCAGTGGGGCCTTCTTCGACTTGATCCGCCTCTGTATCGCTTGATTGGGCAACGGATTCCAGCGTTGTTTGCCCCGGAAGCTCCACTGTTTTCGGGCGGATCAGGCGAAACTCGATGCGTCGGTTGGCTTCGCGGCCCACTTCGGTCTTGTTGTCGGCGACCGGATTCTCCTCGCCATAGCCCTTGGCGGTGAAAGACCCGGTCAACACGCGGCGTGCGCGCAATTCGTTCAGGACGGATTCGGCGCGCGATTGCGACAGTGCAAGGTTCATGCTCTCGCGGCCCTGGCTGTCGGTATAGCCCTGAATCTCAAGTGGCAGGTCGCCACAGCGTTTCAGGATTTCCGCGATGTCGTCCATGGTGCCCAGGGCGCTGGCGTCGATGGTGGCGCTGCCCGGTTCGAAATTGATCTTGGCGACTTTCACCACTTCGCCGATTTCGGCCTCGCATTCGTCTGGCGTGGGCAGGCCCAGCACCGGGTCCAGCTTTTCCTGGTAGATGACATCAATGTCATAGTCGGCCCCTTCCCCCAGTTTGTCGGACAGCAGGGAGGCAATTGCGGTGTTGGCATCGGGATTGCCGGTGTTGCCGGTGACCGAGACGGTATCGGGGGTGACGGTGACAGCGCCGTTGGACAGGCTGGCAAGCGCTTCCAGCCCGGTCAGCACGCGGGGGCCCCAGCTGTCGGGCAGGTCTTCGTCGATCCGCGCGGCCATATAGACCTTGTCGGAGCCAAAGCGTGCCTTGGCATAGCTGTCGGCCAGTTCGCGCAGCGGCGCATTGCTGACACGGCCGCGCAATTGCACCTGACCTTCGGGGCTGAGCGTGGCGGTGAATTCCGGCGGGCCTGCATTGGGGTCTTCGAGCTTGGGACGTTTTGCACTCAGGGCAAAGACCTCGGGCAGGGAGGTTTCCAGCTCGCCCACGACGCGGTCGAACAGTGACTGGTCGACGCCGGGCTGGGCGACCAGGGTCATATCGGCATCGGCCAGGGTGACCGAACCGCCTTCAAGGCGTTTGACGGCGTCGATGCCCTGCATCACCGCTTCCGCCCAGGCCGGGCTTGGAACCCCCAGACCGACCGTGCAGCGGCTGTTCGCAGGGGCGCCGGCGCGTTCGCCTGCCGCCAGGATGCGGTTGCGCGCGGCATCCGTATCGGCGGAACAGGCGTCGAACCTAGCGCCATCCTCATCCAGTTCGAAGCGCATGGTAAAGGGGGTGATCACCGGGCGGGGGGCCGCGATGTCGAGCACCAGCTTCAGCGATGGCGGTGCTGCGCGTTTGAGCTTGGTTTCCATTGCGGCCTTGGCTTCGGGACTGTCGGCAATTGCCGTGATGGAGACGCGCCCGGCCTCGATGGAGGCCTTGGCACGGGGCAATTGGGCAATGGCGGTGATGGCAAACCCCAGGGCCTCTTCCCAGCCGGGAGGCGCGGGATAATCCGCCTGTTCAAGCAGATCGGCGACTTCCTTGCTGCCGGACATCTTGGTGAAACGGGCGATCGCGGCCTCGCGGTCGGTCGAGGAGGGAATCAGGCCGATGATGGACACGCCACTGTCGTTGCGCAGGACCTCGGCGGAAAAACGCGGCGGGGCGATGGCGGCCTGAGCCTCGACTTCCATGTCGTCGATGACGCGGGCGGCATCCACGATGGAGCCTGCCGTGGTCAGTGCCCGGAACCTGACGGCCTCGGTCGGTGCGATGCCTGCAAGCGTGACCTGCAGCCCGTCGGCCTGTACCTCGGCCCATGTCATGCCCTGATCGTCCAGCGCGTCCCGCACACCGATTTCCGATGTCTCCTCGATCAGTTTGACAGAGAAATTCGCCGCCACGAGGGAAACCACGGCGGCGGCGACAAAGGTAAGGGTGATGGTCAGGACAGCAGACAGGCGCATGGCTTTTCTTCTTGATCGTGAACGCTGCCGTCTTGATACGCGCCGGGGGCGGGGGGTGCAATCATGCCAGCAGGGCTGCTGCGAAGAACAACAGCGGGATCATGCCTGTATCGCGGTTGGCGCGAAACAATTGCAGCATTTTCGAGGGGTTGTTCAGGTCGAGCCCGCGCAATTGCCATGCCATGTGCCAGCCCATGGCCCAGGGGCCGCCCAGGGCCAGCACCAGCGCCAATACGGAGGCGTCTGGAAGGGCAGAGAACACCACGGCCAGCCCCATCAGGCCAACGGTCACCACCAGGAAACGGCGCAGCCACTGCGGGCTCTTGTCGCCAAAGAGGCGGGCGGTGGATTTGACGCCAATCAGCGCATCGTCCTCGGTATCCTGATGGGCATAGATCGTGTCGTAGAACAACGTCCATGCGATTCCCGCGACGTAAAGCAGCACGGCGGGTGATTCCAGCCTGCCGGTATGTGCGGTCCAGACCAGCAGCGCACCCCAGTTGAAGGCCAGCCCGAGGAAGACCTGCGGCCACCAGGTAAAGCGCTTGGCAAAGGGATAGACCGTGACCAGCAGCAGTGACAGCACCCCCAGACCGACGGCAGCCCAGTTGAAGGTGAACAGGATGCAGGCCGCCAGCAGCGCCTGAAGCACCATCCAGGCCAGGGCCTGGCGCACCGAGACCTGTCCCGACGGGATCGGACGGGACCGGGTGCGCGCCACCTTGTCATCGATGTCGCGGTCGGTGATGTCGTTCCAGGTACAGCCCGCGCCGCGCATCAGGAAGGCGCCGATGCCGCAGCCGGCAAAGAGCCAGAGGTCTTCCCAGCGGGGGCTCTGGTCATGCAGGATGGCCAGGGCCAGCCCCCACCAGCAGGGCAGCAGCAGCAACCAGGTCCCGATGGGCCGGTCCGCGCGGGACAGGCGCAGGTAGGGGCGCAGGGCCTGGGGCGCGTGGCGATCCACCCAATTGTCGGGCGGCGCATCGGCGACGGTGCCTTTTGCGTCCTGGCGATCTGGCGCGGCGGGCTGGTCTTGCATATATGAACCTCATGAGTGCGAAGATCAGGCTTTATGTAGATCACCCCCTGGGGGCGGGGCAATCGGTTCCTTTGGACCGGGGGCAGGCGCATTACCTCTTCGGGGTGATGCGGCAGCCTGTCGGCGCGCAGGTGGCGCTGTTCAACGGGCGCGACGGTGAATGGCTGGCAGAGGTTGCCCGCGCTGGCAAACGTGACGGCGCGCTGATCTGCGTCGCGCAGAGCAGGCCCTTGCAGATGCCGCCGGACCTCTGGCTCTGCTTTGCCCCGATCAAGAAGGCCCGCACGGATTTCATCGTGGAAAAGGCCGCCGAAATGGGGGCGGCGCGGATCGTGCCGGTGATGACGGAATTCACCAACGCGGGCCGGGTGCAGACCGACCGTCTGCAGGCCCATGCGGTGGAGGCGGCAGAGCAATGCGGTGGCACCTATGTGCCGGAGGTGGCCGAAGCGGTGCGCTTTGACCGGTTGCTGGACGGATGGGACAGCACCCGCCACCTGATGTTCTGCGACGAGGCGCTGGCCGCCGGGGGCGGCTCTGCGCTGCCAGTCGCGCGGGGGCCCTGGGCCATCCTGATCGGGCCGGAGGGCGGGTTTTCGGAGAAGGAGCGGGAACGGCTGGCGCGGCTGGAGGCGGCAGTGGCGGTACGTCTGGGGCCGCGCATTCTGCGGGCGGATACGGCGGCGGTTGCGGCGATGACGCTTTGGCAGCAGGCTTTGGGCGATTGGGGCTGAGGTCTGTGGTGTGTATTTTGGGAACAATGAAATGAAAGTGGACCCCGGATGACGTTTCTCCGGCCTGAGGCGGCAGAAAGTCTGTGGCGCTGGCGCGAGGTGATCGCGGGGGCCGTGCTGGGGCTGACCGGGTTATGGCTGGTGGCGGTGCCGGGTTTTCTGCTGGCGGTCGTGGGCTATCCGCTGATCGCGGCGGGTGCCGGGCTGGCCTGGATCGGGCTGCAGCGGTTGCGGTTCCGGGCAGGTCGGGACGGGCCGGGGGCGGTTCAGGTCGATGAGGGCGAGGTCACATATTTCGGCCCGCTGACCGGGGGCACCGTGGCCCTGCGGGAGATGCAGAGCCTGACGCTGGAGCGCAACATGTATCCGGCGCATTGGCGGCTTGAACAGCCCGGGCAGTCCGCTTTGCTGATTCCGGTGAACGCGGCGGGGTCAGAGGCACTGTTTGATGCCTTTGCAACCCTGCCTGGGATCAGGACCGAGAGGATGCTGGGTGAGCTGCGGGCAGGCGGCGTGCAATCGGTGGTGATCTGGCAGCGGCATGTGCAGCGACCGCCAGTGCGCGTGCTGCATTGACACGCCCTTTCTGATCGCCCATCCCTGACCATTCAGAGATATCATTGCGGAGCCCTCACCCATGTCCATTCCACAGTCCGGCGGCGGCCCCATCGAGCGTCACGAACAACTGGCCGAATACCTGGCGGAGGGCTGCAAGCCCCGGGACCAGTGGCGGATCGGAACCGAGCATGAGAAGTTCGGCTATTGCAAGGATACCCATAATCCCCTGCCTTACGAGGGCGAACGCTCGATCCGGGTCATGCTGGAGGGGCTGCGCGACCGCCACAACTGGACCCCGGTCGAAGAGGGCGGCAAGCTGATCGGGCTGGAAAAGGATGGCGCGAATGTCTCGCTTGAACCCGGGGGGCAGCTTGAACTGTCCGGCGCACCCGTCGAGACCATTCACGAGACCTGCGACGAGGTGAACAGCCACCTGCGCGAGGTCAAGGATGTCGCCGACGAGATCGGCGTCGGTTTTATCGGGCTGGGCGCGGCACCGGACTGGACCCATGAACAGATGGATCTGATGCCCAAGGGGCGTTACAAGCTGATGAACGACTACATGGGCCGCGTCGGCACCATGGGCCGGATCATGATGCGGCGGACCTGCACGGTTCAGGTCAACCTCGACTTCGGGTCGGAGGCCGACATGGTCAAGAAGATGCGCGTGGCCCTTGCCTTGCAGCCCGTGGCCACCGCGTTGTTCGCCAATTCCCCGTTCTTTGAAGGCAAGGTGAACGGCTACAAGAGCCTGCGCAGCCGGGTGTGGCGCGACCTGGATGCCTCGCGCACCGGCACGCTGCCCTTTGTCTTTGAGGAAGGGTTCGGGTTTGAGCGCTGGGTGGACTATGCGCTGGATGTGCCGATGTACTTTGTCTACCGCGACGGCAAGTATATCGACGCGCTGGGCATGTCGTTCCGCGATTTCATGGCGGGCAAACTGCCTGCGCTGCCCGGCGAGACGCCGACGCTCAGCGACTGGGCCGATCACCTGACCACCGCCTTCCCCGAGGCGCGGATGAAGAAGTTCATCGAGATGCGCGGCGCGGATGGCGGGCCCTGGCGGCGGCTTTGTGCCTTGCCCGCCTTCTGGGTGGGGCTGATGTATGACCAGTCGGCGCTGGACGGTGCCTGGGATCTGGTCAAGCACTGGACGCCGGCACAGCATGACGGGCTGCGCGTGTCGGCCAGCATCGAAGGGATGCAGGGCAAGGTGCAGGGCATTTCCCTGCATGAGGTCGCCCGCGAGGCCCTGGCCCTGTCTGAGGCCGGGTTGAAAGCCCGCGCACGCGCAGGCGCCGGCGGGCTGGTCCCCGACGAGACACATTTCCTGAACGCGTTGAAGGAAAGCGTCGAGACCGGCAAGGTGCCTGCGGATGAACTGCTGGAGGCCTATCACGGCCCCTGGGGCGGTGACCTGAGCCGGATCTACGACGAATTCAGCTACTGAGCCTTTCCCGGCGCGCGTGCCTTAGCCCTGGCCCAGCACCCGGGTGCGGTAGAGGTCTTTCAACTCCTGCTTCTGCCTGACCTTCAGGGCGGCTTCCTGCTCGGGGCTGCGTTCGAACAGGCAGGCATAGCTTTGCAGCGGATCACGCCGTTTGATCCCGGGGGCAGAGGATCCACCCGTCTCGCGCATCGGCGCGGGGTCCAGCATGCCGCCAAACCCGTCCTCTTCGTATTTGGTGGGGGCCAGCATGAACATCAGGTGCAACAGGGCCGAGACGACGGGTGTGCAGACCATCAGCGTCGTGACCAGGATCGCCGGAATGCCAATACCGGGGTCCGATTTCACCGACTGGGCCAGATCTCCGACACCTTGTGCAAGCTGTGGTTTCGGCATGCCGCCCGTCATGTCACTGAGCGTTGCCCAGATCACATCCCATCCCAGGCTATTTGCGGCAATTGCAGCGGCAAATATACCGTCCCAGGCGCTTTCTGCCGATCCCATGACGAGGGCAGCCAATACGGCCAGGCCAAGCACGGCTTCATTTCCGGCGACGCTGGATGTCAGCAAGGCAGAGCCGATGCCCAATGCCAAAGTGATGCTGGAGAATATCGCGATGAAGGGCAGCTTGGCCCATTTGCCGCTTTTGCCGCTGTCATGCAGGCGGCGCACGGTCAGGGAGAGGCGCGGGACGATGGTCAGCACGAAGACCAAAATGGAATCGTAGTAAAGCGGGTTCAGCGGCGGGACCTGCCGCGCCAGCAGGCTGGACCAGAATTCGGCGGCATCCCCCGGCAGCAGCGCAAGGATCACGATCCAGATCAGCGGCATCACGCACCAGTATTCGAGCGGTGAGGCACGGCCCGAAAAATTGAATGCGCGGAAAAAGAAATTCTCGAAGTACTGGAAAAATGCGCGCACGGTGCAATCCGATGAATGTTGTTCAGGGACCGAAACTGCCGGGCGATCGGGGCAGGATTTTGACGGTGGTGTGATCTAATCGGGCGCGCCGTCTATTCGCAGGGTGCGGGACCGGCGCGGTTGCGCGCCGGTCCCTGGTTCATGTGGTCGTGCCGTCAGGCCGGTTCTGGCTGTTGCCGGGGATTGTCCCGGGCAGGGGTGGCCAGCACGGCGCGCAGGGTGCCGACGGCATGGGTGAAGCCTAGGCCAAGGCAGAGGCTTGCCAGGCCCAGTGCCAGCAGGAAGCTGATCACCGGGCCGCTGACCGCAAGCGGCAGCAGTGCGCCGATCAGGATCACACCGCCCGTGCCGATGGCGGCAAAGCCGGTGGCGATGGTGACTGCCGCTGCGCGGGCTGCTGCACCGGTCTGCGGGCAGGTGCCGATCATCGCGCCGATGCGCAGGATCATGGTGCACAGGGCGGCAAGCGCGCCGAAGGCCAGAAGAAGGTAGATAAGGGCAAGCAGGATCATTTGTCTCTCCTATCGAGGTCAGTTGGGAATGGGATGGGTGAAGAAATCGCGGCAGAGCCTGCGATAGAGCCAGCCGAATGTGGCGGTCCAGAGGGCAGCAAAGACCAGGGCGAACAGGGCCATTGTCAGCAGGGAAGGGATTTGCCCCTCCTGAGCGGTGAGGCACAGATAGAGTGTTGCGCCCAGTGTCAGGATCCCCACCGCTTTCATCGCAAGAACGGCCAGCTCAAAGATGTCGTGGACCTCTCTTTGCAGACGCCACAGCAAAACCGGGGTCCCGACAGCAAGGTAAAGCGGCCCGCCGATGATCAGCGCGAAGACCGGGACCACCAGCCAGAAGCTGATTGCGGTTACCAATACCGGGCCGCCGATGAGGGCAAGGAAGAAGGCCACGGGGTCGATGACATGATGAGGACCGGCGGTGCGGGCGGAGGCGAAGTTTCCAGTAATTTCTGTCATGAGAGAAATCCTCGGGTAAATGGAAGGCGCTTGTCAGCCCCTGTCCTTGGACTTTGGCAGGAAGCGCGCGATGCGGCCCCCCAGTTTGATCACCGACAATTGCACCGACCGGGGCAGGCGCGACACATCACGATACCAGTCGTCGAACATCTGCATGGTGGTCAGCGTCTCGTTGATGCGCGCTTTCACGGCGGGCGGGGTTGCGTCCTGTTCGGCCTCGGCCTGAACCTCGCGCAGGGCGGCGAGGGTCGGGGCATATTCTCGTTCCCGCCTGCTTTCGATCACCTGGTTGACCAGATCGAACATGTCGCGGATCGAGGTGAAGTGATCGCGCCGATCCCCCAGCTTGCGCTGCGATTTGACCAGGCCGAGTGATTGCAGCTCTTTCAGCCCGTTCGACACGTTTGACCGGGCGAGGTTCAGCAGCTCGCAGATTTCATCCGCGCTCAGGGCTTCCGGCGCGATGTGCAGCAGCGCATGGATCTGCGCCACGGAGCGGTTGGTGCCCCATTTCGCGCCCATGTCCCCCCAGTGGAGGATAAAGTTCTGCATGGCCGGTGTGAGGTGCATCTTCATGTTCCATACGTTAATTTCTGTAATGACAGAAATATCAGGAATGTCGGGAATGGCAAGAGAATTTGTCCGGTGGCGCTGTGGCGCGATGTCACAGGGTCGGGTCACCTGTCGTGAAAGCACACAGGATATTGAGGTAAACTCAATAAATTCAATGTTTTGTAATCTTTGGCGCAGGCCCGACGCATCGGGTGGCGGTGTTACGCTGTCTTGCCGATTTTCGGCTCCGTGCCGGCACGGATGCGTTTGATGTTGGCCCGGTGACGCCAAAAGATCAGCAGGGTCAGGACCACGCCCAGAACCAGAGCGTTGGCCGCGCCGAGAATCACCATCAGGAAGGTCGAGGCGGAAGCGGCGGCCAGCGCCCCCATCGAGGATATGCGGCTGGTCAGCGCCCCGATCAGCCAGGCAATGCAGCAGCCGATACCAACCGGCCATGCCAGTGCCAGCACGATGCCTAGGAAGGTCGCGACACCCTTGCCGCCGTTGAAGCGCAGCCAGACGGGATAGCAATGGCCCAGCATCGCCATCAGCCCGGCCAGCTGTGCCGCATCCTCGCCCGCCATCGCACGGGCCAGCAGGACCGCAACCGCGCCCTTGGCCCCGTCCAGCACCAGGGTCAGCGCGGCGGCCTTCTTGTTGCCGGTGCGCAGGACGTTGGTGGCACCGATGTTGCCGGAGCCGATGTCGCGCAGGTTGCCCAGCCCCATCGCACGGGTCAGCAGCAGGCCAAAGGGGATCGAGCCCAGAAGATAGCCAATGAGACCCCAAAGGATCAGAACGGCGGCGGAACTTTCAATCAGGGGCATCAGGGGGCCTCGAATACGCAATTGCCTGCAACATAGGTTTTCAGGACCTTACCCTGCATCCGCATTCCGTCAAACGGGGTGTTGCGCGATTTGGAACGCAATGTGGCACGGTCCAGCTTGAACGGTGCGTCGGCGTCGAACAGCACCAGATCGGCAGGGGCCCCCGCGCTCAGCCGTCCGCCGGGCAGGTTCAGGCGTTTCGCGGGGTTCAGCGACAGCGCGCGCCAGAGCGTCGGCAGGTCCATCACCTCGGCATGGACCAGCCGCAGCGCGGCGGGCAGCAGGGTTTCCAGCCCGACGGCACCGGAGGCGGCTTCCTCGAAGGGCAGGCGCTTGGATTCCTCGTCTTGCGGCGTGTGCATGGAGCAGATGATGTCGATCAGGCCGGAAGCGACAGCATGGGCAACCGCCAGCCTGTCATCCTCGTCCCGCAGCGGCGGCTTGAGCTTGAAGAAGGTGCGATAGTCCGCCACGTCGAGCGCGTTGAGCGTCAGGTGATGCACGCCCACCCCGGCGGTAATGTCCAGCCCGTTGCGCTTGGCCCGTTCCAGCGCGGGCAGGGCGCGGGCGGTGGTGATCTGGTCGGCGTGGTATTTCGCCCCGGTCATCTCGATCAGCGCAATGTCGCGGTCCAACCCCATGCGTTCGGCCATCGGCGACACGGCGGGCAGGCCGCGCAGGGAGGCGAACTTTCCGCTGGTCGCGGCGGCCCCGGCACTCAGGATCGGTTCCTGCGGATGGGCGATGACCAGCGCGCCAAGGCTGCGGGCATAGGTCAGGGCGCGCGAAAACACCTTGGTATCGGTGACCACATGGTCGCAATCGGTAAAGGCCGCAGCACCCGCGTCCATCAGGAAACCGATCTCGGTCATCTCCTGGCCCGCGCGCCCCTTGGTCAGGGCCGCCATCGGGATCACGTTGACCGGTGCCGCCTCATTGGCGCGCCGGGTGACGAATTCCAGCACTTCGGGGCTGTCGATGGCCGGGGTCGTATCGGGGCGGGTGATCATCGTTGTCACACCGCCCGCTGCCGCCGCCAGCCCGGCAGAGCGATAGCTTTCCTTGTGGCGTTCGCCGGGTTCGCAGACCTTTACGCCAAGGTCCACAATGCCGGGGGCGAGGTATTTGCCCCGGCAATCAATGATCTGCGCGTCACCGGGCGGTTCATCATTGGCGGCGATCCGTTCGATCCGGCCATTGCGGACGGTCAGCGCCCCTTTGGTGAGTGTCCCCGCTTCGGGGTCGATCAGCTGCGCGTTGATGAAGTGCAACGTCATGGCGGGCCTTCGTGTTTGGGTCCGGCGTGTCTTGCCCTAAAACGCGGGCTGAACCAAGGGGCAAGTTCAATCCGCGAGGGGACCCCGGCGCGCGGCCTCGATGGTCTCGGCGGTTTTTGCCGGATAGGGCAGATATCCTATCGCGATGCGCTGGCCCGAGGATAATTCCACAACCACACGGCCCCCGAAGCGGGTAAAGACCCGGTCGATCTCGCTCAGCGGCAGCTGCGCGGTGCCATCGCCGTCTTCGTGGATCAGATGCCCGCCCTCAAGGTGCCAGCGGTCGTATTTGGAGGCGCGCCAGCGCAGGGCGTCGTCGAACAGGAATCCTGCTGTCAGCAAAAGCGCCGTCGGGATCACCCAAAGAAACGGCAGATCGGTGTAAAAGGACAAAAGAAACCCGACCGCCAGCAGCGCCAGGAAGGTAAACAGCGCGGTGACCGCCGCCCGGCGCAGAAACACCGCCCGTTGCGGCGCCCAGCTCAGCCGCGACGTCATCCGGCCATCCAGACCATCATCGCGGCCACGCCAAATGCCACCAGCAGGGCGATCATCGCGATGCGGCCGGACATCTTGGGGTCGGGTTCAGGTTCCTTCATGAAAGTTACCTACCGCATGGGCCGGGGTTAGGAAAGCATCCACAGGCAGAAAAGGGCCACCAGAACCAGCAGCCCGATGATCACCATCGCCCCGCCAGCGCCACCGCGCACCGGCTGCGGGGGCGTCAGGGTCGGCGTGCCGGAATATGGTTTTGCCGCATCCGAATCGATCTCGATCTGGCTCCAGTCGCGCTTTGCCTGGCCATAGGTGCCGATCAGCGTCAGCTCCGGGGTCGGCGTGAATGTCACCTCGCGCCCCTCAAAGGCGCTGGAATAGACCAGCATGACCCATCCTTCGAGCGCACGCAGCTTGGCGCGGTCGCGGGTCAAACCGGCCTCATCGGCATCGACCCCTTCGCGCAGATAGCCATGCAATCCGATCTCGGCCAGATCGGAAATCTGAAAGACGTCGATTCCGCGCGGATCAAGCTGCTGCATCCCCAGTGCATCCTTTTGCGCCTGACGGCTGTTGCGCAGCGATTTCGCCTGGTCATCAGACATCGAAAGACTGAAGACACGCACAATGCCATGTTCATGCGCGGGAATGGTGATTTGTGCCATCTCGTCGGGGTCCGGATTTTCAATCGTGGATGATTTGAGCTGTCTCATGAGGGACAAACGCAAACCGGGCGGTATTGGTTCGGACAGAGGTCAGGAAACCTGGCGCACCGGTGTCTGGCGCAGGTTGCGCGCCAGCAGATCCATGGCTGCCATCCGCACGGCAACACCCATTTCAACCTGGTCCTGGATCACGCTGCGGTTGATGTCATCGGCCAGCGTGCCGTCGATTTCCACACCCCGGTTCATCGGGCCGGGATGCATGACGATGGCGTCGGGCCTGGCATGTGCAAGCTTTTCGGAATCCAGCCCATAACGGTGGTAATATTCCCTTTCGCTGGGGATAAAGCCGCCATCCATGCGTTCTTTTTGCAAGCGCAGCATCATCACCACGTCCACGTCCTTCAGCCCCTCCGCCATGTCGTCAAAGACTTCGACCCCGAAATCGGCCACGCCTGCGGGCATCAGGGTCGGCGGGCCGATCAGGCGGATGCGGTTCTCCATCTTGCCCAGCAGCAGAATGTTCGACCGTGCCACCCGGGAATGGGCGATATCGCCACAGATGGCGATGCTCAGTCGGTGCAGGCGTCCCTTGGCCCGGCGGATGGTCAACCCGTCCAGCAGCGCCTGCGTGGGATGTTCGTGCCGCCCGTCGCCCGCGTTCAGCACCGCGCAATTGACCTTTTGTGCCAGCAGGTCCACCGCGCCCGATTGCGGGTGCCGCACCACCAGCAGGTCGGGGTGCATGGCGTTCAGGGTCATGGCGGTGTCGATCAGGGTTTCGCCCTTTTTGATCGACGACGCCTGCATCGCCATGTTCATCACATCGGCACCCAGCCGCTTGCCCGCAATCTCGAAAGAGGCCTGCGTGCGGGTCGAATTCTCGAAGAACATGTTGATCTGCGTCAGTCCGGCCAGCGCATCGGCGTGTTTGTCAGGCTGGCGGTTCAGCTCTGCATAGGTGTTGGCAAGGTCCAGCAGGGTGGTGATATCGCCCTGCGACAGATGCTCAATGCCTAGCAGATGGCGGTGGGGGAAGGACATGGCGGCGCCTTTCGTCAGTGTCGGGCCCTTATAGGGGGGTGCGGGGGCGGGCGACAAGGTGGGGATTTAGCTTGGCGCGGGCAGGGCGTAGAGTGGCGTCATGGAATCATCGGCTTATCATCACGATCTCGCGCTGCTGGAATGGCAGATCGAGCTTGGCGCGTTTGAGGCGATCGGGGATGTGCCGGTCAATCGCTATGAGGTGCCTGCCGCTGTTGAAAAGCCGAAGGCCGCCGTGGCTGCGACACCTGCGGTCGCGCCGGTGCCACAGGCCAGGGTCGATGCCGTGGCCATTGCCGAACAGGCTGCCGCTGCTGCGGCAACGCTTGAGGACTTGCGCGCGGCCATGGCGGCATTCGAACATTGCGACCTGAAGAAGGGCGCGCGCAATCTGGTGTTCAGCGATGGCATCCCCGGCGCGTCCGTGATGCTGGTGGGCGAGGCACCGGGCCGTGACGAGGACCGGGCGGGCAAGCCCTTCGTCGGGCGGGCAGGGCAGCTGCTGGACAAGATGCTGGCCGCCATCGACATGGGGCGCGACCGGGCAGAGGCGCCGGTCTATATCACCAATGTCCTGCCCTGGCGGCCGCCGCAGAACCGCGACCCCAAGCCGGAAGAGATCGCGATGATGAAACCTTTCCTCATGCGCCACATCGCACTGGCAAAGCCGCAGGTGCTGGTGATTGTCGGCAACTGGTCCTGTCAGGCGCTGCTGGGCAAACGTGGCATCACCCGGCTGCGCGGCGCATGGACCGAGGCCGCCGGGGTGCCCGCCTTGCCGATCTTCCATCCCGCCTATCTGCTGCGCTCGCCCGAATTCAAGCGCGAGGCCTGGGCCGATCTTTTGTCGCTGAAGGCGAAGCTGGCGGATGGTTGATCCTTTGACCCTGCTGGCCTTTGTGCCCGCCGCGCTGGCGCTGAACCTGACGCCCGGGGCGGACATGATGTTCTGCCTTGGCCAGGGGCTGCGTTCCGGTCCCCGGGCGGCGGTGGCGGCCAGTGCCGGGATTTCGTTTGGCGGCATGGTGCATGTGGGGCTGGCGGGCCTGGGGCTGGGGGCTGTGGTGGCCGCGTTGCCCTGGGCGCTTGAGGTGATCCGCTGGATTGGCGTGGCCTATCTGCTGTGGCTGGCGGCGCAGACCCTTCGGCACAGCAGGGCTGCAAAGGACAATGCCCGCGCCTATGGCGTCTGGCAGGCGTTTCGCACCGGGTTCTATGTGAACCTGAGCAACCCCAAGGTGATTCTCTTTGTGCTGGCCTTCGTGCCGCAGTTCGTCCGCCCCGATGCCGGATCCGTGCTGGGGCAGTTCCTTGTCTTTGGCGCGGTGCTGGGGCTGGGCGGATTTGTGATCAACGCGGGCGTTGGTGTTTTCGCCAGCACGCTCGGCCGCAGGCTGGCGCGCGGCGGGCGTTTGCTGGGCTATCTCAGCGCGGGTATCTTTGTCGCGCTGGCCGCGCGGCTGGCAATGATGGAGCGGGCATGAGCCGGATCGACGAAACCAAGGACTTCATCGCGGTGCGCATTGCGGTGCTGACCGTGTCGGACACCCGCGATCTGGCCGAAGACAGGTCAGGCGACGTGTTGGTGGGCCGGATCGAGGCAGCGGGGCATCGGGTGGCCGATCGCCGGATCCTCCGCGACGAGCGGGCGGAAATCGCCGACCAGCTGCGCGCCTGGTGCGCGGATGACGGGGTGGACGTCGTGATCAGCACCGGCGGCACAGGGCTGACCGGGCGTGATGTGACGGTGGAGGCGCACCGCGACGTCTATGAAAAGGAGATCGACGCCTTTGGCACCGTCTTTACCATCGTGTCGATGAACAAGATCGGCACCTCCGCCGTGCAAAGCCGTGCGACCGGCGGGGTGGCGAATGGCACCTATCTGTTCGCGCTGCCGGGATCACCCGGGGCCTGCAAGGACGCCTGGGACGAGATCCTGGTGAAGCAGCTGGATTACCGTCACCGGCCCTGCAATTTCGTGGAGATCATGCCGCGTCTGGACGAGCATCAGCGAAGAAAGTGACGCCGCGCGCCGGAGTTTTCAAAAACTCCGGACCGAATTTTTTGAAAAATTCGCCTGTTGTGCCACCGGTCTTGCCTGCCGCGTATCGGAGTTTTCAAAAACTCCGGCAAATTCCTTTGAAAGAATATCCGGCGCAGGTTCAGAAGGTCTGGTCGTAATCGCCGACGCCGGGTTCGCTGCGGATCACCGCATCCAGTTCCGCGAAAATCTGGCGCAACTCAGCTTCCGAATCCGGGCTTTCGCAGACCACCACCAGATTGGGCGTGTTCGAGGATGCCCGCACCAGCCCCCATGCGCCATTGTCCAGGATCACCCGTGCGCCGTTCACGGTGACCACCTGCGCCACTTTGCGGCCCGCCAGTTCCGGCAGGGTCGTGAGCTTGCCCACGATCCGGTTCAGTATCGCGTATTTCTCCGTATCGGCGGCATAGGGTGACATGGTCGGCGTGGCCCAGGTCTGCGGCAGGGCGCGGCGCAGGTCGGACATGCTCTTGTCCGGATTGCGGTCCATCAGCTTGCAGATTTCCACCGCCACCCGCATCCCGCAGTCGTATCCGCGCCCGATGGGCTCTGCGAGAAAGTAGTGCCCGGACTTCTCGAAACCCGCCAATGCGCCCAGTTCCTTGACCCGTCGTTTCATATGGCTGTGGCCGGTCTTCCAGTAATCCGCCTTGATCCCGTGTTTGATCAGCTCCGGGTCGGAGGCGAAAAGCCCGGTCGATTTCACGTCTGCCACGAAGGTCGATCCGGGATAGAGCCGGGCGAGATCGCGGGCCATGATCACGCCGACCTTGTCGGCAAAAATCTCTTCGCCCTCGTCATCAACCACGCCGCAACGGTCGCCGTCGCCGTCAAATCCCAGCGCCAGATCAGCGCCCGAGGCTTTGACCGATGCGGCCATGTCGTGCAGCATTTCCATCGCTTCGGGGTTCGGGTTGTAATGCGGGAACGTGTAGTCGAGCCTGTTGTGGCTTTCGACCACCTCCACGCCCATGCGGCGGAACAGCTCGGGCGCAAAAGCCGAGGCGGTGCCGTTGCCGGTGGCGCAGACCACCTTGAGCGGGCGGGTCATTTTGAAATCGCCCACAAGATCGTCGAGATAGGCCTCGCGCACCCCGTGGATGAATTCGTAACCGCCGCCGGGGTGCGGCTGGCCCTCGCCGTTCAGCACGATGTCGCGCAGCTCGCTCATTTCGTCGGGGCCATGGGTCAGCGGGCGTTCGAAGCCCATCTTGACCCCGGTCCAGCCATTGGGATTGTGGCTGGCCGTGACCATGGCCACCGCAGGCGCATCAAGGTGAAACTGGGCGAAATAGGCCATCGGCGACAGGGCCGGGCCGATGTCACGGACCTGGATGCCCGCCTGCATCAGCCCCAGCATCAGCGCGTTCTTGATCGACAGCGAATAGTCGCGATAGTCGTTGCCAACGGCAATCACCGGTTCGATCCCGCGCCGGTACATCTGCGTGCCCAGCCCCAGGCCCAGGGCGGTGATGCCCGGCAGGTTGATGTCGTCGGGGTATTTCCAGCGCGCGTCATATTCGCGGAATCCCGTGGGCGTGATCATGGCGTCGCGCAGAAATTCCCAGGTGTTCTGGGTCACGGCAGGTGCTGGTCTGGTCACGCAGGGACCTCTTTCGTTCAGGTATCAGAAAGACAGGGGAAATTCTTTGGCCAGCGCGTCAAAGCGCATCAGGCTGGCGATCAGACCCGGCATCTGGTCGAGATAGACCATGTTCGGCCCGTCGCTGGGGGCGTTGTCGGGGTCTTCATGGGTTTCCATGAAAACCGCTGCCACGCCAATGGCCACGGCGGCGCGTGCAAGCACCGGCGCAAATTCGCGCTGTCCGCCCGATGACGTCCCCTTGCCGCCGGGAGAGGCCACCGCATGGGTCGCATCCATGACCACCGGGTAGCCGGTCTGTGCCATCTGGGGCAGGCTGCGCATGTCCGTCACAAGGGTATTATAGCCAAAGGAGGTGCCGCGTTCGGTCAGCAGGATCTTTTCATTGCCGGTCGATTTGATCTTGTCGACGATATTGCCCATTTCCCAGGGTGCAAGCCATTGGCCCTTCTTGACGTTCACCGCCTTGCCGGTCTTTCCGGCGGCCAGCAGCATGTCGGTCTGGCGGCAGAGGAAGGCGGGGATCTGCAGGATGTCCACAACCGCGCCCGCAATCGCGCATTGTTCTTCGGTGTGCACGTCGGTCAGCACCGGCACGTTATTGGCGCGTGCGACGGATTCCAGTACCTTCAACCCCTGATCAATCCCCAGGCCCCGCTTGCCCGAAAGCGAGGTGCGGTTGGCCTTGTCGTAGCTTGCTTTGAACACATATTGCGCCCCGGCTGCCGCACAGGCTTCTTTCATCCGGCCCGCGATCATCTGGGCATGATCCTCGGATTCCAGCTGGCAGGGGCCGGCGATCACCGTGAGCGGGCGGTCATTGCCGATAAGGATGTCACCAACGGGAACTTGCGTCATGAGGTTACCTGTTCTCTTAGGATCGCCGATGTCAGCGACAGCATGAGGTAGATGCCTGCAAAGATCAGGAAAGCCAAGATCGTGTTCTCGAATTTGCGCGGATAGGTGGGTTCTTGCGGTGCCACCGGTTCCACCGCAACGGTCAGGTAACGCACCTGGCGGTTGGCCTCGGCGCGGGCGGCCTCCAGCCCGGTCTGGGCCAGTTGCAGGTTGGTGTCCGCCGCAACCAGATCGGCCTGGGCCAGTTGCAGTTCAACCGCTTTCTTGGCCAGAGAATCCTCACCCTGTGTGGCCGAATTCAGCTTGGCATTCAGCTTGTCCAGCTGTTCGTTCAGGCGGCGCACGTCGCCCTGTGCGCCATCGACCTTGGCCTTGTTGGGGCGGGTGTTGTCCAGCAGGGCGGCCAGTTCCAGTTCCTTTTCGATCAGCAATCCTTCGTAGGTGGTGATCTGGGTTCTGATCGCGATGATTTCGGCCTCGGGGTCCACACCGTTCTGCACCTGAAGCTCGATCAGGTTCTGCTGGGCGGCGCGGCGCTTGTCCATCGCCTGCTCCAGCCCCTGCACCGCGTCAGCCATCCCGTCTTCGCGCTTTTTCTTGGACAGGTTGTTGACGCGTTCCTCCGCGTATTTCAGCAGGTTGCGCGAGAAATCGGCAGAGACATGCGGATCGGCGGCAATGACCTCCATCCGGATGACGCCTTCGGTCGGATCATAGCCGATCTTCACGTTCTTCTTGTAGACCTTATAGGCCTCTTCATTGGTCGGGTCATCGGTCAGGCGCTGGATCGGGTCCACGTCCGCATTCGAAAAATGCGTCTTGAAATTGGCGTCCGCATCCAGGCGCAGCATCGCGTCCTTGGATTGCAGATAGGCCTGTGTCGCGATGCTGTCCGCCGAGTTTGCGAATTGCGTCGGCAGCAGCCCGCCAAAGGGGCTGGTGCTGGTGCCTTCGCTCTGGATGATCAGGAACTGGCTGGTGGTCGCATACATCGGGGTCGCAACCTTGTAGAAATAATACCCTGCCGCAAAGGTCGGCAGCATGACAAAGAACGCCAGCCGCACCATCAGCAGCCCCAGCTTGCGGCGGCGGCGGCGCGAGATGTCGCGCTGGATGTCGCCGATTTCGCGCTGGCGGCGTTCGGCGGGGCTCAGCTCGGTCGAGGGCAGATTGATGCCGCCGCCCGCCGGCACGGTCTGGGGCAGTTGCACGCGGCCGGTTCCGGCGCCGCCCTGCTGTGCGGGCAATTGCGCCATCATGTCGCCGGGGCCGCCGTCGCGCTGTTCTCCGCCGGCCTGCGGCACCACCAGTTCGAGCATGTTCGAGCGCTGGAAGGGGTCGATCCCCTTGGACCGCAGCAGGCGCACCGCGTCAAAGTCGGAGGTGGGCGCAAGCCCGTGTTTCTGCGCCACGCGCCGCGCCATGCGCAGCTGACGGCCGGTCAGCCCCTCGCGGCGGATCGCATCCATGTCCAGCTCGCCCGCCACTTCCTTGGGGGAAGAAACCTCACCACTGCGGAGGGTGTCCTGCGGCGCGCTGTCCTCGGCCCCGGCTTTGGGCTGCGAAGCGGTAGGCGCCTGCGCTGCGGGCCTGGCACCGGACACCGGGACGGGACGCGGCCCTGCAGGGCGCGCGGATGTGGCGGGGCGTTCGGGCGTAACATGCTCTTTCGGCTGCGCACTGCCAAATTCGGCATGGTCTGCCGTCGGCATGGGGGGCACGCTCCGCTTGATGCGGAACTTACGAGCCTTGGGTTTCGTAGTCATAGAGCTGTTTCGCTTCTTCCAAGGTGTCAAACATATGCAGCTGCCCGTTCAGGAGAACGGCGGCTGAACGTGCGAATTTCTCAAGCGTCTGCGCCTGGTGCGAGACGATGATGATCGTGGTGGTGCGCAGACGTTCCTGAAGGATATCGCCCGCCTTGCGGTTGAACTCAACATCTGTTGTCGCAGGCATGCCTTCGTCGATCAGGTACATGTCGAAATCAAGCGCCAGCATCAGCGCAAAGGAAAACCGCGACCGCATGCCCGCCGAATAGGTGCCCAGCGGTTGATCGAAATATTCGCCCAGCCCGCAGAGCCAGCGGCAGAAGCTTTCCACATAATCCGGGTCCAGTCCGTAAAGCCGTGCGATATAACGGGCATTTTCCATCGCCGAAACCTTGGCGACGACACCGCCCATGAAGCCCAGCGGGAAAGAGATGTTGCAGCCGCGCCTGATTTCGCCTTCATCCGGCTTTTCAAGGCCGGCCATCATGTTGATCAGCGTTGTCTTGCCGGTCCCGTTGGGGGCCAGGATGCCCAGTGAACGCCCCAGTTCCACCTTGAAGGAAACCCGGTCAAGGATCACCTTGTGTTGGGTTCCGGTCCAAAAGGACTTGGAGACGTTTTCGAATTCCAGCATGCCTGTTTCGCTCGCGGTGTCTGATCTGATCCGAGTGCCCCGTTGGCCGTGGCTTGGGTCAGCCCTAGTGCCCAATTTTGTCCACATTATGTCTCATTAGGAAACAAATGTACAACGCGGCCCGGCAGGTCAGTGGCCGATCAGCAGGGGAGCCCGGCAGGCCTGGTCGGGCGTTTCCATTTCAAGCGTGGAATGGTGCAGGTGATGGGCTGCGGCCAGACGGGCCTTTACCGCGCTTCGGGTGGCATCGGCCGGGGCACCCGGATCCAGTACCACATGGGCATCCAGCGCGGTTTCATGTTCGCCCATCATCCACAGGTGGACATGGTGGGTGCTGGCCACGCCCGGGGTGGATTGAACGGTGTCGATCACGGCAGCGGTGTCCAGATCGGGCGGGCTGGCCAGCATGAGGATGCGCATCACGGCAGGCATTTCGCGCAGTGATTGCCACAGGATGTAGCCCGCGATCAGCAAGGTCGCCGTGGGATCGACCCAGGTCCAGCCGAACAGGATCACCAGGGTCCCGGCAAGGATCACCGCAACGGAGCCAAGCGCATCGGCCACATTGTGCAAAAAGGCCGCGCGGATGTTCACGCTGCTTTTGGACATCGTATAGGTCAGCGCCGCCGTCGCCAGGTCGATCGCCAGCGCGATTCCCGCCACGATCACGATGATCCAGCCCGCCACCGCGGAGGGTTCGAAAAAGCGCATCACCGCCTCGTAAACCAGGTAGAGGCCGATCACGATCAGGGTGGTGTAATTGACCAGCGCCGCGACGGCTTCGATCCGGCCATAGCCGAATGTCATCTGCGCATCTGCCGGGCGGCGGGCGATCTTGCGCGCACCGAAGGCGATGATCAGCGCGATGGCGTCCGAAAAGTTGTGCAGCGCATCGGCGATCAGCGACAGGCTGCCGGCAATCACGCCGCCGATGATCTGTGCCAGTGTCAGCGCCAAGTTCAGCGCGATGGCAAAGGCCACCTTGGCGTCGCCCGCTTCGGGATCGATGTGATGATGATGGTCGTGCGCCATGGTCTTCCTGTCCCTATTGGGTGGGGCGGCAGCGCGTGCAGCCCCGCTTGTTACGCGATGTAGCGGTCAGGCCACCGCCTGCCAGAGCAGCCCGGCAATGATCGCGCCGATCAGGGCAAAGCCGATATAGGCGGCAAAGACGCGCGGCTTGACCAGCGCCCAGACCGCAATGGCCGCCGGGATGCAGCTGACCCCGCCCGCGATGACAAAGGACATCGCGGCCCCCTGTGTCATGCCCTGCGCCAGCAGCGCATCCACCAGCGGCACGGCGGCATAGCCGTTCAGATAGGCCGGTGCCCCCACCAGCGCGCCCAGCAGGATCGGCATCAGGCCGGTGCCGCCCAGCACGCCGGCAATCCAGTCGGCGGGCACATAGGTCAGCATCAGCGCCTCGACCACATAGGCCAGGGTCAGCCATTTGATCAGGAACAGCGCGTTGTCCATGGCGGTGTCACGGAACACCTCGCGGCGCGCGCCCTCCTGCCAGAAGCGCCAGACCGGCTGGCCGGAGAAGGGTTTCTTGACGCTGCAGCAACCGCCCACCGCCGGGCGTTCGCGCAGCGGATCGGCAAAGAGCGGCGTGTTCGCGGCCAGCATGACACCGAAACCGCCGAACATGCCGATGCCGACGGCGGCCAGGGTCTTGGCAATGGCGAAATCCCAGCCCAGCGTGCCCGAGGTGATGGCGAACATCGCCGGGTCCATCAGCGGCGAGGCCAGCCAGAAGGCCATGACCGCGCCCAGCGGCGCGCCGACTGCCAACAGGGCCGCGATGAAGGGGATGACCTCGCAGGAGCAGAAGGGCGACAGCCCGCCCAGAAGCGCTGCCATGACGATCATCCGCGCCGGGTTCCCCTCGAAGGCGCGGGCCAGAAGCGTTTCGGCCCCGCTGGCCTTGAGATAGGCCACGGCCAGGACCGCAAAGGCGATGAAGGGGGCGGTGCCCGCCAGCGCCTTGCCCGCGAACACCAGGGTCGGGACAAGCTGCGGCAGGTCGAAGAGGGCCAGTGCCACCAGGATCGCGAGGGTGAAGGCCCATGCGCCGGGACGCCAGCGCAGCGCGGCGCTGAGGGTGTGTGAGGTCTGGGTGGTGTCAGCCATGGTCGTGGTCCTTGCAGGGGGCCGAGGCATCGGCACAGCATTCGGTCAGCAGAAAATGCGCAAGCGCCTGGATCTCGTCATAGGCGACGGCGGCGCAGATGGTGGAGCGGCCCGACCGTGTCTGTTTGACCAGACCGGCAGCGGCCAGCAGTTTCAGGTGGTGGGTGAGGGTGGAGCCGGTGACGCCGGTCCGATCCCCCAGCGCCCCGATGCTGAGCCCCTCTGGCCCTGCGCGGACCAGGCTGCGCAGGACGGACAGGCGCTGTTCGGAGCCGAGAGCGGCAAAGCTGGCAGCGGCCAGGGTGAGGGGCGGGGCGATATGCGATTCGGATTTCATATTTCTAGAAATATAGAAATGAAATTGTGGCGCAAGTTTTATTTCGATAATTCTCGAAGTGTTCTTTGCCGCGGTTGCGATGTGTATTTGAAGAACAATGAAACCGGGGTTTGGCAGAACACTCCGGTGGTGTATCTGGATGTCATGTCGGATATGCGTGATGAATTGCGGGCATGCAGCCTCTGCGCGGCGCGGTTTGCCGCGACGGCCACGGGGCATGCGCCGAGGCCGGTGGTGTGGTTTGCCCCAGGTGCGCGCATCCTGATTGCCGGTCAGGCGCCGGGGCTGCGCGTGCATGAGGCGGGCAAGCCGTTCCGGGACGCTTCGGGCAATCGTCTGCGTGACTGGCTGGGACTGGATGAGGCGCAGTTCTATGACCTTGGCAAAGTTGCGGTGATTCCGATGGCCTTTTGTTTTCCGGGTTATGACGCCAAGGGCAGCGATCTGCCGCCGCCACCCATCTGCGCCCGGACCTGGCGGGCGCGGGCGCTGGAGGTGGTGCCGGACATCCGCCTGACGGTGCTGATCGGCGGCCATGCGATGCGCTATCATCTGCCCGGGTTCAGGACAGTGAGGCAGGCGGTTGCCGATTGGCGCGACCATCCGCCGGGCGTCTTTGCCTTGCCTCATCCGTCCTGGCGCAATACCGGGTGGTTGAAGAAAAACCCGTGGTTCGAAGCCGAGGTTCTGCCCCGGCTGCGTGCCGCCGTTGCAGAGGTGCTGAATGACTGACCCGACCCCGCTGGACACCGCCCATGCCGCCATGACCGCGGCACAGGATGACGACACCGCCCGGTTGCGGTTCTTCGAGCGGATCGCGGATGTGGAACTGTACCTGCTGCTTGAGGCGGAGCCGGAGGGGGATCAGATCAGCCCGGTCCTGCTGGATGACACCTATGTGCTGGTCTTTGACCGGGCCGCGCGGCTGGGCGCCTATGTGGGGGAGCCCGCGCCCTATGTCGCCCTGTCGGGGCGCGCCATCGCGGGGATGCTGGAAGGGCAGCCGCTGGGCATGGCGGTGAATGTCGGGGTGGCGCCCTCTGAAATCCTGCTGCCCGCAGAGGCGCTGGACTGGCTGCGTGACACGCTGGCCCATGCGCCGGGTGAGGTCGAGGCCCGCATCGAACAGGTCCTGCCGCCAAAGGGGCTGCCCGAAACCCTGATTGCCGCGATCGACGCCAAGCTGGCAACGGCAACGGCGATGGCAGCGGGGGCTTTCCTGGTGGGGGTCTCATATGCGGGGGGCGGGCGTGGGCATCTGCTGGCCTTTGTCGGGGCGATCCCGCGCGCGCAGGATGCGCTGGTGCGCGCGGCCTCCGAGGCGCTGACCTTTTCCGGGATCGAGGCGGGTGCGATGGACGTGGGTTTCTTCGCGCCTTCCGATCCGGTGGTGGCCAAACTGGCGAAGGTCGGTTTGCGGTTCGACCTGCCGCAGGGGGAGGCCCTGCAACAAACACCGCGTTTGCCGCCAGGGTCGGACCCGGCAAAGCCGCCGATCCTGAAATAATCGGGCAGTTTGATCACGGGGCATGATAGATTGCCTCACGGGGCTGCGAGGTCACGGGTTTGTGGGATGCGATGGCGCAGGCGCATGGGTAGCCTTGGTGCAACGCAACGTTCACGGAGTATTTGAAATATGACCAGATTTACACTGACCCTTGCCGCAGCCGCCACGGCGCTGACCCTTGCCACACAGGCCTTTGCGGGGGATCAATATATTGATGAAACGGGCTTTGCCGCGTCGGGTTACGATGTGGTCGCCTATTTCGATCTGCCCCAGTCCGATCCGGGCCAGCCACAGCCCGCGGCGGTCCCCGGCAAGGCGGCCATCACCGCGGAGTATAACGGCGCGACCTTCGCATTCTCCTCGGAAGAAAACCGCGAAGCCTTTCTGGCCGATCCGGCGAAATATGCGCCGCAATATGACGGACATTGCGCCTATGGGGTCGCCAAGGGCGGCAAGGTGCCGGGCAATCCGAACCTCTGGCGCATTGTTGATGGCAAGCTCTACCTGAACATCACCAAGAACGTGGTGAGTTTCTGGGAGGAAGACATTCCCGGCAACATCAACCTGGCTGAGAGCAACTGGGTCTCCATCGAGCCCAAGGAGCGGTCGACCAGCACGATACCGAAGTTCACCTCTTCGGCACCGGTCAACTGAAACCTCGCGCCGGACCTTCCCGAACCCCGTCGCACATGTTGCGGCGGGGTTTCCTGCTGGTGGCGGTTGCGGTCGTGGCCACCGGCATATTTGCGGCGCGCTGGTACAACATCGGGGCCGAGATCGGTGAGGGTGCGCTGAGCGCGCCGGAGGCTTTGGCGCGGGCGCAGCTGGGCGAGATCCTGTTGGTGGATATCCGACGGCCGGATGAATGGCAGGCCACGGGCATTCCGCTGGGCGCGGTCCCGCTTGATCTGCGGCGCGATGACTTTGTCGAGGCGCTGCTGGCGGAGGCTGGCGGCGACAGGGCGCGGCCCGTTGCATTGATCTGCGCCCGTGGGGTCCGTTCCGCGCGGCTTGGCAAACGTCTGTCCCAGGCCGGATTCACCGCGATTCTGGATGTGCCCGAAGGCATGTTGGGTTCCGGTGCGGGGCCGGGGTGGCTGGCGCGCGGATTGCCGGTCATGCAATGACCGCGCGCCGGAGGGCAGGGCGCGCGGCTATTCCGCCGCGACCTTCTCGATTGCCAGCAGCCGGGACTTGATCTGTGTCCGCGCGCGCCGCGCCTGCGCAACGATGGCCGGTTCGCGCAGGGTATTGGGGCTGTCCATCCGAAAGCCCCGGCGCGTCACACCCGCGAGGTTCACGCTCGACAGGGCAGAGAGGGGCACTGCCATGACAAGGCTGAAGACGATCGGCACCAGCCAGAGCGAGATCAGCCCCGCCACAAGCCCGGACAGCAACAGCAGGCCCAGCAGGGTTTCCAGCCAGTGAAAGCCGATCAGCGTGCGCAGCGGATAACCTTTTGCTCCGCGCTGCTGCGGGGCCCAGGGCTCGCTGCGGGTCAATGCGGCATTCAGAACCGCCTTGGTCTGCTGGATCATCAGGATCGGGGCATAGGCCACCGAAAGGGCCACCTCCACCAGGAAGGACCCCAGAAAGGCACCCTTGCCGCCAAAAACCGCAACGGCCCTGGGGGTAAAGGCGATGATGCCCGCGCCCGCCACCTTGGGGGTCAGAAGCATCGCGTACATGATCACCAGAAAGACCGCGCTGTCGATATGGCTCATTGCCGGGGGCCAGTCGGGGAAGAACGGGTTCGCCTGATTGAAATAGCGCACCACATTGGTGTCCGCGTCCTTGCCCAGCAGGGACCAGATCACCAGCAGGACAAACCATGCCGGTGACAGCAGATAGGCGACCGCCCCGTGAAACAGGTGGAACCGAGACACCGGATGCAGCCCCGCCGTGCCCAGCAGGCGCAGGTGCTGCAGGTTGCCCCGGCACCAGCGCCGGTCACGCACCACATAGTCGATCAGCGTGCCGGGGGTTTCCTCGAAACTGCCGGTGACGCGGGGCAGGAAACGCACCCGCCAGCCCGCGCGGCGCAGCAGGCCCGCCTCGACAAAATCATGGCTGAGGATCAGGTCGTTGCGTCCGCCCGACGTGAGGTAGGGCAGCCCGGCGCTTTCGGCAAAGGCACGGGTGCGGATGATCGCGTTATGACCCCAGTAATTGCCTTCGTTGCGTGCCCACAGGGCCAGCCCCTCGGCCAGCAGCCAGCCATAGGCGATGTTGGAGAACTGCTGGATGCGGGCGAACAATGTATTGGCCCCGATCAGCATCGGGAAGGTCTGGATCAGCCCCGCGTCGGGGTCTGCGGAAAGTTCGCTGGCAAGCCTGTCGATGGCCCGGCCGGTCATCAGGCTGTCGGCATCCAGCACCACCATGCCTTCATAGGCGGCGCCCCAGCCGGTGATCCAGTCAACCAGGTTGCCGACTTTCTTGTCCGTGTTCTTGGCGCGGCGGCGGTAGTATACGTTCATGCCCGCGGGCGCTTCGGCCCGCAGCTGGGCAAAGGCGCGCTCTTCCTGCGCGACAATCGCCTCGTCCCGCGTGTCGGACAGGATGAAAAGCGTGTAGCGGTGTGGCCCGGCGCGGCGGTGCAGATCGGCCAGCATGGCGGTGGCGTTGCCAAAAACGTCCCATGGCACCTCGTTGTACACGGGCACCAGAAGGGCCACGTCGAGGGAACGCACCGCATCCGGCGCACGTTCGTCGGCGCGTTGCCGCGCGAGCAATCCGGCAATCGCCACGCCCACGGTGCTGACCGAGAGCGTCACCCAGACAAAGGTCGCCCCGATCATGCTGAGCAGGGCCCATTCGAGCCAGGTCATCCCGGCACCGGCCAGCCAGCCGTAAAGCCCGTACATCAGCAGGCCGGTCCCGATCAGTGCCGGGCCGAACACCGCCAGGCGCCAGCCGAGCGAACGGGGCTGGACCGTCGTCGCGCGGCGGACGGGCGGGCGTGAAAAATCCTGTATCTGCATGGCAAGCGGTGCCCGGCTTGGCATGGTGTCGTCAGTCGGCGGATGTTCAATCATGTTCTAGTCCAACGGTATAACCAGACTTCGCTTAACGGTTCCCCCGCGAGGCGCAGTTGCGCGCGGAATTCCGCGAAGGCTGCATCTTCGGGTTGAAACGTAAACGCCAGACGCGGGCCGTTGGTTTCGGGGTTGCGTTGCAGGATCCCCGGTGTGAGCGGAACTTCGCCCCCGCGAATGACAACTTCGATCTCCGACAGGTCTTCGGGCACTTCGGGACCGGGGGCAAAGTCGATCACCACGACCTGACCGCCCTCCATCCTGCCGCCGATGGCGGTGTTCAGGACCTTGACCGGCACATCCGCAGTGACCGCCACGGGGTCGGCCCCCCAGTGCATGGTATAGCTCATCTTGTGTTCCGCCCCGGCGGGCAGCGGGGTGGCAGGCCGCCAGTAGCTGACGATATTGTCGTAGATCTCAAGATCGGCCGGGATCTCGACCAGGGTCACGGCGCCCTTGCCCCAGTCTTCACCGGGTGTGATCCAGACGGCGGGGCGGTTGTGATAAAGCGCCTCCAGATCGTTGAAGTCCGAGAACTGCCGCTTGCGCTGCAACAGGCCAAAGCCGCGCGGGTTGTTGTCCACGAAGCTGCTGATCTGCAGGTTCAGCGGGTTGGATAGTGGGCGCCAGATGACCTCGCCGATGCCGTTGTGCATCAGCAGGCCGTCACTGTCGTGCACCGCCGGGCGGAAATCCGAGAACCGTTGCCGCATGGTGTCGTCGAACAGGAACATCGAGGTCAGCGGCGCAATGCCCAGGTGGGTCAGCTCTTCGCGGGCGAAAAGGGTTGCGCGGACCTTCATCTGCAGGACGGGACCATGGGTAATCTCGAACCGGTAGGCACCGGTGCAGGAAGGGCTGTCCAGCAGGGCATGCAGCACCAGGCTGTTGCTGTCGGCCGCGGGACGTTCCAGCCAGAAGGCGGTGAAATCGGGAAATTCCTCGCCTGCCGGATCGCCGGTTTTCAGCGCAAGGCCCCGTGCCGACAGGCCATAGGTTTCGCCCGTTCCGATGCCCCGGAAATAGCTGGCCCCCTGGAACACGGCGTATTCCTGAAAGATGCCCTGCTTTTCCAGCTCTGCCCGCAAGCGCAGGCCGGAATAGCCCAGGGTGTCATCCACGGGAAGATCGGGGAACTGGTCGGTCCTGTCAAAGACCCCCATGTCAAAGGCGATGGGCCTTGCCTCTCCCTCTGCCACGACATGCATCGCCACGGCCTGCGGGAAATAGAGACCGGGCGGGAACACATCGACCCGCTGTGGCACGTCGGTGCCTTCCCACAGGGCGTTGCGCCCGTCGAACCAGATCTGCCGGTACTGGTCGTAGGTCAGCTTGCGCCAGGCTTCGGGAATCATCGGGCGCGGGGCATAGGGCTTGCTGGCCAGAATGCGCGCGCGGTTGGTGACCGTATCGGGGCCAAAGGGTGCAGCCGTCTCTTTCAGGGCAAGCCTGTTGTCCCCGGCCCAGGCTGTGGCGGGCAGGGCGGCCAGGGCGGCAATTGCTTTCAGTACGTCGCGGCGGATCATGATGTGGCCCTCTTCTGACGCCAGGGTTGGGATTTGAACCAGCCTGCCCCATAGGCCACCGCGACCAGCAGGGCGCAGCCGACCAGGTTCACGGCCAGGGTGATGAAGACACCGCGCCCGATCACATCCATGACAAAGCCCAGGACGCGCGCGGTGAACATGCTGAAGACAAACACGGCAAGGCTTTGCTGGCCGACCTTGAGGATCACGGTCAACAGACCCTCGCGCAGGCGTGCCGCAGCACCTGTGCCGCGTGCCAGAAGGTTCTTGCCCTGATCCCCTGCCAGCACCCAGCAGATATAGGCAAGGCTGAGAAAGTGAACGTAGCGCAGGATGGCAAAATCCGTCTTGTCAAAGAGGGCCGCATTGGCCTTGCGCCAGTCGGCGGCCCATCCCAGTTCCAGCTCTCTCACGCCGATGTTGGACAACGGGATGTTGGCGATCACGATAAAGGCCGCCAGGCCAAACAGAAGCGGCGTGACCGGGGGTTTGGGCAGCCAGCCCCGCATGAAGGCAAAGCCGGTGAAGAAGATCAGCTGCCAGCCGAAGGGGTTGAAGAACCAGCCCCGGTCCGACCATGGCTCTGCCGGGAATTCAAGGTGCCACGCCCCCAGCCCCAGGGCCTGCAGCAGGGCGTCCTGTGCCAGCAGCCAGATGCCGATGACAAAGGCCGCGACCAGACGTTTGTCGACCTGTGCCAGCGCCATGACCAGCGGCATCAGAAGCAGCACGATCATGTACATCGGCAGGACGTCGAAATAGTTCGGGACGTAGCGCAGCGTCATGAAGGACAGCAGGATGTTCGAGTTCTCCCACTTGTCGCTTTCCACGAAGACCGGCCAGAGGTTCAGCTGGCCCCAGTAGTTCTGTCCGGTGATATCGAGGTCGGTCAGGTAGACAGTCATCGCCAGGGTGGCAAAGAACAGCCCGACATGTGCCCAGTAGACCTGCCAGACCCGGAACAGCACGCGGGCCGAGCCCAGAAACCAGCCGACGCGGGCAAAGGCCCCGCCAAAGGCGATGGCAGAGGCCATGCCCGAACAGAACACGAAAATCTCGGTCGCATCCGAAAAGCCCCAGCGCGCCGGGATCCAGAGAGACAGCAGGTTGCCGGGCGTATGCGCGAACAGGATGATGAACATCGCAAGGCCGCGGAAGAAATCCAGCCGCAGGTCACGGACGCGGGCAGGTGCCTGCGCTCCCAGGGCGGTGACAGGGCGAGAAGGCACGTGGGTGGTGTCGGCGATTGTCATTTAGTTGAGGGTTCTCGAAGCTATTGAGCGGGAATTCGTCGCATGCGTGACAGTTGGTCAAACCGGCTTTCGGCAAAGCGGTCCGCATGACCGTCACGCAATGCCAGCCGGTCCAGAAGGATCTGTTCTGTCGCGTGGAAATGGCCCGCGCGCAGGCCTGCGTCAATGGTCATTCGTTCAAAAACATCACGTTGCGCGTGACTTCCGCCGATGCTCTGCATTTTCGGCCGGGCGGCGCTCAGGTTTTCAAACGCATGGCCATAGCGGCCTTCGGCAAAGGCGGTGAGACCGGCCAGCGCGCAGAGGCCAGGATCGGCGACCCGCGCGGCCATATCACCGCTCTGGCGGGCATCGCGGGCAAAGCGGTCGGCCATCTCCTGCGCCGCGCGGCCCTTGCCGGCACCGGCCAGCGCAAGCTGATAATGCAGGTCGGCAAAGACGATGCAGCCGTCGTCGATGCGATTCTGGGCCAGGGCGCCCAGCTCGTCCCAGCGGTGTCCGACATCGACCCCGTCCAGCTCAAGCCGCATCAGCAGCGAGGTGGCATTGGCGATGTCGCGGTAGTCGTCCGTCTTGTCGGCACGAATCTGGCTGTCATAAAGCGCCAGCGCCACATCCAGCTCTCCCCGGTGCAGATGCAGCAGCGCCTTGTGCCACCAGACGTGATAGCGAAAGTTGTTGCTGCCTTCCCAGGCGCTGCGGAAATCCTCGATCAGGGCGATCCCGGCATCCGCCTCGTTGCGCATGTCGTGGACATGGGCGATGGCGTGCAGACCCCAGGCATCGTCGGGGGCCAGGGCCAACCCTTCGCGGCCCGCCCGTTCCGCCGCCGCGTATTCGCCTGTTTCCTCAAGCGTGAAGGCATGACAGCCCAGCAGGTAGCCGCGCAGCGGGTGGTCGGCGGCATGAGCGGGCAGCACCCGTTCCACCGATCTGCGCATGCCTGACGCATCCCCAAGGATAAAGCGGATGCCATGGCTTGCCTTGGCGCTCAGCGTGTCCTGTGGCCAGTGATCAAGGATACCTTCAAGGGCTGCGATGGCGCCCGTGGGGCTGTCGGCCAGCCAGTGATCCAGCGCGTCGAGCCAGCCCTTTTCGCGGGGGCTGATCTGCGTGTTCCGGGCAGCCTCATGGGCAGCCGTGCGGGCATCCTCGGCCACTTGCCACAGTTCGGCCCGGCCCATCATCAACGAGAACAGGCCACGGGCAGCATGTCCCATGGCAAAATCGGGTGCGGCGGCGAGGGTGTCGCCAAGGTGTTGCGGCGTCTCGGGCTTGTGCGCCAGAAACGCGCGGATCATCGCATTCCAGCTTTGCAGCGCAGCCGGGCGTGTCAGTGCGACGGGCGCATTGCAGATATCGTTCGTCATCAAGATGGCCTTCCGGGCAGCTTTCGGGTGCCGGTACCATACTGTCAAAGAGGCAGCCCGGGACCGCACATGGCTGTGTCACACGCCAACGTGAAGGGCCTATCCGGTTTCGTGAGCGATTGTGACAAAACCCGCCGAAACCTGCTCCGGGCTGAGCGGGTTCCTGCGCAAAATCGGTAGGTTGCAAGGCGTTGTGCCTATTTTTGCAACGAATCGATGCCCAGTTCAGCAATCGCCCGTGGCATGGCGGAAACGAAATGATGCGCATTTCGTTTCCGCCATACTAGATACGGCCATCATAGGCTCCCCTGTCGATCAGCGCGGCGATGACGGTGAATTTATCCGCGCGCAAAGCCTCTGTCAGAGCCGCTTCCAATCCTGCGCGGTCACGCACCGTGACCCCGACGCCGCCAAAGGCAACGCCCATCGCGGCAAAGTTGTGCTGCGCAAAATCGACGCCAAAGTTCGCCAGTTGCCGCTCACGCTGCTTCTTTTCGATCAGCGCCAGCGAGGCATCGACAAAGACCACGAAGATCGGCGCAATATCGAGCTCTGCGGCGGTGGCCAGCTCGCCAACCGCCATCAGGAAGCCGGCATCCCCTGAGAAGGAGACAACAGGCCGGTCGGGTGCGGCAAGCTTTGCCCCGATGGCCAGCGGCAGGGCACAGCCCATGGTGCAAAGCGCGGAAGATTGCATCAGGTCGCGGGGTGCATAACACTCCCACATCTGGCTCAGCAGGATGCGGTGTGCGCCGCTGTCTGCGCTGGCAATCGTGTTGCGCGGCAGTACTTTCCGGCAGCTGTCGATGATCGCGGCAGGGCCCCAGTCCTCGTCCCGGCGAAAGGCCGATGCCAGTGCGGTCCTGAGCTGGTAGATCTCTCCCTCCGGCCAGGTTTCGTCCGTGTCCAGCCCCTCGGAGAGGGCGGCAAGTGTCGGCGCGCAATCGGTGACGAAATTCAGCGTCCCCTGATGCATGTAGTGGTGGTTTGGCATGGCGCTGATGTCGATGACGTGCTTTTGCCGGGGGTCCCAGACATTGCGCCAGCCGGGGCGCATCTCGATCGGGTCATAGCCGACGCAAAGCACCAGGTCGGCGGCCTGCACAAAGGGCAGAATATGCTGATCCGCAAGGGGGGACAGGCCCGCGCCGCCCAGCGACAGCGCATGATCCTCGGGCAGGATACCCTTGGCCTTGTAGGTGGTGATGACCGGCACATGGTGGTCTTCGGCGAATTGCTGAACGGCGCTCTGCGCCCCTTCGTTCAAGGCATCGACACCGACGATCATCACCGGGCGGCGCGCCTGCGCCAGCCAGTCCCTTGCGGTGGCCAGGTCAGCCCCATGGGGCGCGCGGGCAGCGGCAGGCGCGCGCGCGGCAGGGGGCTCGGCCGGCACCTGGGCCTCTGCCACGGAAATCGGGACGTCGATATGGACGGGGCCATGACGCCCCTCGGTGGCGATGGCGACAGCCTTGTCCGCGATCAGATGCGCAGCCCCGGCGTTCAGGGTGAACTGGGCCTTGGTCAGCGGTTTGAAAACCGCAGCCTGATCCAGCACCTGATGGGTATAGCTTTGCGCCTCATCCGCATCCATGCAGCCCGACAGCACGATCAGCGGCACCTGATCCTGCAGGGCATTGGCCACCGTGTTGACGCCGTTCAGCGTGCCGGGCCCGATGGTGCCGACCAGAATGGCCGGGGCAAGGTCGCGGTGGTGGACCCCCTCGGCCATGAAGCCGGCGGCGTTCTCGTGCTTGGCCAGAATGAACCTGATCCCGGCTTTTTCCAGCGCATCAATGAGGGTCAGCACCTCGCCCCCCGGCATGCCAAAGGCGGTACGGCACCCTGCGGCATAAAGGCGGCGCGCAAGCGCATCGGCGGCGCGGATCGTATCGGGCATGGCGGGGCCTTTCCAGCAGGGTGACAGGATTATCAACCACGCGGCGCGGCAGGGCGCAACTCACGTGCGCGTTGGCTTTGTTGCAGGACAGACCTGAAACTTCGCAGATCACGTTGCACGTTCGACCGAGGGGAGCGGCGGCAAACAACTGGACCAGGTATGTCCAGAAACGCTTCGGCAGGGGTCTCACTCGCCCCGCGCGCGGCGATATCTAAATAAAAAGTGTTATTAACAATGTATTGGGTTCCCCACGGGGAACCCATCAGCTTCTCATTGCTGATGCCTGAATGCCTGACGGCACCTGGCGAAGTTTTTGCAGGAAATCCGGCTCAGCGGCGGCGGTCGCGCCGTGCCGACATCGGCTGAAAGGCCACCCCGACGTGGGCTTCGCAATAGGGCTTGCCCTGTTTGACGGGCAGCCCGCAGAACCAGAAATCTTCGGTCGCCGGGTCGCCGACAGGCCATTTGCAGGTCCGCTCGGTCAGGTCCATCAGGCCGATCTTCTTGGCTTTCTTCTCGACCTCGTTGACCTTTGCCAGCGCTTCCGGGCTGATCTCGTTGGCCGAGGGCTGTGGGGGCAGCGGCTGGCCTGCGGGAATGATCTGCTTGCGGGCGGGCAGGTTCGACCGGGGCGGTGCTGCCGCTTCGGTCTTCATCTCGGGCTTTTCGGGCTTCGGCGGCGCCTTGGGTTTGGCTTCCGGCTTCGGTTTGGTTTCCGGTTTGGCCGCTGCGGCCCCGGATGTGGCGCGGTTCGACAGGCCCAGACGATGCACCTTGCCGATCACGGCATTGCGCGTCACGCCGCCAAGTTCCTTGGCGATCTGGCTCGCGGACTGGCCTTCGCCCCACATCTTTTTCAGCGTCTCGACACGCTCATCGGTCCAGGACATCGCAGGTTTCCCCAGTTAAAAAGCGGCCCTTTTTGAGTGGCCGCTTTGTCAAAGTCAGGCCCCTATTCTAATCACTCCACTGCCGGGTGCAAGGGACGATGCGTCACACCGCGGTTGTGGGCCGGGGCGGCTCCGGTTTCAGCCGCGCCTCGCGCAGGGCCAGAAGGACGGCACCGGCGATGATGATGGCAGCGCCCAGAAGCGAAACCGCATCCGGGATGACCCCGAAAAACGCGATGTCATAGAGGGTGGCAAAGATCAGTGTGGCATAGCTGAAGGGCGCGACAAAGCTGGCGTCGGCGCGCGCCATGGCATTGACGAAACAGGTCTGCGCCAGCGCCATGCAACCGCCGATGCCCGCCAGCACGGCCCATTGCGCCGTGGTCGGTGGCTGCCACACCGGCAGAACCGCCAGCGTCGCGATGCCCAGACCGATGAAGTTGTTGACCAGCAGGATCTGGAACGGGTTTTCGCGCCGGGCCAGTTTCTTGATAAAGATGAGCTCCATCCCCATGACCATGGCCGCCCCCAATGCCAGCAGCGCGGCGGGCTGAAAACTGTCGGGCGTGGGCCGCAGCAGCACGGCCGCACCGGCCATCGCCATTGCCGCGGCGGACCAGCGGATGCGCCCGACCTTCTCGCCCAGCAGCGGGATCGCCAGCATCATCGCGAACACCGGGTTGAGAAAGGAGATCGCCGTGGCATCCGCCAGCGGGATGAAGGCGACAGAAGCAAACATCAGCGTGATCCCGCCCCAGCCGCAGGCGGTCCGGGCGATGTGCAGGCCCCAGTGGGGCCGCTCCAGGGCGGGGCGCAGGATCAGCGTGGCGCTGCCGATCACCACAAAGGCAAAGAGGAAACGGCCATGGCTGATCTGCAGCGCGGGCAGGGGCGCGCCGAAGGTGTCACCGCCCAGTGCCTTGGCCATCAGGGTCGTCGCCGCGATGAAGGCCGTTGCCACCCCGATCAAGCCGGCGGCAAGCGCGTTGTTCTGGACCCTAGCCTGATACATGCGGCCGGTATGGCCGCAACAATGTGCAGAGACAAGACGTCATTTTCGGGCTGGGCAAAAGGCGAAATGCGGCGTAATGAATGCGCCATGATCACGATGCGACATATCCCGTCCCGACGACGCCGCGGCTGAAACAGCCCAGCGTGACCTGCCGACCGCAGGTCTGATCCATGGTGCATTGCACCTCCCCAAATCTCTTGACCCAGCACGCCGCCCATGCCCATTTGGGCTTTTCGCGGCCCTATCCAAGGAAACTTCAGATGATCTCTTCTGTCCTGCCGACCTATAACCGTGCGCCCCTCAGCTTTGTGAAGGGCGAAGGCACCTGGCTGATCGAGGCGGACGGACGACGTTTTCTGGACCTTGGCGCAGGCATTGCCGTGAACGCGCTGGGCCACGCACACCCGGCGCTGACCAAGGCGCTGACGGATCAGGCCGGCGCCCTCTGGCACACCTCGAACCTCTACCAGATCCCGCAGCAGCAGGCGCTGGCGGACAAGCTGGTCGAACATAGCTTTGCCGATACCGTCTTTTTCACCAACTCGGGCACGGAGGCCTGCGAACTGGCGGTGAAGATGGCGCGCAAGTATTTCTACGACAAGGGTCAGCCCGAGCGGGTCGAGATCATCACCTTCGACGGCGCGTTCCATGGCCGGTCCTCTGCCGGGATTGCCGCCGCCGGGTCAGAGAAGATGACCAAGGGTTTCGGCCCCCTGCTGCCCGGCTTTGTCCATCTTGCCTTTGGCGACCACGAGGCGTTGAACGCCGCGATCACCGACGCGACCTGCGCCGTGCTGGTCGAGCCGGTGCAGGGCGAAGGCGGCATTCGCCCGCTACCCGATGCCTGTCTCAAGGGGCTGCGTGACCTCTGCGAGGAAAAGGGCATCCTGATGATCCTGGACGAGGTTCAATGCGGCGTGGGGCGGACGGGCAAGCTTTTCGCCCATGAATGGGCGGGCGTGACCCCCGACATCATGATGGTGGCCAAAGGCATCGGCGGCGGCTTTCCCCTGGGCGCCGTGCTGGCGACCGAGGAGGCGGCCAGCGGCATGACGGCAGGCACCCATGGCTCCACCTATGGCGGCAACCCGCTGGGCTGTGCCGTGGGCTGCGCGGTGATGGACATCGTTGCCGACCCGGATTTTCTGGCAGAGGTGAACCGCAAGGCGGGGCTGCTGCGGCAAAAGCTGGAGGGGCTGGTGGCCAGCCACCCGGATGTGCTGGAAGAGGTCCGCGGATCGGGCCTGATGCTGGGTCTGAAATGCAAGATCGCCCCCGCCGATCTGGTGGCCGCCGGTTACGGCGTCGAGGTGATAACCGTGCCCGCCGCCGATAACGTGGTACGCCTGCTGCCGCCGCTGAACATCACCGACGAGGAGATCGCCGAAGCGGTCAGCCGCCTTGATCGGGCCGCTGGCGCGCTTGCCGGGTCCTGATTTCTTTTTGGCCCATAAATATCCCTGCGACTCCGCCCGCCACGGGCGTGCGGTCGCCAAGTAAGAGACTGACATGACACACTTTCTCGACATCAACACAACCGATTCCGCCGATTTGCGGCAGATCATCGACAATGCCGCCGCGATGAAACAATCCCGCAACGGGCGGCCCAAGGGCGCGCCGGACGACACATTGCCGCTCAAGGACCACATGGTCGCCCTGATCTTTGAAAAACCCTCCACCCGGACCCGCGTGTCCTTTGACGTTGGGGTCCGTCAGATGGGCGGACAGACCATGGTGCTCTCGGGGGCCGACATGCAGCTGGGCCATGGCGAGACCATCGCGGACACCGCCCGCGTGCTGTCGCGCTATGTGGATCTGATCATGATCCGTACCTTCGAGGAACAGACCCTGCTGGACATGGCCGAATACGCCAGCGTGCCGGTGATCAACGGGCTGACCAACCGCAGCCATCCCTGTCAGATCATGGCCGATATCATGACCTTCGAGGAACACAACGGCCCGATCAAGGGCAAGCGGGTTGTCTGGTCGGGCGATGGCAACAATGTCTTTGCCAGCTTTGCCCATGCGGCCAAGCAGTTTGATTTTGATCTGGTCTTTACCGGCCCGCCACCGCTTGACCCGGAACCGGCGCTTGCCGGGCTCTACACGGTGGAACGCGATCCCAACAAGGCGGTCGAGGGCGCGGACCTTGTGGTGACGGACACCTGGGTCAGCATGCATGACCCCCAGTCGGCCCGCGAGCGCCGCCACAACCAGTTGCGCGGCTATCAGGTAAACGAGGCGCTGATGGCGCGGGCCAAGGAGGATGCCCTGTTCATGCATTGCCTGCCCGCCCACCGCGAGGATGAAGCGACCAGCGCCGTCATGGACGGGCCGCATTCGGTGATCTTCGACGAGGCCGAGAACCGCCTGCACGCGCAAAAGGCCATCATGCGCCACTGTCTGGGCCGATAGGACCGCAATGCGCGCAGACCCCAATATCGTCATAGCCGGTGCGGGTGCCATCGGCTGTTTCGTAGGTGGGGTGCTGGCGGCGGCGGGGGCACAGGTGACCTTGCTGCTCCGGCCAAGGGTCGCGGCGGAGATACATACCCACGGGCTGACCCTGACGGATTTCGACGGCATGGCGCAAAAGGTCAGCGGCGACAGGATGACCCTGTCGGAAGATCCTGCCTGCCTCGCCGACGCCGATCTGATCTTTGTGACGGTCAAATCGGGCAGCACCGCGCAGATCGCGCGGCTGATCGACCGGCATGCGCCCGCGAAATGCCCGGTGGTGAGCCTTCAGAACGGGGTGACCAATGTCCTGACGCTGCAGCGCCTCCTGCCGGGCCGCGACCTGCGCGGGGGGATGGTGCCCTTCAACGTGGTGCCGATGGGGCAGGGCGGCTATCACCGTGCGACCAGCGGCGATATCGTCATCGGGGCCGGGCCGGACGATCTGGGGGCCTTGCTCAGCGTGCCTTACCTGCGGGTCAGGGAAAGCCGCGATATCGACGCGGTGCAATGGGGCAAGTTCCTGATCAACCTCAACAATGCGCTGAATGCGCTCAGTGGCCTGCCGCTGAGGGCGCAATTGCACGACAGGGGCTGGCGGCGGCTGATGGCCGACCAATGGGCCGAGGCGCTGGCGGTGCTGCGCGCCGAGGGGATTTCGCCTGCCTCGACAACGCCGGTTTCCGTCGGTGCCGTCCCCTGGATCTTTCGGTTGCCCACGCCGCTTTTTACGCGGGTGGCCGCACAGATGCTGACGATCGACGATCAGGCCCGCGCCTCCATGTCCTATGACCTGATGGCACATCGCCCGACAGAGATCGACGCGCTGCAGGGCGAGCTTATCCGCATGGGCGCGGAACTGGGGCGCAGGACACCGGTTGCACGATTGGTGGCCGAACTGATCGAGACGGCTGAAATCGCAGGTCAGGGCCTGCCCAACTTGCCCGCCGCCGCATTGCGGGCCGAGTTGAAACGCACTGCTGCGCGGCCACGGGATCAGCAGGCCTGATCCCGGGCGGCAGTCAGTTCGTCACGACGTTCAATACCAGGAAAATCAGTGCCGAGATCGTTGCCGCCGCCGGTACGGTGATCACCCAGGCCGCGACGATGGTCATGAAATGCGAACGGCGCACCAGCTTGCGGCGGCGGCGTTCCTCTGGTGCGATCCTTTTGACGGTGCCGACAGTGACATCCGGTCTGCGCAACCGCCGCTCCATATGCCATTCGCGGTAGAAGCCGACACCGAAGACCCCGCCGACAGCGATATGCGTCGAACTGACCGGCAGACCCAGCCAGGAGGCGATGATTACCGTGATGGCGGCAGAGAGCGCCACGCAATAGGCGCGCATCGGGTTCAGTTTGGTGATCTGGCTGCCGACCATGCGGATCAGTTTGGGCCCGAACAGGAACAACCCGAAAGAGATGCCGAAAGCGCCGATCACCATGACCCAATGCGGGATGCTGACCTTGGCTTCGAAGCCGCCGAATTCACTGGCATGCACGATGGCCGCCAGGGGCCCGACCGCATTGGCCACGTCATTGGCCCCATGGGCAAAGCTGAGCAGCGCCGCCGAAAAGACCAGCGGCAGGCCAAAGAGCAGTTTGACGGATTTGTTGCGGTTCTCCATCCCTTCCGACTTGCGCCGGATCCGCGGTGCGGAAATGGCATAGGTGGCCAGACCCACCAGCAGGCCGATGATCAGCGCAGTGGACATGCCGATGGTGACGACCTTGTTCAAACCCTTGAGCGCGAGATAGGTGGCAAAGACGCCGGCCATGAGCCCGACCAGCACCGGCACCCAGGTCCGCGAGGCGGCGATCTTGTCCTCCTGGTAGAGGATGCGCGCCTTGATGAAGGCCAGGAAGCCTGCCGCCACGACACCCCCCAGCACCGGCGAGATGACCCAGCTTGCCGCGATCATGCCCATGGAGGGCCAGTTCACCACAGACATCCCTGCCGCCGCGATACCGGCCCCCATGACCCCGCCCACAACCGAATGGGTGGTCGAGACGGGCGCCCCGACCCAGGTGGCCAGATTGACCCAGAGGGCAGAGGATATGAGCGCCGCCATCATCGCCCAGATGAAAATCCGCGTGTCCGCGATGGAAGCAGGGTCGATGATGCCTTTGGAAATGGTGGAGACCACGTCGCCCCCCGCCAGCAGGGCGCCCGCGCTTTCGCACAGGGCCGCGATCAGGATGGCCCCGCCCATGGTCAGGGCATTCGCCCCGACCGCCGGACCCATGTTGTTGGCAACGTCATTTGCCCCGATGTTGACCGCCATGTAGGCGCCAAAGACGGCGGCGGCGATCACCACGAAGTTCTGCGGGGTCTGACCGAAGAAAATGGAGGCCATCACCCCGGCCAGCACCATGAAGGCCAGCGCGATCCCGGTGGCGACCAGGGGCCGCGACACATAGGCCGTGGCCTGTTCGACCTGCGAAATCCGATTAAGGTCGGTATCCAGCGTCTTCCATTGGCTGCCCTTCGGTCGGCTGCTCATACCTGTTGTCTCCCCCGGTGACATGTCTATGGGTTCCACCGGTTGGCACAGCGGGCCTTCGCGCGCAAGTGTGCTGTGGGATCACGGGGGGTCGTCAGGCGCTTCAGAGGGCGCGCAGCATGTCCTGCAGGTCAGGTTCCTCGACCAGCTCGGCGGCCCGTTCGGGGGTGAACCAGGCACGCTTGCGCACATCCGCCTCCGGATAATCCTCGCCCAGTTCCTTGACCCGCGTCAGATAGACCTGCGCCTCGACCGGGATGGTCAGACCTTCGGTCATGCCCTTGGCATAATAGTAAAATCCCACCGGATCGCTTTCGATCTCGGCCTTGCGCACGCCGGCCTCTTCCCAGGCTTCCTGCAGGGCGGCACCGGGGCCGTCCAGCCCGTCGATCGGCCAGCCCTTGGGCACGATCCAGCGGCCCGTGTCGCGGCTGGTGATCAGCAGCACGCGCTTGCCCTCCGCTGTGTCGCGATAGCACAGGGCCGCGACCTGCAAACGCTTGGGGCGTTTCAGAATAGGAAGGACCATCTCGGTCCAGGCGAGGCGAAAGGCGTGTATCATCTGGTTTGCCTGTTAATTTCTTATTAATATCATCGTCTTGTATCTGCCTGTGGATAACTTATTCCCCGCCGAAAGGCAAATCCAATCTGTTGGCTTGCACCTTGCGGGTCCAGCGACCACTCTGCGGACAAACAATTGAGGGAGCAATCATGACCGCCACTGCAGATATAGGTGTTTTCGGTTTGGGGACAATGGGTTCCGCTCTGGCATTGAATTTGGCAGAGAGCGGATTCACCGTTGCGGTCTCCAACCGGGAGGCGGAATGGATTGACCCGTTCCTGGTAGAAGCGGGGCCGCTGGCCGACCGCCTTGTCGGCACCCCGGCACTGGCCGGTTTCGTCGCGGCGCTTGCCACCCCCCGGTCGATCCTGTTCATGATCCCGTCGGGCGCGCCGATGGATGCGATGATCGCCGAGATCGCACCCCTGCTGGACCCGGGCGATACCATTATCGACGGCGGAAATGCCGATTTCAACGACACCCGCAGACGCGCGGCTGCGCTGAAGGACAAGGGGCTGCATTTCGTCGGCATGGGCGTGTCGGGCGGCGAGGAGGGCGCGCGCCACGGCCCTTCGATGATGGTGGGCGGCACCGATCATTCCTGGACCCAGTTGCAACCGATGCTGGAGGCAATTGCCGCGAGATTCGAGGGGGATCCCTGCGTTGCGCATCTGGGTCCCGACGGGGCGGGCCATTTCGTCAAGACCGTTCACAACGGCATCGAATATGCCGATATGCAAATGATTTCAGAGGTTTACGGGCTGTTGCGCGACGGTGCCGGACAAACGGCGCAGAGCATCGGCAGGCTCTTTGAGGGCTGGCGCGAGGGGCCGCTGAAATCCTACCTGATGGATGTATCCGCGACCGTGCTGTCCTCCACCGACAGGGAGACGGGGCAGCCGATGGTCGATGTGATCCGCGATCAGGCGGGGCAAAAGGGCACCGGCCGCTGGACCCTGATCGAGGCCCTGAGGATGGGGCAATCGGCCAGCACCATCGAGGCGGCGGTGGGCGCGCGCGGCTGGTCCTCGGAAAAGGACATGCGCGCGGCGGCGGAGCCGATGCTGGCAGCGGGCGCGCTGGACACGCAGATGCCCCCTGAGAGGGACCTGGAGCTGGCGCTGCTGGCGGGACGCATCCTGTCACATGCGCAGGGGTTCCGCATCCTGTCGGCGGCTTCCGGGGAATTCGGCTGGCAGCTGGATCTGGCCCGGATTTCAGAGATCTGGCGGGCCGGCTGCATCATCCGCTCCGCCTTGCTGGATGACCTCGCGTCAGCCTTCCGCGGGGAGCTGCCCCATGGCCACCTGATCCTGGCCCCCGCGATCCGCACCCAGTTGCAGGAGGCGATCCCGGCATTGCGGCGGGTGCTGGTGGCGGCGGTCTCCATGGGCGTGGCGCTGCCTGCGCTCTCTGCGGGGCTGGCGTGGTATGACACCATGCGCCGGGCGCGGGGCACGGCAAACCTGATCCAGGCGCAGCGTGATTTCTTTGGACATCACGGGTTCGGGCGGCTGGACATGGCCGGAAACCACCACGGTACATGGGATGAGCCGAGCTGAACAACCCCGCGCAAGATGACGATTTTTTTGAAAAAATCGGCCCAGACTTTTTAAAAAGTCTGGCACCGCCTCAGGCAAATGGGTCTTCCGGATAGCCGACATGCGCGAGGTAGAGCCCCTGTGGCGGGCAGACCGGACCGCAGGCCGCCCGGTCGCGGGCATCAAGCGCCTTTTGCATGTCCTGCGGCTGCCATGATCCGGTGCCGACCCGCTCCAGCGAGCCGACAAAGCTGCGGACCTGATTGTGCAGGAACGACCGTGCGCGCACATCGAAATGGTATTCCACGCCGCCGGGTGCCTCAACCTGTGCAATGGTCAGGTGATCCAGCGTCTTGACCGGGCTGTCCGCCTGACACACGGTTGAACGAAAGGTGGTAAAGTCGTGCTTTCCAAGCAGAATCCCCGCCGCCTCCCGCATGGCCTCAAGGTCCAGGTGGTGTTTGATCTGCCAGACCAGACCGGCGCTGTGCACGGCAGGTGCGCGGCGCGACAGGATGCGGAAAAGATACCGCCGTTCCAGGGCTGAAAAGCGCGCGTGAAAATCATCCGGCACGGCCTTGCAATCAAGGATCGCGACGGGCTGCGGCTTGAGGTGATAGTTCAGCGCTTCCGACAGGCGAAACGGGTCCCAGTCATCCGCCATGTCGCAATGGGCCACCTGCGCCAGCGCATGCACGCCCGCGTCGGTGCGCCCGGCGGCGACAATGTTGTGGGTGCGCGGTTCCAGCCGGGCCAGGGCCGCTTCGATCGCGCCCTGAACCGAGGACAGGTTCGTCTGCCTTTGCCAGCCAACGAAGGGCGCGCCGTGGTATTCGATTTTCAGGGCATATCGGGGCATGGCCGCGCTTTAGCGGGGCGGTGGCCATCTGGCAATCCCTGCGTCGCGACCCTATGTTACACCCAGCAACGAAGGGACGGGCAAGGCATTGGTCATCGGGCGGATCGCGGACGGCATCTGGCGTCAGGTCGAAAATGTGCAGGACGCGGTGTCGGAGACGTTCATGGAGCCCGTGATCCGGCTGGGCGTGACCGGGCTGGCGCGGTCCGGCAAGACGGTCTTTATCACCTCGCTGGTGGCGAACCTGCTGGACCGTGGCCGCATGCCCGGTCTGGTTGCCGCGCGGGAGGGGCGGATTCAGGCCGCGTTCCTGCAGCCCCAGCCCGACGACACCGTGCCGCGTTTCGAATATGAATCCCATCTGGCCGCGCTGACCGGCCCTGCACCCCATTGGCCCGACAGCACCCGCGCGATTTCCGAATTGCGCCTGTCGCTCAAGGTGCGGCCCACCGGTTTGCTCGCTGGGTTGCAGGGGCCGCGCACCATCCATCTGGATATTGTCGACTACCCCGGCGAATGGCTGCTGGATCTGGGGCTGATGGAGCGCAGTTTCGAAGATTGGTCGCGCGAGACCCTGGAACGGATCGCGGCGCGGCCCTCGGCTGCCGAATTCATGGCGCGCGCGCGCAACGTCGACCCCGAGGGCAAACATGACGAGCCGCTGGCGCAGGAGCTTGCCCGGCTTTTTGGCGAATATCTGGTTCAGGCCCGCGCGGCGGGGTTTTCCGACTGCACGCCGGGGCGGTTTCTGCTGCCTGGCGATCTTGCGGGCAGCCCCGTGCTTACCTTTGCCCCGATTCCGGTTGAGGGGGCGTCTTCGCGCGGTTCGCTTCACCGCGAGATGGCGCGCCGGTTCGAAGCTTACAAATCCCGCGTGGTGCGGCCGTTTTTCCGGGATCATTTCGCGCGCATCGACCGGCAGATCGTGCTGGTGGACGCGCTGGGTGCGATCCATCAGGGGCCACAGGCGGTGGAGGACCTTCGCGGCGCCATGGGCGAGACGCTGGGCGCCTTCAGGCCCGGCCGCAACCGGTTCCTGAGCAGCCTGCTGGGTGGCAAGCGGGTGGAGAAGATCCTCTTTGCCGCCACCAAGGCCGATCATCTGCATCACAGCCAGCATCCCAAACTGACCGCGATCATGGAGGCGCTGACCCGCGAGGCGCGGGACCGGGCGCAATATGCAGGTGCGGGGACCGCCGCCATGGCCATCGCCTCGCTGCGGGCCACGACCGAAGACATGATGAAACATCAGGGCGAAGATCTGGGCGTGGTGCGCGGCACCCTGCTGGAGACCGGCAAGGAGGCGGCTTTCTATCCCGGTGACCTGCCTTCGGACCCCGCACATCTGCTGACGCCTGCGCGCAGCGGGGCGGAAAGCTGGCTGGATCAGGACTACCAGATCATGCGGTTTGCACCGGCCCCGCTGGAGCTGCGCCCCGGCGACGGGCCGCCGCATATCCGGCTGGACCGGGCGGCGGAATTCCTGTTCGGGGACCGGCTGTGATTCGGCTGCGGGCGGCGCGGCCCGTCGATGCGGGGGCGGTGGGGATGATCCTGTCCGAATTCGTGGACACGACCTCCTGGATGCCCCGCATCCACAGCCGGGCGCAGGATCTGGCCCATGCGGCGGATATGATCGACCTTGGCTGGGTGACCCTGGCCGTGGGGGTGGACGAGGTTCTGGGCTTTGCCGCGCGCGACGCTGCCCAACTGCATGCGCTATATGTCGCGCGGGCGGCACGGGGACAGGGCATTGGCAGCGATCTGCTGCGGCAGGCGCAGGCCGCGGCACCGGCGCTGACGCTCTGGACCTTTCAGGCCAATACCGGCGCGCAGCGGTTCTACCTGCGGCATGGGTTCCGTGAAGCGTTGCGGACACAGGGCGAGGCCAATGACGAAGGCCTGCCCGACATTCGCTATGACTGGCAACAGGAGGCAAGGTGATGGCCAGGGGCCCGGTTCTGTTTGAACTCGACGAAGACGCGGCACCGCGCCCGCAGGTGGCCGAAGCGCCGCCGGTGCCGGATCTGTCGGACCCGGCGCCAAAGGGGCAGGCGATGCAGATCGCTGCCCAGCTTGCCGCGCGGCGCGCCTCGTTGTTGGTGCGTCTGTTCTGGTGGCTGGCAACGGCGCTGGTGGGGGCTGCGGTCTCCATCGCGGCATGGAGTTTCATCACCGGGTTGATGGCGCAATATCCGCTGCTGGGCTGGGCGATGACGGTGCTGGTCGCGGCCTTCCTTTTGGTCCTGTCGCTGCTTTGCCTGCGCGAGATGGCTGCCTTTGGCCGTCTGGCCCGGCTCGACGGGCTGCGCCATGATGCGGCAGAGGCGCTGGCGCAGGCTGATCTGGGTGCCGCGCGGGCCGTCACAGACCGGATGGTCGCGCTCTACAAGGGCCGCGAGGATACCCGCTGGGGCCGGGACAGGCTGGCGGAACTGCGGGGGGACCAGCTGGATGCACAGGGTCTGCTGGCACTGACCGAGGCCGAACTGCTTGGCCCGCTCGACCTTGCCGCCAGCCGCGAGGTCGAGGCGGCGGCGCGGCAGGTGGCGACGGTGACGGCGCTGGTGCCGCTGGCGCTGGCCGATGTGGCCGCGGCGCTGACATCGAACCTGCGGATGATCCGCCGGATTGCGGAAATCTACGGCGGCCGCTCGGGTTTTTTCGGCTCATGGCGGCTGACCCGTGCGGTGCTGTCGCATCTTGTGGCGACGGGTGCGGTGGCCGTGGGCGACGACATGCTGGAACCGATCCTGGGCGGATCGCTGCTGGGCAAGCTCAGCCGGCGCTTTGGCGAAGGCCTGGTGAACGGGGCGCTGACCGCGCGCGTCGGTGTGGCAGCGATGGAGGTGTGCCGCCCCTTGCCCTTTACCCCGTCAAAACGCCCCAGGGTGCGGAGCATCATCAAACGCGCCCTTGGCGGGCTGTTCGGCAAGCAAGGCTGATCTGCCCGGTTTATTCCCGGTCGTATGAAGTCGCGCGAAGATGGCTTTTACCTCATCGCTGACCCGGAACGGGACAACGGGCAGGCGATGGCCCGGCGCCTTCGGCTTGTTCCGGGCCTGGGTGCCTTTCATCGACGGCAGTAAATTCCGCACTGCCGACGCTACCCCACGCGTCACCAAAGGGCCGGTCCGGGCCAGAGATACCTGTCGTTCGGGTCAGAATTGCAGGATGCGGCCCGTTGATGCGATTCAGAAAATCGGATGTACCGGGTCAAAGCTGCGCGACATTCTTCACTGGTGGCAGCGACGGAAAGGTTTCGCTGCTGCGTATCAGGGGTGTGAATTGTATTTTTCGACTGCGAACTAGGGTATAGCTCTCTCGTCTCAGTCATTTTCGGATCGGATCTGCATGCGGTTTCTCAGACAGAGTATGATCGGCCTGTTCCTCGCGGCGGCGACGCTGGGGCTTTTGGTGTTTGCCGTCTATCTGGTCGGCAGCGCGCTGCAGGAACGTCTTGCGCAGGAACCCCGGACACCGCCCGCGCGCGAACGGGTGTTTTCAGTCAATGTGATGCTGGCCGAGGCGACGGATATCGCTCCGGTGCTGGAAACCTTCGGCGCGCTGCAAAGCCGCCGTCTGCTGGAACTGCGCGCCGCTGTCGGCGGGCGCGTCGTTGAACTGGCGGAAGATTTCGAGGATGGCGGCGCGGTTGAGGCCGGACAGGTACTGGTGCGGCTTGACCCCAGCGATGCGCAGGCGGCGGTGGACCGGGCTGCCAGCGATATCGCCGATGCGCAGGCCGAACAGCGCGATGCGGAACGGGCGCTGGTGCTGGCACGGGATTCTCTCACTGCTGCCGAAGAACAGGCCGCCCTGCGCGACCGTGCCTTTGACCGGCAACAGGATCTGGGGGAGCGGGGCGTCAGCACCGCCACCGCAACGGAAACCGCCGAACTGGCCGCATCGACCGCCCGGCTGGCGGTGATCTCCTCCCGGCAGGCGGTTGCAGCGGCGGAGGCGCGGGTGGATCAATCCGCGACCAGCCTGCAACGGGCAAGGATCGCCCTGGCAGAGGCAGAGCGCCGTCTGGACGACACGACGATCGAAGCGCCGTTTTCCGGCACGCTTTCGGCCACTTCCGTGGTGGTGGGGCGCCTGGCCTCTGCCAATGAGCAGCTGGCGCAGTTGATCGACCCCGATGATCTGGAGGTGTCGTTTCGCCTGTCCACGGCGCAATATGCCCGCCTGCTGGACGATGAGGGCCGGTTGATCCGCAGCGATGTCACCGTGACGCTGGATGTGGCCGGTGTCGACCTGGAGGCGCGGGGCCGCATCAGCCGGGCCAGTGCCGCCGCGGGCGAGGGGGCGACGGGGCGTCTGATCTTTGCCGCGCTGGAGAATGCCGCCGGGTTCAAGACCGGCGATTTCGTCACCGTCCGGGTGGCAGAGCCGGTGCTGCAGAACGTGGTGAAATTGCCCGCTTCCGCGCTGGATGCCGGTGACAGCGTGCTGGTGCTGGGCGAAGGCAACAGGCTGGAACAGGTGTCGGTGGAATTGCTGCGCCGCCAGGGTGACGACGTGCTGGTCAGGGGGCCGGTCGAGGGCCGCCAGGTCGTGAGCGAACGCTCGCCCCTGCTGGGTGCAGGCATTGCCGTCAAACCCCTTGACCGGGCATTGCCGCAACCACAGCCGGATGAGGCGGCGGATATGCTGGAACTGAGTGAAGAGCGCCGCGCGCGATTGGTGGCCTTTGTCGAGGCCAGCAGCGCGATGCCGCAGGAGGCAAAGGAACGGGTCTTGGCACGGCTGTCGGAACCGCGTGTCCCTGCCGGCATGGTGGCGCGGCTGGAAAGCCGGATGGGGGGCTAGGGTATGGCCCGCGCGATCACGGGCAAGGCCGGGGGGCTGCTGTCCTACTTCGTGCGGCACCGCACGGCGGCGAACCTTCTGCTGGTCCTGCTGCTGGTTGCCGGGGCTGCTGCCGCGCCGAACATGCGTGCGCAGTTCTTCCCCGATGTGATTGTCGACAACGTCACTGTCACCACGGTCTGGGACGGGGCGGGAGCCGAGGATGTGGACGCCGCAATCGTGCAGGTGCTGGAACCGGCGCTGCTGGCGGTTGAGGGTGTCGAAAGCTCGGAAAGCACGTCGCGCGAAGGGCGGGGCACGGTCACGCTGGATTTCGAACCGGGCTGGGACATGGCACGCGCGGCGACCGATGTGCAAACGGCGGTGGATGCCATCACCACCCTGCCGGAGGAGGCGGAAGACCCCAATGTCCGGCGCGGGGCCTGGCGCGACCGGGTGACAGATGTGGTCATCACCGGCCCCATTGCCCCCGAACAGCTGGGCCGGTTTGCCGATGAATTCGTGACCCGGCTGTTCGCCCGCGGTGTCACCCGCACGTCGATCCAGGGGATCGCGGCGTCACAGACTCTGGTCGAGGTGCCTTCCGCCAAGCTGATCGCCTTTGACATATCCATGGCCGATATCGCCGCTGCCATCGCCTCCGAAGTCGATGCGGACCCGGCAGGGGATGTCACCGGGGCCAATGCAAGGGTCCGCACCGGCACCGCCAAACGCAGCGCACAGGAGATTTCGGGGATCGTCCTGCGTTCCAACGCCGATGGCTCCAAGCTGACCATCGGTGACCTGGCGACCGTGCGCAGCGAAGGGGTGGACCGGATGCAATCCTACTTCGTCGGTGCCAATCCCGCCGTTTCGGTCCGGGTGGACCGCTCTGACGGGGGTGATGCCATCGGCATCCAGGCCACGGTCGAGGAGGTGGCGGCAGAGCTGTCGGCCAGCCTGCCCGCAAATGTCACCGTCGAATTGATCCGCACCCGGGCGGAGGCGATCACCGGGCGGCTGGACCTGCTGATCGACAATGGTCTTATGGGGCTGGGGCTGGTTGTGCTGCTGCTGTTCCTGTTCCTGAACGCGCGCACCGCCTTCTGGGTGGCGGCTGGCATTCCGGTGGCGATGGGGGCGGCCATCGCGCTGATGTATGCGGGCGGGCTCACCTTCAACATGATCTCGCTTTTCGGGCTGATCATCACGCTGGGCATCGTGGTCGACGATGCCATCGTGGTGGGCGAATATGCCGATCAGCGCTACCGGGCCGGTGAAGGCGCCTTGCAGGCGGCGGAGAATGCCGCGCGGCGGATGGCGATGCCGGTTTTTGCCGCCACCCTGACGACCATCATCGCCTTTTACGGGCTGGTTGTTGTCGGGGGCCGGTTCGGTGACCTGATCCAGGATATCCCCTTTACCGTGATTGCCGTTCTGGCCGCGTCGCTGGTTGAATGTTTCCTGATCCTGCCCAACCACATGGCACATGCGATGCGCGCGGCGGCCAGGGAACATTGGTACGATCTGCCCAGCCGGGTGGTGAACCGCGGGTTCGAGTTCATGCGCGACCGGCTCTTCCGCCCCTTCATGGCCGGGGTGATCGCCGCCCGCTATGTCGTGCTGGCGGGTGTGGTCGTGGTGCTGGCGTCGCAGATCACGCTGTTTATCAACGGATCGGTGCAATGGCGGTTCTTCAATTCGCCGGAGCAGGGCTCCGTGTCGGGCAGTTTTGCTATGGCAGAGGGGGCCAGCCGCGCCGACACGATGGAGATGATGCGCGAGATGCAGCGCGCGACCGAAGCCCTGGGTGCGGAATATGAGGCGCGCTACGGGGCCAATCCGCTGGACTATGTGATGGCACAGATCGGCGGCACCTCGGGGCGCGGCCTGGCCGGGGCCGACAACAAGGATGCGGATCTGCTGGGCGGCATCTCCATCGAATTGATCGACGCCGATCTGCGCCCCTATTCCAGCTTTGCCTTCGTGGGCGAATTGCAGGACCGGGTGGTGAACCATCCGCTGGCTGAAACCGTCAGCTTTCGCGGCTGGCGGTCAGGACCGGGCGGCGATGCGCTGGACGTGCAATTCTACGGGGCCAGTACCGAAAGGCTCAAGGCTGCGGCGGAAGACCTGAAGAATGCATTGCGCCGCTATCCCGAGGTCAGCGCGGTCGAGGACAACCTGGCCTATGACAAGGAAGAGCTGATCCTCGATCTGACCCCGCAGGGGCAGGCGCTGGGCTTTACCATCGACACGCTGGGGCGGGTGCTGCGCAATCGCCTGGCCGGGATCGAAGCGGCGACCTATCCCGATGGTCCCCGCTCTGCCGCGATCCGGGTGGAACTGCCCGAGGGCGAGCTGACGGCGGATTTCCTGGACCGGACCCAGATGCGCACGCCGGAGGGGCTTTATGTGCCGCTGGCCGATATCGTCAGCGTGGCGCGGCGGACCGGTTTCAGCACGGTGCGGCGCGAGAACGGGATCAGGCTGATCTCGGTGACCGGCGATATCTCGGAAGACGATGCCGCCCGCGCGACAGAGATCCAGCAGGCCCTGCAGGAGGTCATCCTGCCGCGCATCGCCTCGGAACAGCAGGTCGAGTTCCGCCTGTCCGGGCTGAGCGAACAGGAAAGCGATTTCCTCAGCGACGCGCTGACCGGGCTGATTCTGGTTCTGACGGGCATCTACCTGGTATTGGCATGGATCTTTGGCAGCTGGACCCGGCCCCTGGTGGTGATGGCGATCATCCCCTTCGGGCTGGTCGGGGCGATCTATGGGCACGCGCTGTGGGATGTGCCGCTGAGCATGTTCACGGTGGTGGGGCTGCTGGGCATGACCGGGATCATCATCAATGATTCCATCGTGCTGGTGACGACCATCGACGAATATGCCGAAACGCGGGGGCTGGTCCCCTCGATCATCGACGGCGCGGCAGATCGGCTGCGGCCCGTGATGCTGACCACGCTGACCACGGTGCTGGGCATGGCGCCGCTGCTTTATGAGCAAAGCCAGCAGGCGCAGTTTCTCAAGCCCACGGTGATCACGCTGGTCTATGGGCTGGGCTTTGGCATGTTGCTGGTGCTTCTTGTGGTGCCCGCATTGGTGGCGGCCCAGCAGGATGTGGCGTTGCAGGTGACCGCGATGCGGCGCGGCCTGCGGGCACCGCTGCGCAGCCTGCGGCTGGGGATGATCGCGCTTTGGCTGCTGGTGCTGGCCTGGGGTGGTCTGACGCTGGGCTGGGCGGTCTGGCAGGGCAGCGTGCAGCCGACGGTTTCCGGGCTGGTTCCCTTTGCCATGGGCGGAATCCAGGGTGCGCTGCTGTTGTTCGTGATCGGGGCCGGGGTGATTGCGCTGGCAGGTTACGTCACCGGCGCGCTTTATTTCGCCCTGTCGGGCAGGCGGGCGAAGGCGGCCGCCAGCTGACCTCCGACACCTGCAGCGTCCCGCCTTTAACCTGATACACCCGGTATCGGCGCTACGGAGTGTAAGGCGGGGCTTTAGCCGGGTGCGCAGCCGCGGATTTCTATGGCCTGATTGTCGCCCAATACGGTGATGGTGATGGCCGATCTGTCGATTGCCACGGCGCCCCCCGATATCGCGGACAATGCGCCCCTTGCCGTCAGCGTTCCGCCGGACCTTGTGCTGTCCATCTCGCCCGCCCAGAGGCCGGGCTGGCCGGGTTCGATCACCACCAGTTCGCTTTTGCCGGCGCGGGGCATATCCAGCCGCGTCTCGATCTCAAGCCCGTTTGCCGTTGGCCGCAAGCTGCAGGTGGCGGAACGGACGCCGGCCTCCGACCCCGAATAGGCGCGTGCGGCGAGGGCCGCTGCAATGGCCGGTGTCGGCCTGCTGTCCGTGCCGTCCAGCATGGCAGAGACTTCCAGTTGCTGCGGCACGCAGATGTCGCTGCAAACGCCGAAATCCAGGGTTGCCGTCAGGCGCATCGGCTTGTCTGCGCTGCGCGGGGCAAGGGTGATCGGCAGCACCAGCTCGTCCTTGTAGCCGATGGTGCGCACCCCGCCCTCGTGGAATACTTTCGGTGCCGGCCAGGTGATGCCGACGCCGCGCAGATTGTCCGACTGCGACCAGTCGAATTGCGGCGGGATGCCGGCATCGCCGGGCGCGCGCCAGTAGGTCTTCCAGCCCGGTGCCAGTTTGAACCTGATCGCCGCGACGCGGGTGCCGTCCGCCTTGACCCATCCGGGCAGGATTTCCGCTGTAACGGGTGTGCCGATTCCGGTCTGGGCGAACCCCGGCAGGGCGGTTGCCAGACAAAGGGCCAGCGCGGATGCAAGATGTTTGATCATGCCCGTTCAATGGCCCAAGCGCGCGCCCCTGCCAAGTCACGTTTGCATCATCCATGTTTCGGGCAAGGTCACCGACATTTGATCCACCCCTTGCCACAGCCTGCCTGCTTGGGCATCGTAAAGGCTGAAATCACCTGTAATGACATGCCGTAGCCGATGAACCTGACCGGAAAACTTCTTGTTGCGATGCCCGGCATGGGCGACCCCCGCTTTGCCCATGCGGTGATTTTTGTCGCCGATCATTCGGAAAAGGGGGCGATGGGGCTGATCGTCAACAAGCCCGCGGCAGACATGGCGCTGTCCGATGTGCTGGACCAGATCGAGACCCCCACAGCCCCGGCGCAGTTCGACCTGCGGGTGCATATCGGCGGGCCGGTGGAGACCGGGCGCGGCTTCGTGCTGCATTCGCCGGAATACCGCTCTGCCATGCAGACCATGAACATCGCAGGTGCTTTTGCCGTGACGGCGACGCTTGATGTGCTTGAGGACATCGCCGCAGGCAAGGGGCCCGAAAAGGCGCAGTTGATGCTGGGTTATTCCGGTTGGGGGCCTGACCAGCTGGAGGGCGAGATTGCCCAGAATGGCTGGCTGACCTGCGAGGCAACCCAAGAAACGGTGTTCGACCTGCCGGACGAGCGCAAATGGTCTGCGGCGCTGAAATCGCTGGGCGTCGATCCCCTGGGCCTGTCGGCGACGGCAGGCAGGGCCTGACCCCGGGATCTCTTCCGCAATCTCTTAACGTGGGGCGGCGGCGCGGCGCAGCCTGTCGTTGATGGCACGACCCAGCCCGTGATCGGGGATCGGAGCCACCGCGATGGGGCGGTTCATGGCGTCTAGCTGGTGCAAATGGTCAAACAGATGGCTTGCCGCCGCCACCAGATCGCCGGTCGGGGAGAGATTCAGCACCCCGTCCACCGGGCCGAACCCCAGCAGCACCTCTTCGGCCTCTGCCGATGTGGCATTCAGCCGGACCCGCGCGCGCGGCGCGTAGTGGGAGGCAAGCTGCCCCGGTGCAATCACCTCTGCGCCGCTCACAACCGACAGCGGCCGGCCAAGGGCCGCTTCCACGGCCTCCTGCGGCAGCCCGCCTGCGCGCAGCAGGGTGGGGGCCGGGCCATCCAGGCCGATGATGGTGCTTTCCAGACCCACCGTGCAGGGGCCATCGTCCAGCACTGCTGCGATGCGCCCTGACAGACCGGCCAAGACATGTGCAGCCGTGGTCGGGCTGATCCGACCCGATGGATTGGCCGAAGGGGCCGCCACCGGGCCGCCGAAAGCCTCCAGCAGCGCATGGGCTGCGGGATGGGCCGGCACCCGCAGGGCCACCGTGTCCAGGCCCGCGGTCACCAGCGTTGAAAGCCCGTGACCGGGTTTCAGCGGCAGGACCAGCGTCAGCGGTCCCGGCCAGAATGCGGTTGCCAGGATTTCCGCCATGTCGGACCATTGCACATAGCTGCGGGCCAGTCCGGCATCCGCCAGATGGGCGATCAGCGGATTGAAACCGGGCCGGCCCTTGGCCGCATAGACCCGCGCCACGGCATCCCCGTCACGCGCATCCGCGCCCAGCCCATAGACCGTCTCGGTCGGGAAGGCGACCAACTGCCCGGAGGACAGGAGTGCTGCGGCCCTGGCGATGCCGTCCGTGTCGAATTGCAGGATCTCTGACTGATCGGCCATGGGTGCTGATGACGCTGCGTTTTGGGTTGCGGGGCAGGGTGCCGCGCTTCATGTTGACGGCACTACGGACCTGCCCATAGCAGGGTGGGGACGGGGTTGCCAAGCCGCTGCGCCCCAGTCGGGAGAGGATAGACATGCCATACCAAGCTGCCACAGATGAATTTGCCTTTCTGATCGAACACATCCTGGACACGGAGGCCCTGCGCGCCACAGCGCGTTTTGCGGAGGCGACAGAGGATGTCACCCGTGCCATCCTCTCCGAGGCGGGCAAGATGTGCGACGCGGTGCTGGCACCGCTGCAGCGCCCCGGCGACCTGCATCCGGCCAGGCTTGAAAACGGGGTCGTGCGCACCTCACCCGGCTTTGCCGAGGGGTTTCGCGCCATCGCGGAGGGTGGCTGGATCGGCATAACGGCGGACCCGGAGCATGGCGGCATGGGCCTGCCGATGACATTGAACACCGCCGTGAACGAGATGATGAGCGGCGCCTGCCTGTCGCTGCAACTGGCCCCGCTGATGAGCCAGGGTCAGATCGAGGCGCTGGAGCATCATGCCTCTGACGCACTCAAGGCACTTTACCTGCCCAAGCTGATCTCGGGCGAATGGACCGGCACGATGAACCTGACCGAACCGCAGGCCGGTTCGGACGTGGGCGCGCTGTCGACCAGGGCCGAGGACAAGGGCGACGGCACCTATGCGATCACCGGGCAGAAGATCTACATCTCCTGGGGTGACAACGACTTTGCCGAGAACGTCTGCCACCTGGTGCTGGCGCGTCTGCCCGGCGCCCCTGCGGGGACCAAGGGGATCAGCCTGTTTCTGGTGCCGAAGTTCCTGCCGGATGCCGATGGCAACCCGGGCAGGCGCAATGATCTGAAGGTCGTCAGCCTGGAGCACAAGCTGGGCCTGCATGGCTCGCCCACTGCCGTGATGGAATACGCCGGTGCCACCGGCTGGATGGTGGGGCCGGAACAGGGCGGCATGGCCGCGATGTTCACCATGATGAACAACGCGCGTCTGGGTGTCGGCGGGCAGGGCGTGGGCGTGGCGGAAGGTGCCTATCAGCACGCGCTGGCCTATGCGCAGGAACGCAGGCAGGGCGGCAAGGGCACGATCATCGACCATGCCGATGTGCGCCGGATGCTGGCGACCATGAAGGCCGACATCTATGTCGCGCGGGCCATCGCCATGTCCTGTGCCCATGCCATCGACATGACCAATGCCACCGGCGACGCCGCCTGGAAGGCGCGGGCGGCGCTGCTGACCCCGATTGCCAAGGCCTTTGGCACCGACGTGGGCAACGAGGTTGCCCAGACCGGCGTGCAGGTCCACGGCGGCATGGGCTTTGTCGAGGAAACCGGCGCCGCGCAATTCGCCCGCGACGTGCGGGTCACCGCGATCTACGAGGGCACCAACGGCATTCAGGCGATGGATCTGGTGGGCCGCAAGATGATGGACGGCGGCGATGCGGCGGGCGCGCTGCTGGACGAGATGGAAGCGGACATCGAACGGGCGCGCGACAGCTTTCCCAACATGGCCGATGCGGTCTGGCAGGCCTGCGAAAGCCTGCGCGAGGCGACCGACTGGCTGGTGGCGCAGGATGACATGCAGGCGCGCTTTGCCGGGGCTGTGCCCTATCTGCGGGCCTTTGCACGGGTGCTGGGGGGGCATCTGCACCTCAAGGCCGCCATGGCCGACAAGGGCGGGCCGCGCGAACGCCTTGCGCGGTTCTATATCCAGCGGATCATGCCGGAATATGGCGGGCTGCTGACCCATGCCCAGGCGGGCGCGGCCGATCTCTTTGCCGTCACAGCCGACGATCTGGTGGCGTAATGGCTGATATTGCACCCGCCGGCCTGCGCTATCCCTGGGAGACGCCGCCCGAACATGGCACCGCCGCGATCGAGGTTGCGCCCGGCGTGCTCTGGCTGCGGATGCCGCTGCCGATGAAGCTGGATCACGTGAACATCTATGCGCTGGATGAAGGTGACAGCTGGACCATCATCGACACCGGGTTTTCGTCGAAGAAGTCCAAGGCGATCTGGGCAGAGGCATTGGCAGGCCCGCTGGGGGGCAAACCTGTCAGCCGGGTGGTGGTGACGCATCACCACCCCGATCACGTGGGCCTCGCCGGATGGTTCCAGACCGAACACGGCGCCGAGCTGGTGACCACGCGTACCGCCTGGCTGACGGCGCGGATGCTGACCCTCGACACGCAGGAAGTGGCCCCGGCCGAAACGCTGAGCTTTTACCGCCAGTCGGGCATGCACAGCGAGCTGCTGGAGAAACGGAGCAACGACCGGCCCTTCAACTTTGCCGATGTGGTCGACCCGATGCCGCTGGGCTACACCCGGATCAGGCAGGACGACACCATTGTCATGGGCGGGCGCACCTGGGATGTGCACATCGGCAATGGCCATGCCCCGGAGCATGCGACCTTCTGGAGCAGGGACGACAACCTGGTGATTGCAGGGGATCAGATATTGCCCTCCATCAGCCCGAATGTCGGTGTCTATGCAACCGAGCCGATGGCGGATCCGATTGGCGAATGGCTTGAGGCCTGCGAGCGGCTGGCTCCGCTGGCGCGGGCCGATCATCTGGTGCTGGGTGGACACAAACTGCCCTTTACCGGCCTGCCCAAGCGGATGGAGCAACTGATCGAGAATCATCACGGCGCATTGAAACGTCTGATGGATTTCATCGCGACCCCCAGATCCGCGTCGGAATGTTTCCCGCCCCTGTTCAAACGCAAGATCGGCGAGGGCGAATATGGCCTTGCCCTGGTTGAAGCCGTTGCCCATCTGAGCCACCTATACCAGACAGGCCACGCCACCCGCGCGCTGCGGCAGCAGGACGGGGCCTGGGTGTACCAGAGCAAGGTGTGAACATGGACAACGAGATCAAGACCGCCGCCGAAGCCTATGAGGCCGACGCGCTGCCGCGCCGCTATGAGGTTCACATGGACCCCGAGACGGCCCGCGCGCAGGACCAGCCGGTGCCCGGTGCGGTCAGCGGTCAGCCCATGGAGCAGAAATCACCGGCCCAATGGGCCTATGAACGCATTGTCCTTTACCTCAAGAAATTCGAAGAGCAGCTGGACAGCGATCACGAGGTCGCGATGGGCTTTACCGGGGCTGATGCCGGGGTGCTGCGGATCGTGGGCATGGGCTATTTCGATCCCGATATCATCACCTTTTACGGGGCCGATCCGGTGGGCGGAAGAATGCAGCATATCCAGCATGTCAGCCAGTTGAACGTGATCCTGCGGGCGCTGCCGAAAGCGGTCGAGGATGCCGAACCCAACCGGATCGGCTTCCGGCTGGTCCAGGACCTGGAGAATGATGCGGACAACAGCGCCGCGACAACCTGACCCTGAGCCACTATGGGGTCGTGACAGGACGGTTTGAATAGGGTAGTCAGCCGCAAACATTGAAACGAGGGACCGATTGATATGGCCGATCACGAACATGGCAGCATGGACATCAAGGTGCAGGAACAGACCTTTGCATCTTTCATGTCCTTTGTGACCCGCACCGGAATCATCATTCTGCTGCTGCTGGTGCTGATGGCGATCTTCATCCGCTGAGGCGCTGCGGCATCCGGTGATGCCAGGCATATGTGACCAGTATCGGAGATTTCTTTAGTGAAACGCCTGTTGACCGGCCTTGTTTGCGCCGCCCTTCTTGCCGGTTGCGCGGCTGACACAAGCCCCGACAGCCCGCCGGAAGCAGTGGCCGCGGCCGCCTATCAGGCGCCGGGCCCCAAGAAAATCACCGTCTTCACGATGATCAACAACCGCACCGGCAAGGGCGGTCATACCGCCTTGCTGGTCAATGGCTCCCAGCAGGTCATCTTCGACCCGGCGGGGTCATTCCGCGACGAACGCGTCGTCGAACGCGGCGATGTGCTCTATGGCATGACACCGTCCTGGATCCAGGCCTACAAATCCGCCCATGCGCGTGAGACATTTCATGTGGTCACCCAGGAAATGATCGTGACACCCGAGCAGGCGGAAACCGCGCTGCGGCTGGTCCAGTCGAATGGCGCTGTGCCCGGTGCCTATTGCGCCAATGCCACCACTTCCCTGCTCAAGAAGGTTCCGGGCTTTGGTGACATCGAAACCACCTTCTACCCGGCGCAGTTCATGGAACAGATTGCAAAACGCCCCGGTGTGACCACCACCCGCTATTTCGAAGATGACGAAGGCCATGTGACCGACGCGGTCAAGGCGGGCATTGTCGTCGCGGATTAACCGCTACCCCAGCAGATAGAGCAGACCGTACAGCGTTGCCGCCCCTGAAAGGATGGCACCGATGACATTCTTGGTCAGAACGCCCACCGCCAGGGTGACCGTCGCTGCCGCCAGCCGTGCGGGGTCGAACTCGCCCCCGGTTGCATTCGGCCAGAGAACCTGGGGTGCCACCAGGGCAGGCAATACGGCGACAGCGGTGTAACGCAGGTGCCGCAGCAACCATTCCGGCATCGCCCGGTTGCCGACCAGCCCGGTAAAGACGAATCGCAAGAAGAAGCTGCCCAGCCCCAGCCCGATGATCACGATCCAGAGTGTTGTCTTGTCGATCATGTCGGACCTCCCGCGCGGCGCTTCATCCGGCGCTCGACCTCTGCGCCTGCCATCATGCCGATCAAGCCGGCGACGATGACGCCCAGCGAATAGGGTATGCCGGTCGCGAACAGGCTGACGACAACAGCGACAAAGGCCGCAACCACATGGGCCAGCGTGCGGAACATCGGCGCGATCATCGCGAGAAATGTAATCGGAATCGCAAAATCAAGCGCCAGGCCGTCCGGCACCCGGGCGCCAAGGTAGGCACCGATGAAGGTAAAGAAATACCACAGCGGCACGATCGGCGTGACCGCCCCAAAGAAATATCCCATCCGCTGCGGGATCGTCATCTTTGGCGCCTTTTCGTATTGGGCCATCGCGATGACATAGGATTGATCGACTGTCAGATAGGCCGCCAGCGCGCGCTGCCACAGCGGCGCGCCCCCGATCCAGGGGGTAAGAGAGGCGGAATACATCGCCATGCGCAGGTTCACCGCAAGGGCAGAGCACAGGACGATCACCGTCGGGGCCTCTTCCTGCATCAGCTGCAGGGCAGTGAACTGCGCGGCCCCGGCAATGACCACCACGGAAAAGGACAGCGCCTCGATCACCGAAAGACCGGCTTCGGTGGCCAGCAGGCCAAAGAGCGCAGCAAAGGGAATGATCACCAGAATGAAGGGGGCACCGTCGGCGATGCCCTTCAGATAGGCGGATTTGGTGGTGGTGATGGTCATGGGATACCCCTAGATTATGCAGACAGGGGTAACCTGTTACAAAAGGGGATACAATTGGCCCAGAACCCGGATTTGTCTGATTTCCTGATCGCGCCCGATCCTGCGGCGGATCGTCTGACACGGGCGGTGCGCGGCACGGACCAGAACGGGGTCGAGACCGACATCCGCGTGGTGGAGGAGCGCCCGCTGACCATCTACCTCAACCGTCAGGAGATCGTCACCGCGATGACCATCGGGGATTATCCCAAGTATCTGGCGCTGGGATTCCTGCGCAATCAGCAGATGCTGCGCTTGGGCGATGAGATCACCGGCGTGGATTATGACGAAGAGCTGGAAACCGTGGTGGTCCGCACCGCTGTCGAAACCGATTTCGAAGACAAGATGCGCCGCAAGACGCGGACGTCGGGCTGTGCGGTCGGCACCGTCTTTGGTGACATGATGGAGGGGCTGGACCAGGTACATCTGCCGCAGACGCCGGTGACGACCTCTGCACTTTATGCGCTTTCCGCCCGGATCAACCGGACGCCCAGCCTGTACCTCACGGCGGGTGCGATCCATGGCACCGTGTTGTGCCAGGGGCAGCGCGCGCTGGTCTATATGGAGGATGTCGGGCGCCACAACGCGGTGGACAAGATCGCGGGCTGGATGCTGTCCGAGGGCGTCGACGGGGCGGACAAGATACTTTATACCACCGGCAGGCTGACCTCCGAAATGGTGATCAAGACGGCGATGATGGGCATCCCGGTGCTGGTGTCACGCTCGGGCTTTACCGCCTGGGGCGTGGAAATTGCGCGGCAGGTCGGGCTGACCCTGATCGGACGCCTGAAGGGGCGGCGGTTCATCTGCCTGAGCGGTGCGGAACGTCTGGTGCGGGATGTGGATCCGGAAACTGTGGCCGATGAGCCAAAGCGCTCCGGGCGGAAGGCCGCATCATGAGCGAGAGCTACGCGTTGCGCTTTGCGGGCATGCTGGTCCCCGGCGGTGGGGTCGGAGCGATGCTGGTGGCGAAGGGTGTGAGGGATGTGGTCCGGTGGCATGAGGCTGCGACATGAAGCAACCTCTCGGCGTGATCCTGGCAGGCGGACAAGCCACGCGCATGGGCGGCGGCGACAAGGGGTTGTTGCGGCTGGGCGGGCAGAGCGTGCTGGACCGGGTGATCGGGCGGCTGTCGCCGCAGGTCGCTGATCTGGCGCTGAATGCCAATGGCGATGCAGCCCGCTTTGCGGCGCTTGGGCTGCCGGTTCTGCCCGACAGTATCGACGGTTTCGCAGGCCCCCTGGCGGGGGTTCTGGCCGGGCTGGACTGGGCGGCGGAACAGGGGGCGGATACGATCGTGACCGCCGCCGCCGACACGCCGTTCTTTCCCTGCGATCTGGTTCCGCAGCTGTTGCTGGCAAGCGAGGGGATGGCGCAGCCGCTGGTATTGGCCGCGACGCCTGATCCTGAGCGGGGCCATGCGCGGCATCCGACTTTTGGCTTATGGCCTGTGGGGTTACGCGACGATCTTCGTGCATCACTTCAAGACGGCATGCGCAAGGTTGTGCAGTGGACAGCGCGCCACGACGGGCGCGAAGCGCTGTTCCCGGATGAGGCGGCGTTCTTTAACATCAACACGCCCGAAGACCTGCAGCGGGCCGAGGCAATGTTATGAAGTTATACGGCGTTGTCGGGTGGAAGAACGCGGGCAAGACCGGGTTGATGGAACGGCTGGTAACCGAAATCACCGGGCGGGGCCTGCGCGTCTCCACGGTCAAGCACGCGCACCATTCCTTCGACGTGGACCACGAAGGCAAGGACAGCCACCGCCACCGTGTTGCAGGCGCGACCGAGGTGATGCTGGCCTCGCGCAACCGATTTGCCCTGATGCATGAGCTGCGCGCCGAGGCGGAACCGACGCTGGAGGCACTGCTGGCGCGGTTGTCGCCGGTCGATCTGGTGCTGATCGAAGGTTACAAGCGCGATGCTCATCCCAAGGTGGAGGCGCATCGCGCCGAAACGGGCAACCCCCTGATCGCGCCGGAGGATCCGACCGTGCGGGCAGTGGCCAGCGATGTGCCGCTCGACCTCGACCGGCCGGTCTTTGACCTCAATGACACCAGCGCCATCGCCGATTTCATCCTGGCCGAGGTCGGGCTGTGACGGCATTCGATACATTTGCCGTTGTCGACTGGTCCGCCGGAAAGCGCGCTCCGGCACGTCCGTCAAAGGATGCGATCTGGATCGGGATCAACCGCGCGGGGGTGGAGCAGGCACCGCTTTACTGTCGCAGCAGGCAGGAGGCGGAAGGCCACTTGCGCGCATTGATTGCGCAGGAGGTGGCGGCGGGGCGGCGGCTGTTGCTGGGGTTCGACTTCCCCTTTGGCTATCCAAAGGGGTTTGCCCGGAAGGTTGTCGGCAACAAGGGCACGCTGGCCCTGTGGGACTGGTTCGAGAGCCAGATCAGCGATGACGCCTCGGGCGACAACAACCGTTATGAGGTGGCCGAGCGCCTGAACGCGCTTTTCAGCGGTCCCGGCCCCTTCTGGGGGAAATCGCACCGCGACAGATGGCCCGGCGTGCCCTATCGCAAGCAGGGCGTCCGGTTCGACGAAATTGCCGAAAGGCGTGTCACGGACATCGTGGCAAATGCAGCTTCTTCCTGTTTCCAGATGGCTTTCCCCCCGACGGTGGGCGGGCAGGTCATGATGGGGCTGCCGGTGCTGTCGCGGCTGCGCAGGGCCTGCGGCGCGCGCGCCTGGCCGCTTGAGGATATCAGCAGCGCGGCTGTTGTCCTGGCGGAAATCTGGCCCGGTCTGGTGGAACAGGCGGTGCGGGGTGCGATGCAGGCACTGGGGGCCGATGCCATCCGGGACCGCGAACAGGTGCGGCTGCTGGCCAATGCGCTGGCCAAATTGCCGCCCGACCGGCTGGTGGCGGATATGGCGGATCTGCCGGATGAGGCGGGCGAGGAGGCCTGGATACTGGGCGCGCGGATACGCGATGAGCTGATCGCGGCGGCGCAGGCAGGCGCGGCACCGCCGCCCCTGCGCAACGATTGTTTTGCCTTGCCGCCGGGGGTGCATTGGACCCCGGTGGAGGAGGCCCTGGCGCATCTGAAAGCACGGATGCAGGTGGTCACTCCGCTTCAGATTGTTTCCCTTGATCAGGCGATGCACCGGGTTGCCGCGGCGGATGTTGCCGCCTTGCGGGCGAACCCGCCGCTGCCGAATACGGCCGTGGATGGCTATGGATTTGCAGGCGCGCGTGGCGCAGGCAGCCATCGCCTGACCCTGGCCAAAGGGCGTGCAGCGGCAGGGGACCGCCCCGGCGTGGTGCCAGAGGGGCAGGCGATCCGCGTGTTGACGGGGGCAGCCCTTCCGCAAGGGGTCGATACCGTTGTCCTGCAAGAGGACGTGGTGCTTGACGGTGCAGAGGTGACTTTTCAGGGGCCGGTCAAGGCAGGGTCCAACACGCGCAGGGCGGGTGAGGATGTGCAGGCGGGTGATCCTGTCCTGCGCGCGGGTCGGCGCATCACCGCCCCCGACCTGGCCCTGTTGGCAGCTACGGGAAATGCCGAAGTTGCAGTGCGGGCCGCGCTGCGGGTCGGTGTGCTGTCAACGGGTGATGAACTGGTCGCTGCGGGAAATCCGGCCTCCGACGGGCAGATCTTCGATGCGAACCGCCCGATGCTGCTGGCCCTGTTGCAGCGCTTTGGCCATCAGCCGGTCGATCTGGGGCAGGTGGGTGACGACAGGGCGGCGCTGCGCGGGGTGCTCGATGATGCGGCGGGGCAGGTGGATGTGATCCTGACCAGCGGCGGCGCCTCTGCCGGGGATGAGGATCACGTCTCGGCCCTGCTGGAAGAGGCGGGGGCGATGGGCCTGTGGCGCATCGCTGTCAAACCGGGGCGTCCGCTGGCCTTGGGTATGTGGCAGGGCAAACCGGTCTTTGGCCTGCCGGGCAACCCGGTTGCGGCTTTGGTCTGTACCCTGATCTTTGCGCGGCCCGCGCTGGCGGTCCTGGCCGGGGAAAGCTGGCCGGTGCCCCAGGGCTTCGACGTGCCCGCCGGATTCACCAAGCGCAAGAAGGCGGGGCGCCGGGAATATCTGCGGGCGCGCATGCGGGACGGGCGGGCCGAGGTCTTTGCCTCCGAAGGGTCGGGGCGGATCAGCGGGTTAAGCTGGGCGGAAGGGCTGGTGGAACTGCCCGAACCGGCGGCAGAAGTGGCGCCGGGGGACATGGTGCGGTTCATTCCTTACGGGAGTTTCGGGCTCTAGGTCGTGTTGACATTCATTGTCGCCCACCCGTTTCAGTCCAAAATTGCTCAGTTCCAGGCAAGAGAGCGCAGGAATAGCCAGCTATTTCAAGCTTTCTTTGCGCGCCCCGCCTTGAAATTGAAGCGCCAATACCCTGCCGCGCTACGCGCTCTCGGGATATTGGCGATGTGATTTACCTTATAGTAAAGGCGGGACGCTGTAACGCAGAAATGGGCAATTTTGGCGAAACCCCTGCGGGGCGCGGCGGATTTTGCCTCTGCCATCCCGGATGTTCGCTTCCAATGATCACATTGCTGCGCTCACATCAGGGTGCCAGCGGCAAAATCCGTCTCGCGCGGGTGGGCGACAATGAATGTCAACACGACCTAGGGCCGGAACCCAAGGCACAAAACCTGTTCAAGCCTCAGTCAAACGTCCCCGCGCAGCGGCCCAGCAGCATGAAGGCCCGCGCGGTGCGGGTGTCGGCGAGGGCCGAAATCTCTCCGTCCGATGCCTGTTGCTCGAAGGCCGCGAAGGTCTTGTCAAAGCGACGCAGGAAGTGATGCGCGGCATCGCGAAAGATCGGATCCTGCTTCATCCGTGCATTGCTCAGCGCCAGCGACGATCTGTCCCGGATGCCGCCCAGTGCCGCAATCGGCCGGCCGCGCGCGCCCTGCGCGAACTGCCGCCAGACTTCGGGGCGTGCCCGGTCGGGGCGCAGGTCGTCCATATAGATGCCGTCCTGGCTGAGCAGGGTCAGCACATCCTGCGCGGCCTGGATCAGCTGTTTGGCAGCGCGGTCCTTCAAGGCCCGGCGCAGGGAGGCGAAGCCGGTCTCGTCCTCGGCGGTTTCGGGAAAATTGAGGGCGCGGATGAAGTCTTCGTTCGACAGAAGCGGCATCATGTCGCTGGCCTGGGTGCCCAGTGCCAGTGTCGGCTGGTCATCGACCTGTGGCGCGGGGGCAAGGGGGGCGAGGCGCATCCGCTCATCGCGGCGCGACTGAAAGGTCGCCAGCGCGGTTTCGGTCTTGCGGGCGGCGGCAGCGATTTCATCAAGTTTGCGCGCGACCGAGGGTTCGGTGCGCATATGCATGCCCTGCTGCTGCGCGATATAGGACTGGCGGATCGCGTCGATGGCCGATTGCAGGCGCTGGCTTTCCTCGCGCATCACGCGGCTGGCGCGCGCCGCCGTCGCCGAAACCCAGATCATCGCAACCGGCATGAAGACTGCCAGCATGGTCATCAGAAACCGGAACCCGCCGGATTCCGCCTGCGTTTCCGGCTCGGAGCTGACAAAGACAAAGAAAATACCGGCCCCCAGAAGCCAGACGGCGCTCAGCGCGATGGCAATCACCTCGATCGAGGTGATCGCATCGGGCTTTGGCTTGTCGTAAATTCCCAAGGGGGTCACCCGGGGCGCCCTGGCCGCCGGTTTGGCGGTCTCGGACGTTTCGGTGCCGGCAGCGGATTCGGGCGCGTCAGTCATGCCGCAGCCCCCTGTCAGGCATAGACGATCTTGAGAACCTCATAGGATTTTTCGCCCCCTGGTGTGCGCACTTCGACCGAATCGCCTTCTTCCTTGCCGATGAGGGCGCGGGCGATGGGCGATTTGATGTTCAGCAGGCCATTCTCGATCTTGGCCTCGTACTCACCCACGATCTGATAGGTCTTTTCCTCGTCCGTGTCTTCGTCGACCAATGTCACGGTTGCGCCGAACTTGATCGGGCCGGACATTTTCGCGGGGTCGATCACATCGGCGAGCGAGATCACGCCCTCAAGCTCCTTGATGCGGCCTTCGATGAAGGACTGCTTTTCCTTGGCGGAATGGTACTCGGCATTTTCCGACAGGTCGCCATGCTCGCGCGCTTCTGCAATCGCCTTGATGATGGCGGGGCGCTCAATGCTCTTCAGCTGCTTGAGTTCGGTTTCCAGTGCGGTGTGACCCGCGCGGGTCATCGGGATCTTTTCCATGGGCCGTCCGTCCACGTAAGGAGGGCCGCACCCCGGTTTGATACCGGGAGCGGCCTTGGTTGCTTTGCTTGGACTCCAAGTGACCCAAAGTTGCCGCCGATTGCAAGGGGGGCAGCGCAGGATCGGCGGCAGAGGGGATCAGTTGTAGGCCACGACCTCGTATTCGATGCCGTCATCGTCGTGGAAATAGAACCGCCGTCCGGGTTCGTAATCGGCGTGATTTCCGGTCTTGAACCCATGCGCCCTGATGGCGGTTTCGGTGCCGTCCAGATCGTCGACGACGACCGCGATATGGTTCAGGCCGGCGACACGGGTGTAACTGGAGGTCGCTTCGCTGGCCGGGGTGCCGGGGGTGTAAAGCGCCAGGTAATGATCGTCAGTGCCCACATGAACCGTATGCCCGCCCGCCATGGCATCGCCTTGCCAGCGGATGTGCCAGCCAAACAGCTTTTCCATCCATGCGGCGGTGGCGGCAGGGTCGGACACGGTGTAATTCGTATGTTCGAGGATCGCAGGCATCTGGGCCTCCTTTGTTGTTGATTTTTTCATCGTAATTGCTAAACCTCACTTTAGGTCAAGGTATTTTGCGGAGAAATTTCAGATGGCGGTAAATGACGGTTTGTCGATTGGGGCGCTGGCGGACCGGACCGGCCTGGCGGTCTCTGCTATCCGCTATTACGAGGCGCAGGGGCTGATCCGGCCCTGGCGCAATGCAGGCGGCCAGCGCAGGTTCGAAAGGGCGGATCTGCGGCGTCTGAGCTTTGTGATGATCGCGCAGCAATTCGGATTTACCCTGCCCCAGATCAAGGCGGAACTGGACCGGCTGCCGGGCGGGCGGACGCCGAACAAGGCCGATTGGGCCCAGATCAGCGCCGGTTTCAAGGCCGCGCTGGACCAGCGCATCGACACGATGACCAAGCTGCGCGAACGTCTGGACAGCTGCATCGGCTGTGGCTGCCTCAGCCTGGACAGCTGCGCGCTTTACAACCCTGCCGACAAGGCGGCGGATCGGGGGCAGGGGCCGCGTTACCTGATGGGCGACACGCCCGAAGGCTGATCCTGCGGCATCATGCCAGCGGAACCCGGTCGTCTGTCGGGGCGCTTTCCCTTGCCTGCATGCGACGACACGCCCGAAATTTCACCCCACGTCCGGATTGCAAAGGGGCTTGGCGTGGTTTAGCCAATTTCAAACCTTTTTAATTGCCTGGAGGGAGCGCCGAGCATGGCCGAGATCGAACGCGAAGCAATGGAATATGACGTGGTGATCGTGGGCGCGGGGCCTGCCGGTCTTTCCGCTGCGATCCGGCTCAAACAACTGGATGCCGACTGCAATGTCGTCGTGCTCGAAAAAGGCTCTGAAGTCGGGGCGCATATCCTGTCGGGCGCGGTTCTGGACCCGTGCGGGCTGGATGCGCTGATCCCCGACTGGAAGGAAAAGGGCGCGCCTGTCACCGTGCCGGTGAAGGAAGACAACTTTTACCTGCTGGGCGAGGCGGGCAAGCTGCGGGTGCCGAACTTCCCCATGCCGCCGCTGATGAACAACCACGGCAACTACATCGTTTCCATGGGCAATGTCTGCCGCTGGATGGCTGAACAGGCCGAGGAACTGGGTGTCGAGGTGTTTCCGGGCATGGCCTGTTCCGAGCTGGTGTTCGGTGACAACGGCGAAATCAAGGGCGTCGTCGCCGGGGAAATGGGCGTGGGGCCGGATGGCAAGCCCGGCCCCAGCTATGAGCCGGGCATGGAGTTGCATGGCAAATACGTGTTCCTGTCCGAAGGCGTGCGCGGCAGCCTGTCAAAGCAGGTAATCGCCAAATACGGTCTGGACGAAGGCAAGGAGCCGCAGAAATACGGCCTTGGCATGAAGGAAATCTGGGAGATCGACCCGGCCAAGCACCGCGAAGGCACTGTGACACATACCATGGGCTGGCCGCTGGGCAAGAACGCGGGCGGCGGTTCTTTCATCTATCACCTTGATAACAATCAGGTTTATGTCGGCTTTGTGGTGCATCTGGGTTACAAGAACCCGCATGTGTTTCCCTACATGGAATTCCAGCGCTTCAAGCATCACCCGATGGTCAAGGAGCTGCTGGAAGGCGGCAAGCGCGTGGCTTACGGCGCGCGGGCGATCACCGAGGGCGGCTATCAGTCGATGCCCAAGATGGTGGCACCGGGCGTGGCGCTGCTGGGCTGTTCCGTCGGCATGGTCAACGTGCCGCGCATCAAGGGCAACCACAATGCCATGCTCTCCGGCAAGGCAGCGGCGGAAGCAGCCTTTGAGGCGATCTCGGCTGGCCGGTCTGGCGATGAGCTGACCGCCTATGAGGAGGACGTGCGCGGCGGTGCCATCGGTGCGGACCTCAAGAAAGTGCGCAACGTCAAGCCGCTGTGGTCCAAATTCGGCCTGACCACCTCCCTCGCGGTGGGCGGTTTCGACATGTGGTGCAACACCTTGGGCTTTTCGTTGCTGGGAACATTGGGCCACGGCAAAACCGATGCGCAAGCCACTGAAAAGGCGTCCATGCACAAGCCCATCGACTATCCCAAGCCCGACGGCAAGCTCAGCTTTGACCGTCTGACCAATGTGGCGTTCTCCTTTACCAACCACGAGGAAAGCCAGCCTGCGCATCTGACGCTGAAAGACCCGGATGTCCCGGTCAAGGTCAACCTGCCCGAATATGCAGGGCCCTCGGCGCGGTATTGCCCGGCAGGGGTCTATGAATTTGTCATCGAAGACGGCAAGGACCCGCGTTTCGTGATCAACTTCCAGAACTGCGTGCATTGCAAGACCTGCGACATCAAGGACCCGACGCAGAACATCGTCTGGACCACGCCGCAGGGGGGCGACGGGCCGAACTATCCCAACATGTGATGCGAAATGACATGTGATGCGAAATGAGGCGGGGGTGACCCCGCCTTTTTCCTGTCCGCGCCACTTTGCTCACAGGTGCGTCATGGCGGGGCTGTGCCATTGCGCTTGGCGCTGGACCTGATAGCCTTTGGGAAAACAGAATTAGAGGCCGTTGCAAAATGATGAAACGAGTGCTGAGTGCGGTTGCCATTCTTGCGGCCAGCAGCGCCCTGACACCGCCGGTACAGGCGCAATCGGTGGCGGGGGCCTATCTGGCGGGGCGGCATGCTGCTGTCAGCAGTGACTACGCGGAGGCCGCCCGGTATTACACCGAGGCGCTGAGCCATGATCCGACCAATGCCGAACTGATGGAAAGCGGGACGCTGTCCTTGTTGTCCCTGGGTGATGTGGAAAAGGCCGTGCCGCTGGCCCGCGCGCTTGAGGAAAAGAACCACCGCAGCCAGGTGGCCCGGCTTGTCCTGACCGCCGACATGGCCAAGCGGGGTGATTATGAAGGCCTGCTGGAACGGGGCGATGACGCAACCGGGATCGGCCCCTGGGTCGACGGGCTGGTCAAGGCCTGGGCGCATATGGGTGTGGGTGACGTGACCTCGGCAATGGCGGCGTTTGATACGCTCAGCGAAGAACCGGGGATGCAGGGACTGGTGATGTATCACAAGGCCCTCGCACTGGCGAGCGTCGGCGATTACGAAGGTGCCGCAGACATATTCGGCGAGGGCCTGGTGGGCGCTGCCGGTCAGACCCGCCGGGGTGTCATGGCCCATGCCGAAATCCTGGCGCAACTCGACCGGCAGGACGAGGCGCTGACACTGATCCGCACCAGCTTTGGCACCGGAACCGACCCCGAACTCGATATGCTGACTGCGGCGCTTGCGGCGGGGGAACCGGTGCCTTTTACCCATGTGCCGGACCCCCTGGCCGGGATGGCCGAGGTGTTCTATACCTTTGCGGCGGTCCTGAAGAACGAGAATACCGGCGATTACTATGTGCTGCTCTATTCCCGTGTCGCACGATACCTGCGGCCCGATCACATGGATGCGCTGCTGCTGACCGCCGAACTGCTGGAAAACCTTGGCCAGTATCAACTGGCCATCGACGAATTCGCCGCGGTGCCTGCGGACAACCCCACCTATCATGCTGCCGAACTGGGCCGCGCGGGCGCTTTGCGCCGATCCGGCAAGGACGATCAGGCGATTGAGGTGCTGACCCAGCTGGCGCGCAGCCACGGCGATCTGGCAGTGGTACATTCGACCCTGGGTGACCTGCTGCGCGGGCGCGAAGACTGGGACGGTGCGATTGCCGCCTATGACCGCGCCATTGAACGGGTGCCACAAGACAACCGCATGCGCTGGGTGCTCTTCTATTCCCGTGGCATCGCCTATGAACGCTCCGGCGACATGGCCGCCTCCGAAACGGATTTCCGTGCCGCGCTGGCGATCAATCCCGAGCAGCCGCAGGTGCTGAACTACCTCGGGTATTCGCTGGTCGAACAGCAGCGCGACCTGGACGAGGCGCTGGACATGATCGAACGCGCCGTCGCGGCCAGCCCTGATTCCGGTTACATCGTGGATTCGCTGGGCTGGGTGCTTTATCGGCTTGGCCGTTACGAGGAAGCGGTGGATCAGATGGAGCGCGCGGTGGAGCTCCTGGCGGTCGATCCGGTGATCAACGATCACCTTGGCGATGTCTATTGGGCTGTCGGGCGCAAACGCGAAGCGGAATTCCAGTGGCGCCGGGCGATCTCCTTTGTCGACCCCGAGGATACCGACGGCGAAGCGGACCCCGAAAGGATGCGCCGCAAGCTTGAGGTTGGTCTGGACGCGGTGCTGGAGGAAGAAGGCGCCGAACCGTTGAAAACCAGCAGCGATATCTGAGCGGCCGGTGGCTGACGTACCGCTGCGCGTGCGGGTCCGCGCGCCTGCGAAAATCAACCTGACACTGCATGTCACCGGGCAACGCCCCGACGGATATCACCTGCTGGATTCGCTGGTGGTCTTTGCCGATGTGGGTGACAGGCTGGAGCTGAGCACGGGCACACCGCTTTCGCTGACCATTTCCGGCCCGGAAGGCGGCGGGTTGCAGGGTGGTGGCGACAACCTTGTGCTGCGGGCGGCAGCCCTGATGCAGGGGACGCCCACCGGCAGATTCAGGCTGGAAAAGAACCTGCCGGTTTCCTCCGGTATCGGGGGTGGCTCCGCCGATGCCGCGGCGGTGGTGCGGGCATTGCTTGCCAGCCGGGGAACGGGTGCGGTTCCGGCGGATCTGGCCGACCGGTTGCTGGCATTGGGCGCTGACATTCCGGTGTGCCTGTCGTGTCGTCCCAGCCGGATGCGCGGGGTCGGAGAGGACCTGAGCCCGGTGCCGGGCCTGCCCGGACTACATGCGGTTCTGGCAAACCCCCGCGTGGCCCTGTCTACACCATCGGTGTTCAAGGCGCTGGAACAGCGTGGGAATCCGGAAATGCCGGATCATTTGCCAGACTTCCATACAGCCAACGACCTGATCGCCTGGCTGAAGGATCAGCGCAACGACCTGCAAGAACCGGCCGTGTCCCTGGCACCGGTGATCCAGGATGCGCTGGAAACCCTCAGGGCCTCGGCAGGTTGCCTGCTGGCGCGGATGTCGGGATCGGGGGCCACCTGTTTCGGGCTCTACGAGAATGCCGCGAGGGCCAAATCAGCTGCCGCGTGGCTGTCGGACGTGCGGCCGGACTGGTGGGTCACCTCGACGCAACTGGGCGACATGCAGGCGCTTTGCCAGCCGCGGATCAGCTGATTCTGCTGACCACGTAATCCGCAAGATCAATCAGCATGGATTTCACCGGATGGTCGGGCAGGGGGGCAAGCGCCGCCTTGGCCTGTTCCGCCCAGCCCATGGCATCCTCCTGCGTGTCCGTCAGGGCGCCGTGGCGCTGCAAAAGGTCCAGCGCGGTCTCAAGATCGCCGTCTTCCTGGCGTCCCTTCTCGATGGTGCGCACCCAGAAGGCGCGTTCTTCGGCATCGGCACGGGCCACTGCCTTGATCACCGGCAGGGTCAGCTTGCGCTCGCGGAAATCGTCGCCCACGTTCTTGCCCGTGGCATCGGCCTGGCCGCGATAGTCCAGCAGGTCATCGACAATCTGGAAGGCCACGCCCAAAGCATCGCCATAATCGAACAGCGCCTTCACGTGATCCTCGGGTGCATCGGCGATCACGCCGCCGACCTCTGTGGCGGCAGAGAAGAGCGCGGCGGTCTTGCCCCGGACCACTTGCAGATAGACGCTTTCGTCGGTTGCCAGGTTTTGCGCTGCGGTCAGTTGCAGCACTTCCCCCTCCGCGATGGTGGCCGCGGCATTCGACAGGATCCTCATCACCCGCATGGAGCCCGGTTCGGTCATCAACTGGAAGGACCGCGCAAACAGATAGTCGCCCACCAGCACCGATGACTGGTTGTCCCACAACAGGTTGGCCGTGGGCCGCCCGCGCCGCTGGGCGCTTTCGTCGACTACATCGTCATGCAGCAGTGTGGCGGTGTGGATGAACTCCACCGTCGCTGCGAGGTGGACATGGTAGGGGCCTTCATAGCCGCACATGCGGGCCGCCGCGAGGGTCAGCATGGGGCGCAGGCGCTTGCCGCCCGCCTCGACCAGATGCGCCGTGACCTCGGGGATGCGCGGCGCATGTTTCGACGCCATCCGCTCGCGGATCAGCGCACCAACGGCGGCCATGTCCTCGGTCAGATAGGCGGCGAGCCTTTCGTGCGGCTTGGCCTTTGTCGCGATATTCATGGCATGGCCCCACCCAAGGCTCGACAAACGGGCACGCTTGCCCCAAATCAATCTGATGAAGGAACTTTTGCGCAGCACCGACATGACGATCATCGCCTTTGCCACGGCCCTTCTCAGGGGCGAGGATATAGCCTGCTTCGAGATGGACGTAAATATGAGCGTGCTGGAAGGCGGCATCGGAATTTTTCCGCGCCGGCTGATGGTGCATCCCGATGACCATGACGCCGCCTGCCAGGTGATGCGCGATAACGGGATCCCGCTGGGCTTGTGAGCGGGTCGGGTGACAGCGATCTGACCCATGACGCCTTTCTGGGCGGCAGGCTGCACCTGTGGCAGCCGCGACAGGGCTACCGCGCCGGGGTGGATGCGGTGCTGCTGGCCGCCTCTGTGCAGGCCCGGCCCGGCCAGCGCGTGCTGGATCTGGGGTGCGGCGTGGGTGCTGCGATCTTATGCCTGAATTCAAGGGTTTCCGGCCTGGCGCTGACGGGTGTGGAGCTCCATCCGCCGATGGCGGATCTGGCCCGGCGCAACGGAGGCGAGGCGCTGGAGGTGTTCACAGCCGACCTTGCCAGGCTGCCGCAGGCCCTGCGTGAACGCCAGTTCGACCACGTGCTGGCCAATCCGCCCTATTATGATCGCGCGGCCTCTGTCCGGTCCGACGATCCGGCGCGTGAGGCGGCGCACGGAGAGGAAACGCCGCTGGCCACATGGGTCAGGGTTGCGGCGAAACGTCTCGCCCCCAAGGGGCAGGCCCATTTCATTCACCGGGTCGAGCGCCTGCCCGACCTGATCCGCGCCCTGCCGGATGACCTTGGCTCTGTCGAGGTGCTGCCGCTTGCGGCCCGGCCGGGGCGTGCCCCTGACCGCGTGATATTGCGGGCGCGCAAGAGCGGGCGGGCGGCATTCCGCCTGCACCCCGCACTCGCACTGCATGCAGGGGCGCATCGCGAAAGTGACGCAAAAGACTATGTTCCGGCGGTTGACGCCGTGCTCCGCGCCGGGGCCGCGCTGAAGTTTTAGGCCGCGTTAGGCAATCTTTTACTACTTTAGCGATTATGCTGCGAGGCAGCGTGACAGAAACATCGTTCTGTGATCCACTCGAAGGGTTAGCTCATCATATGGAGGATTATATGGCTTTTGACGCACATCTGGAGACTCTGAGAAGGAAACATCAGGCGATGAGCGAAGCGGTGGAGACGGCCCAACGCTCCCCTGGAGTTGATGATCTGGAAGTTGCTACAATGAAAAAAGAAAAACTGCGCCTCAAGGAAGAAATCGCGCGCCTTTCGGCGTAGGTCTGCGGACCTAACGCTTTCTCATGCTGGTATAGGCGGCAATACTTGCGCCGCCAGTGATCAGTAAGGCCGCCCACAGCAACGTGAGACTGGGGGCGGCGACCCCGGCGAGTACAAGCACCAGCGTGGACAGAAGCGGTGCCGCGTAAGAGCTTGTTCCCAATAGCTGTATGTCGCCGTGTTTCACACCGATATCCCACACAAAGAACGCCAGCCCGACCGGGCCAAGACCAAGGCCGAGAATCGCCGCCCAGCCCAATGCGGTGGCGGGCAGAATCGTCTGCTCGAACAAAAGGTGCAGGGGCAGGGACAGGGCCGCCGCGGCGAGGCAGAAGACGGTCACGGAGACGGTCGGCGCATCGCCCACCAGCCGTGACAGAACCGAATAGCTGGACCAGGTCAGCGCGCAGAGCAGGGCCAGCAAATAGCCCGGCAGGTTTTCCGCCGAAAACCCCAGACCGCCCCCGGCAATGATCAGGGCGGCACCCGCAAACCCCAACGCGGCCCCCAGCATATGGCCGCCGCGCAGCCGTTCGCCCGGCAGCAACCCCGAGAAGATCACGATAAGAAGCGGCCAGAGATAGGCGATCAGCCCCGCTTCGGCCGCAGGTGCCAGGCGCAGGGCCGAGAAATAGAGCGCGTGATAGCCGAACAGCCCCAGGGTGCCAAAGACATAGACCCGCAGCGGCACCCGCCGTAATGCGCCAATCGAACCGGTCGCACAGGCCCAGATCAGCCCAAGCGTACCGCCGATAGCAAAGCACAATGTGTTGAGCAGGAGGGGCGGTGTGGGTGCCGATCCGACGGTAAAAAGCGCCAGCAGCGCCCAGAGAAGCACGGCGATGAAACCGATGGCGGTGGCGGCCTTGCCTGTCATGATGGGGATGCCCTGTTCAACACGGTCATTGCGTCGGCGATATGTGCAGTTTTGTCAATCTCCCGCAGCATCCAGTCCCGGAAGGCCGCAATCTGGGGGCGGTCCTCTGCCCCTTCGGGGCAAATGAAGGTAAACCTTGCCCCGGTCGGCAGGGCGGTCTTGTACGGCGCGATCAGGCGGCCCTCTGCCAGGTCCTTGATCACCAATGCGCGGCGCCCCAGCACAACGCCGATTCCCGCAAGGGCAGCATCCACCGCGTGATCGGCCTGCGAAAACCGCGGGCCCGTCGGCTTGAGCGGAGGCAAGCCCAATGCGGCGGACCATGCGGCCCAATCGGCGGGCGGGGCGAGAAAATCCATCGATTCATCGGTGATCAGCACCGCGTTGCGCAGATCGGCAGGCTCGGGGTATCGGGCGGCCAGTTCGGGCACCATCACCGGCGTTACCCATTCCTCTGCCAGCGGCAGGGCATAAAGGCCGGGGTAGGGGCCAAGGCCAAAGCGCACCGCCACATCCACATCGTCGCGGGCAAAGTCCACCAGATGCAGGGAGGCCGAGAACCGCAGTTCGATGTCGGGATGTTCCTGCGCAAAGTCGAAAAGCCGGGGGGCTAGCCATTTGGCGGTAAAGGCAGGCCCCGCTGTCACGGTCAGTGACTGATGGTCCTGGGTGCGCTGGGCCGCACGCCAGCCCCGGGTCAGAATTTCAAAACCACTCCGGGCATCCGGCGCGAGCGCGCGCCCGGCTTCGGTCAGTTCCACCATGCGGTTCAGGCGCCGGAACAGGGGGGTGCCAAGGTGTTCTTCCAGCGACTTGATCTGAAAGCTTAACGCGGCAGGGGTGACGTTCAGTTCCGCTGCCGCCCTGGCAAAGGACATGTGACGCGCAGCGGCATCAAAGGCGCGCAGGGCGGTGAGAGGGGGAAGGCGACCTACCATTCTCAGTTAAGTATACTTTAACTGACGGATTGAAAAGTCTCGTTTGTAAGCACCGTTGCAAAGGCCCAGATTGGGTTCAGGTCAAAAACACTAAAGCGCCCCGCCATAAACCTGTATAGCCGATACCCTGCCGCGCTTCGCGCTTTCGGGACATCGGCGATACGGAATGTATCAGGTGAAAGGCGGGACGCTGTAAAACGATCACAAGGATTGATCCGATGATTGAAGCCACAACAAACGCCGCAGCCCGCAACGCCATCCACAAGGCACATCGTGCGCGTGGGGCTGCTGTCAACGCCTTTTGGGGTTGGTTGTTTCCCCGTTCCAGCCGCTAAAGCGTCCGACCTTTAACCTGAAGCATCCAGCGGCATGAATGCCCCGGGAGCGCCGCAGGCGCGCCAGGGTATTCATGTCTCGGGTTTAAGGTCTGGCGTTCTAAGGGCGGCGGATCGGGCTTTCCCAGCCCGTACCAGCAAAAAGGTCGGCTCGAAGGAGCCGGCCTTTGATTGTCTTAACTGCTGCAATCAGACAAAGAATTGCGCGCCATTGGCCGAGATGGTGGAGCCGTTGATGAAACCTGCATCATCCGAGACCAGGAATTTGACGGCGCGGGCAATTTCCTCCGGCTCGCCCAGACGGCCCGCCGGGATCTGCGCGATGATCGATTCGCGGACCTTCTCAGGCACGGCCATGACCATATCCGTGCCGATGTAGCCCGGGCAGATCGCATTCGCGGTGATGTTCGCCCGCGCACCTTCCTGCGCCAGCGATTTCACGATTCCCAGGTCACCGGCCTTGGTTGCGGCATAGTTGACCTGCGCAAACTGCCCCTTTTGTCCGTTGATCGAGGAGATCACCACAATGCGCCCGAACTTGCGTTCGCGCATGCCCGGCCAGATCGGGTGAATGGTGTTGAACACGCCTGTCAGGTTGGTGTCGATCACCTGGTGCCATTGTTCCGGCGTCATCTTGTGAAAGGGTGCGTCACGGGTGATGCCCGCATTGGCGACGACCACTTCGACCGGCCCCAGGTCCGATTCGACCTGTGCTATGCCATTCTTGGAGGATTCGTAGTCGGCAACGTTCCACTTGTAGGTCTTGATCCCGGTTTCCTTGGTGAATTCGGCAGCGGCTTCATCATTGCCGGCATAGGTGGCGGCAACGGAATAGCCTGCATCCTTCAGTTCTTTCGAGATGGCGGCGCCGATCCCACGGCTCCCTCCGGTTACAAGTGCGACACGGGACATTTAGTTTCCTCCAGTAATGATATTTCGAAATGCATCTATCAGACGCAACTTTATTGCTACCACATCCGGTTTATGCGGCTTGTTCAAGCTTGGCAACACCGAAGCGAGCTTGGCGGTTCAATTTGTCGATTCTACTATATGGGGAGAGAACTTCAGCCACCCAATTCAGCGTTTTCGCGGCATCGGCGCAGTCTTGCCCGGGCTGCGCGCCTGATCTGCCGCGGCGCAGGGTTCGGTGACATGTTGCGGGGAAAAGCCGTCCCTCCCGCCACCTCAGCAGACCAGCGTTCGAAACAGGAGGGCGGGGAAGTGCAGGCATCAGCGCGCTGCAACGCGGCCCCGTGAAAGGGCCGCGTTGCCAATCAGATCAAGGGCGCTCAAGGCACATGGCAACGCCCATGCCGCCACCGATGCACAATGTTGCCAGGCCCTTTTTCGCGCCGCGGCGTTTCATCTCGAACAACAGGGTGTTCAGGATCCGCGCGCCGGAGGCCCCGATGGGGTGGCCGATGGCGATGGCACCGCCGTTGACGTTCACGATGGCCGGGTCCCAGCCCATGTCCTTGTTCACCGCGCAGGCCTGGGCGGCAAAGGCTTCGTTGGCCTCGACCAGGTCCAGGTCTTCAGCTTTCCAGCCGGCCTTTTCCAGCGCCTTGCGGCTGGCATAGATCGGGCCGACGCCCATGATCGACGGGTCCAGACCGGCAGTGGCATAGGATGCGATCCGTGCCAGCGGTTCGATGCCGCGTTTCTCGGCTTCGTCCGCGCTCATCAGCAGGGCGCCGGCGGCACCGTCATTGAGGCCGGAGGCGTTGGCGGCGGTTACGGAGCCGTCCTTGGTAAAGGCGGGGCGCAGTTTCTGCATGGCTTCGATGGTGGCGCCGTGGCGGATGTATTCATCCTGATCCACAATCGTTTCGCCCTTCCGGCCCTTCACGGTGTAGGCGACGATTTCGTCGGCAAACTTGCCGGCCTTCTGCGCGGCTTCGGCCTTGTTCTGGGAGGCGACAGCGAATTCGTCCTGCTGGTCACGGCTGATCTGCCATTTTTCGGCAACGTTTTCGGCGGTCTGACCCATGTGGTAGCCGTTGAAGGCATCCCAAAGACCATCGCGGATCATCGTGTCGATGAATTGCAGGTCGCCCATTTTCTGGCCCGCGCGCAGGTTTTGCGCATGGGGCGACATGGTCATGTTCTCCTGGCCACCGGCGGCCACGATGGCGGCATCACCCAGCTGGATGTGCTGTGCGCCAAGGGCCACGGCCCGCAGGCCGGAGCCGCAAACCTGGTTGATGGACCATGCGGCGGATTCGATCGGCAGGCCCGCATTGATATGGGCCTGACGCGCAGGGTTCTGGCCCTGTGCAGCGGTCAGTACCTGGCCCAGGATCGTTTCGGACACATCGGCGGCATCCACGCCCGCGCGGGCAACGAGTTCACGCAAGACGGCAGCGCCCAGATCGTGGGCAGGGATATTGGCGAAGGAGCCTCCAAAGCTGCCCACTGGGGTGCGCGCGGCGGATGCAATGACGACGTTGGTCATGAGATAGCGTTCCTCTTCATGTTCGACAGAAGAGTCTCGCCGCGGTGAAGGGGTGAATACCGCGACTCCTCTGCCCTCTGGCTTGTCATATCCCAAGGACAGGGGCGCGGCAACTGAGTGGCGCAGGCAGGTTACCGGGCCGAAGACTGCACTGCAGGTTTCAGCCAGTCGGGCTGCGTGGTGGGCGCGCCGAAAAAATAGCCCTGCAAACAATCCACGCCAAGGGCAGCGGCGGCCGCGGCGTCCTGTTCGTTTTCCACACATTCGGCGATGGTGAGCATGTCAAAATGCTGCGCAATGGAAACCAGGGCACCGGTCAGGGCGCGGTTGTCCGCATCCCGTGCGATGCCGCGGATGAACTGGCCGTCGATCTTGATCACGTCAAAGAGGAAATCCTTGAAATAGCGGATGGCGGTCTGGCCTGCGCCAAAGTCATCAAGGGCAAAGCAGATTCCCTTGGGTTGCAGTTCATCCATCAGGTCGACCACCAGTTCCGGCACGGTCATGGCAGAGCTTTCGGTGATTTCCAGGATCAGCCGTTCGCCCAGCATCGGGTTGCGGTTGAGGGCGCGGTGCAGCAATTGCTTCCAGGCCTTGTACCCGATGGAGCGGGCAGACATGTTGATCGAAAGGCGCAGGGCCGGATGCCGTTGCAGGGCGGTCAGCCCCATCCGCAGGGCAATGACGTCAATCTCGCGCCCCAGATCGGTGTCTTCGATCACCGGCATGAATTCGCGCGCCGGAATCACGCGACCGGTGGCGTCCAGCACCCGGATCAACCCCTCGTAAAAGGCCCGGGTGCCGGGCGCGCGCGCGGAGACGACAGGCTGATAGGCCAGCATGGTTTCCTTGTGCGTTATGGCATCACGGACCATGGCAAGCGTATTGCGGTCGCGCGCGGCGACGGCATGGGTCAGCGGATTGACGGCATCTGCGGGCACATCGGCCCATTTCTGTTTTTGTCTGGCATTCACGGCATGTACTTTCCCACGGTGCTGCGCCACCTTGGCGTCCAAAGTGATAACGGCGCTTTAAGGAACGAATTTGCTTCGAATTTTTCCTGCGCAGAGGAGGGGCCATGCAGCGGTGCGGATGGGCCGGGACCGACCCGGTATATATGGACTACCACGACAGGGAATGGGGGGTGCCCGAGTATGACAGCCGGGCCTTGTGGGAAAAGCTGATCCTGGATGGATTCCAGGCCGGGCTGAGCTGGATCACCATCCTCAGGAAGCGGGACAATTTCCGCAGGGCGTTTGCCGGGTTCGATCCCAATGAAATCGCAACCTGGGGAGAGGCGGAGGTGGCCAGGCTGGTCGCCAATCCGGGGATCATCCGTCACCGGGGCAAGATCGAGGCGGCGATCGCAAATGCCCGCGCCTGGCAAGAGGTGGAGGCCCGCGAAGGTTTTGACACCTTCATGTGGCGCTATGTGGACGGTGTGCCATTGCAGAACCGGTTTGCAACACAGGCCGACGTGCCCCCGCAGACCGTGCTGTCACAGCAGGTATCGAAGGACCTGAAGAAGGAAGGTTTCAAGTTCTGCGGCCCCACCATCGTCTATGCCTGGATGGAGGCCTGCGGGTTGGTCAACGACCATATCGTGACCTGTCACCGGCACGCGGCATGTGCGGAAATGGGGCGTTCAGGCGCCTGAGGCCCGATGGGTGGATACCAGCGGCCAAAGACGGATCTGGCGTCGGATCCGCGCGGTCTGCCGGAATCGGGAATTCTTGCATTGACTCCCCGTGGCACCCCCGTATAAGCGCGGCTTCATTGGTGTTGGTGGCCCCCGCAAGGGGATGCCTGTCGGGGTCGCAAGCCCAAAGGACAACGCCCTTTACCGCCCCTCGGGGCCACATAAAGGAGAACAGCCGTGACAAAACGCACCGCTGCCAAGCACAAGATCGACCGCCGCATGGGCGAAAACATCTGGGGCCGTCCGAAATCCCCGGTAAACCGCCGCGAATACGGCCCCGGCCAGCACGGCCAGCGCCGCAAGGGCAAACTGTCCGATTTCGGCATTCAGCTGCGCGCCAAGCAGAAGCTGAAAGGCTACTACGGCGACCTGACCGAGAAACAATTCCGCCGCATCTATGGTGAAGCCGAGCGTGTCAAAGGCGACACCGGTGAAAACCTGATCGGCCTGCTGGAACGTCGCCTGGACGCGGTTGTCTACCGTGCCAAGTTCGTCGCAACCGTATTTGCCGCGCGCCAGTTCGTGAACCACGGCCATGTCCGCGTGAACGGCAAGAAAGTGAACATCCCCTCCTACCGCGTGAAAGAGGGTGACGTGATCGAAGTGCGTGACCGTTCCAAGCAAATGGTTGCCCTGCTGGAAGCGACACAACTGGCCGAGCGTGACGTGCCCGATTACATCGAAGCCGATCACTCCAAGATGACAGCGACATTCGTGCGCACACCGGGTCTGGGCGATGTGCCCTATCCGGTGATGATGGAACCGAACCTGGTCGTGGAATTCTACGCGAAGAACTAAGGTTTTTCGCCATCCTGTCTGGAAAGGCCGTACCGCAGGGTGCGGCCTTTTTCATGCGGAATCGGGTGCGAGATACCTGCTGCCGCTGAAGAATATGTTGTTCCTGCGCCTGATGCGCACGCCGCTGCGGTCCAGGCGATAGCCGCCTTCCTCTATGATCTGGCGCACCATATGGCCGATCATCTGCCTGATCTGATGATCCCTGACCTGGTTGCCGAAGGCTTGTACAAGCGCGGGGGAGAGCGGTTCGATGGCCGGACGGCCGAGATAGGTTGCTGTTTCCATGCGCAGGCGGTTTTCGGGCTGCCTGAGAAAATCCCAGAGCGCTGCACCGTCCTGCAGATGAAAGGCGCGCTCGAACTTGTCTGGTCTGTAGGTCAGCATTCCCGGCCGCCTCCTCCGCGATCTGCAAATGTAGACATGTCATTTTTGACATGTCTTCTTTTGCGTAACGGGGGGAGGTGAAGGCGGGGTTAACGGGCCCCTTGGGCAAAACCGTCGGCAATGTTGGCAGGTGAAGAGCGCGGCCTGGGAGCATGTGTGGCGGACATTTCATACAGGCGCCCCGGAAAGGCTCAGCCCTGACACATCCTGTCTGGCTGATCTGCCATACTCCTTGAGGGTCCCTAAGCCTCAGCTCGGCGTCTCCTCCGCGATCTACAAATCAAGACATGTCATTTTTGACATGTCTTGATTTGTATTTGGGAAATGTATCTGGGAAAGCGGCCTCTGCCAGTGTACCAACATCCCCCAACGCAGGAGGAGACGCCCATGCAAGTTCCGTTCAAGACCACCCGCATGCTGAATTTCGGCGATTGCGACATCTCTGGCACCGCCTATTTCCCCTCCTACCTGAATATTCTCAACGGCGTGAACGAGGAATTCTGGCTTCACCTCGGCTGGCCCTGGCACAAGATCATCTGGGAAGACCGCTGGGGCACGCCCACCGTGCATCTGTCCTCCGACTTTTCCAGCCCCTCCTTTTTCGGCGAGGAACTGACCTTTGAGGTGCATGTGAAAAAGGTCGGGCGCTCTTCGGTGACCATGTACCACGAGATCAGCTGCAAGGGCGAAAAGCGCTGGTCCAGCACCCAGGTCCTGGCCGCATCGGACCTCGACAAACATATTTCGATCCCCTGGCCCGCCGATGTGAAAGCCGCACTCGAAGCCTGTCTGGTCAACGACACACCGGCACAGGATTGACCCTGTAGCCTGCCTCATGCATCAGCGGGGGCAACCCGTGACAAAGTGAGGTACGCCACATGACCGCATATCCAACCTATGGCCGCATCGACGGTCCAATCGTGATCATCGGCTTCGGCTCGATCGGGCGCGGCACGCTGCCGCTGATCGAACGCCATTTCGACTATGACGCGGATCAGCTTGTGGTGATCGAACCTGATGCGGGCGTGCATACCTTTCTGAGCCAGCGCAAGATTCGCCATATCGCGGAAAAGGTCACGCGCGACAATTACCGCGATCTGCTGGGGGGGCTTTTCAAGGACGGCAAGGGGTTCTGCGTGAATCTCAGCGTGGATACCTCCAGCCTTGATATCATGAAGCTGTGCCGCGAGCTGGGCGTGCTCTATATCGACACGGTGGTGGAGCCCTGGGAGGGGTTCTATTTTGAAACCCAGAACAATGCGGAACGCACCAATTACGCCCTGCGCCAGAAGGTGCGGGACGAGGCGGCGGCCAACCCCGGCGGGACAACGGCGGTGTCCTGCTGCGGGGCCAACCCCGGCATGGTCAGCTGGTTCGTGAAAGAGGCGCTGCTGACCCTGGCACAGGATACGGGCAGGCAGGTGACCACCCCCGAAACCCGCGAGGGCTGGGCGACATTGATGCAGTCGCTGGGCGTCAAGGGCGTGCATATCGCCGAACGCGACACCCAGGCCCGCCGCATTCCCCGCCCACGCGGCACCTTCGTCAACACCTGGTCGGTGGAGGGGTTCATCTCCGAAGGGTTCCAGCCTGCCGAACTGGGCTGGGGCACGCACGAGACCTGGATGCCGGAGAATGCCCATAGCTATGACACGGGCTGCCAGGCGGCAATCTGGTTCGAGCGTCCGGGTGCCATCACCCGGGTGCACACCTGGTGCCCCACGCCCGGTCCGCAGTTCGGCTTTCTGGTGACCCATAACGAAGCGGTGTCGATCTCGGACTATTACACCGTCGGCGCGGCCGGGAACCCCGATTACCGCCCGACCTGTCATTATGCCTATCACCCGTCTGACGACGCGGTGCTCTCCCTGCACGAGATGTTCGGTTCCGGCGTGACCCAGACCAAACACCACATCATGGAACCCGATGAGATCAGCGAAGGCATCGACGAGCTGGGTGTGCTGCTTTACGGGCATGAAAAGAACGCGCTTTGGTATGGCTCCCGCCTGAGCAACGCAGAGGCGGTCGAACTGGCCCCCTACCAGAATGCCACCGGCCTTCAGGTGACCTCTGCCGTGCTGGCGGGCATGGTCTGGGCGCTGGAAAACCCGACCGCCGGGATTGTCGAAACCGACGAGATGGATCATGCCCGCTGCCTTGAGGTGCAACGCCCCTACCTGGGCCCGGTAGAGGCGCATTATACCGACTGGACGCCGCTGCAGAACCGCTGGGAGCTGTTCCCCGAGGATATCGACGAAAGCGATCCCTGGCTTTTCCGCAACGTGCTGGCCAGTTGACGAAACCGGTGGTGCCGCCCCGCGGCGGCCGCTAGAAGTTGGGCCATCATCATGGAGTGCGCCGCATGACACAGATAACGCCGCAGCCCGGCATCATGGATATCAAGCTCTATCAGGGCGGGGCCAGCCATGTGGCGGGCATCCGGAACGTGGTCAAGCTCAGCTCGAACGAGAACCCCCTGGGCCCCTCCGAAGCTGTGATGGAGGCCTTCCGCCGTGCGGCGTTCAGCCTGCATCGCTATCCGTCAACGGACCATGCCGGTCTGCGTCAGGCAATCGGGGAGGTCCTGGGCCTCGATCCCGACAACATCATCTGTGGCGCCGGTTCGGACGAGATCATCGCCTTTCTCTGCCAGGCCTATGCCGGGCCGGGGCGCGAAGTGATCCATACCGAACACGGTTTCGGCATGTACAAGATCAATGCGCTGGCGGCCGGTGCCACCCCGGTGGAGGTGAAAGAGCGCGAGCGGGTCACGGATGTGGACAATATCCTTGCCGCCTGCGGTCCCAAGACCGCGCTGGTCTTTATCGCCAACCCCAACAACCCGACCGGCACGATGATTGCGCCCGGCGAAGTTGCGCGGCTTGCGGAGGCCCTGCCACCGCAGGCGCTGCTGGTGCTTGACGGGGCCTATGCGGAATATGTCGATGGCTATGACGGCGGTGCAGCCCTGGTGGAGGCGCGCGAAAATGTCATCATGACGCGGACCTTCTCGAAGATTTACGGATTGGGCGGCCTGCGCATCGGCTGGGGCTATGGCCCGCGCCATGTCATCGACGTGCTGAACCGCATCCGGGGGCCGTTCAACCTGTCCCAGGCGGCGCTGACCGCGGCAGAGGCGGCCATCCGCGATGTGGCCTATGTGGATCACTGCCGTGCGGAAAACGCACGCATGCGGACCTGGATGGCCGACGCGCTGGCCGAAATCGGCGTGCCGTCCGACGTGTCGCTGACCAATTTCGTGCTGGCCCGTTTCGCCAGCCCCGAAGAGGCTGCGGCCTGCAACGCACATCTGACCTCTCAGGGCCTGCTGGTGCGGCCTTCGGCCAGCTACAACCTGCCCAATTGCCTGCGGATTTCGGTGGGAGACGAACCCTCGTGCCGCCGGGTCGTGCATGCGGTGCGCCAATTCAAGAACGGTGAGGCGGATGACTGAAGTCTATGACCGCGTGGCGCTGATCGGCCTTGGCCTGATCGCCTCCTCGATGGCATGGGCGATCAAACGGGGCGGATTGGCGCGCGAGGTCACCGGCTATGCCCGTTCCGCCGAGACCCGCAAGATCGCGCGCGAGATCGGTCTTTGCGACAGGATCTGCGACACCGCGCTTGAGGCGGTTGAGGGCGCGGATCTGGTCGTGCTTTGCGTTCCCGTGGGCGTGATGGGGGAACTGGCGGCGGAAATCGCCCCGGCGCTGAAACCGGGGGCCACCGTCACCGATGTGGGATCGGTCAAGGCGGATGTCATCGCCCAGGTCGGACCGCATATTCCGCAAGATGTGCATTTTGTCCCGGGACACCCTCTGGCCGGGACCGAACACTCCGGTCCGCGTGCGGGTTTTGCCGAGCTTTTCGAAAACCGCTGGTGCCTTCTGGTCCCGCCGGAGGGTACGGACCCTGAAGCCATCGCGAAACTGCGGCGGCTCTGGGAAGGTCTTGGTGCCAATGTCGATGAAATGGATGCGGAACATCATGATCTTGTGCTGGCGGTGACCAGCCATGCGCCACACCTGATCGCCTATACGATGGTGGGGGTCGCCGATGATCTGCGCCGGGTGACCGACAGCGAAGTCATCAAATATTCCGCCGGTGGTTTCCGCGACTTCACCCGCATCGCCGCCTCTGACCCGACCATGTGGCGCGACGTTTTCCTGTCGAACAAGGATGCGACGCTGGAGATCCTGGGCCGCTTCACCGAAGAATTGTTTGCGCTGCAACGGGCGATCCGACAGGGTGACGGGGCGCATCTGCACGATTACTTCACCCGGACCCGCGCGATCCGCAAGGGGATCATCGAGGCGGGTCAGGATACCGATGCGCCCGACTTCGGCCGGGGAGGGAGCAAGAAATGAAAGTGGCGGGGGCGGCATGTGTTCTGCTGGTTCTGGCCACGCTGGCCCAGGCCAGCGGCCCGAACACGTCGCTGCGTCCGGTCCCGCGCGAGGGCGGTGAGCCGGTTCAATCGGCACCGGTGGCTCCGGCCGGGCAGCCCGACGACACCATCATGACGCAGGATGTGCAGCCCGAAAGGAAGGGATTGTTCAAATCCCTGCGCCCCCTGTTCCGGTCCCGCAAAGTCGAAAAGACCGCCCGCACGCAGCGCGAAACGCTCAGGAAAGGCGCCGTCTGCGGTGATCTGGCAATCCAGGGCGAAGTCCTGGGCCGGGTCAAGGGCACGCTGAGCGGCTGCGGTGTGGACAATGCGGTGAAGGTGCGGTCGGTCTCAGGCGTAAAGCTCAGCACCGGCGCGGTGATGGATTGCACCACGGCCAATGCATTGAAAGCCTGGATGGAACGTGCGGCCAAACCGGCCCTCTCCAGATCGGGTGGCGGTCTGAAAGGTGTCAGGGTGGCGGCGCATTACGCTTGCCGGGGGCGCAACAACCAGAAGGGCGCAAAGATATCCGAACACGGCAAGGGCCGGGCCATCGACATTTCGGGCTTCGTCCTGAACAACGGCACCGAGGTCAGCGTTTTGCAGGGGTGGAATGCGCGAACCTATTCCAAACCACTGCGCCAGATGCACAAGGCCGCCTGCGGACCGTTCGGCACGGTGCTGGGCCCCAATGCCAACCGGTTTCATCGCGACCATTTTCATTTCGATACCGCGCGTTACCGGTCAGGATCCTATTGCCGCTGATCCTGTCGCAGCATGATGCGCGGCGCGGGTCCAAGCGCGACCGGGCCAAGCGCCATCTGCCCCTGCGCAAAGGCAAGGGTGATTTCGATATCGCCGTCCTGACCGCCGATATTGGCCAGCCCGCCCATCAGCAGCTGCACCTGATCGCGCTGGGCCGGGTCCAGCAGGCCTGAGGTTGCGGCGAGGTCGATCATCTCCTGCCATTGTGCCAGGCGCAGGGTCACATCACCGGTCGGCACACCGGCCGCGTCAATCGTAACCTGTCCATTGCCGGTCAGCGCCAGCGCACCCCACCGCAGATCAAGCGCCTTGAGGTCCATCGCGCGCGGCTGTGCGGGCGGGCCTATCAGCGCCTCCCGGTCCAGCGGCCTGTCAAACCGGATGGCGCCCTTCAGCGCAAAGCTGTCAAATGTGGCTGGCCAGTCATCGGTCAGGTTCAGAAGGTCGCGCAGGGCATCGCCCGGTGTCAGCGCTGCCGCCTCGACATCAATGGTATAGAGCGTTTCGGTTGCCGCATCCTGCTGTGCCGTCAGGGTCAGGGCATCCGCGCGCAGCAAGGCACCCTGTATGGCCGCGAACTGCCATGCCGAGCTGTGCAGCGCCACGCTTTCGAGTTGCAACGCGGTTCCCGGGCGCAGCCGCAACCGGGCGGCGGCATCCTGTGCCTGCAGGCTGAACTGCTGACCCGCAAGGGTGATGGTGATCGGCGTTTGCGGCAGCTCCAGCGTGACATAACCGGGCCAATAGGTCGGCGCCGACAGCGTGATCCGTTCCGCCGATACCGCATTCCCGTTGGCCGAGTCGGCCAGGGTCACCCCATGTGCCTGGCTGCGCAAATGCAGCGGAAAGCCGCTTTGCGTCACATCGGCCTCTGCCTGCCACCCGACGGCGCGGCGGTCCTGCAGCCATGCCAGGGCCCCTTGCCGCAGGGCATAGCTGGCCCCGGCCCACCATGCAGACCAAAGCAGGGCGACGGATATGAGCAAAATCACCAAGCTGCGCATCAAGAGCCCCCTTTAACTCGACCCGATGATGCGGTTTACCGGGGGCAAAGCGAAAGGACCAGCCAGATGGAAATGTGGGTGTTCGGATATGGGTCCCTGTTGTGGAACCCGGGGTTCGAGGTTGCGGAAAGCGTGGTCGGCACTCTGCCGGGATATGCGCGGTCCTTCTGCATGCGCTCGATCCACCATCGCGGCAGCGAGGAATCTCCGGGACTGGTGCTGGCGCTGGACGAGCAGCCGGATCATGCCTGCACCGGCATCGCCCTGCGCGTGGCGCCGGGGCAGGAGGCGGCGACGCTGGCCTATCTGCGGGAGCGTGAGCTGATCTCCTCCGCCTATCTGGAAAAGAACCTGGACGTCGATCTGACCGATGGCAGGCGGGTCCGGGCCGTGGTCTATGTCATCGACGAAACCCACGACCAGTATTGTGGTGGTTTGCCGTTGGAGGAGCAGGCGCAGATCATCGCGCGTGCGGTCGGGGGCCGGGGGCCCAATACCGAATACCTCTACAACACGGCCAGCCATCTGGCCGAGATCGGCCTGCACGACGCCGAACTGGATTGGCTGCACGAAAGGGTGAGGCATCTGACCTCATAATTACATGGCGCAACGCGGCAAATTCGGTATAAACACTGGTGAGAGCAGGAAAAAGGGTCAGGAGCCAAGCCTGATGGCGCAGCCAGACCGCGCGCAGACACCGCAATTCTCCCAGCCGGTGCGTCAGATTACACTGATGCTGGTGGTGCTGGCCCTGACCGCCGTCGGCGGCTTTATTGCGTTGCCTTCCGTGTTTCCGATCTTTGTGGCCAACCCCTATCTGAACGGGGTGATCGTCTTTGTCTTCGTCATCGGTGTGCTGGCCTGTTTCTATCAGGTCTTCCAGCTGATCGGTTCGGTCCGCTGGATCGAGAATTTCGCCTCGGACAAGCCCGACCCGGAAACAATGGCGCCGCAACTGCTGGCACCTCTGGCGCAGCTTTTGCGGACGCGCGGGGCGCGGATGCAGATCAGCGCAACATCGACACGCTCTATCCTGGATTCCGTTGCGACCCGCATCGACGAAGCACGGGAGATCACGCGTTATATTGTCAACATGCTGATTTTCCTCGGCCTTCTGGGGACTTTCTATGGGCTGGCCACGACCGTTCCGGCGGTGGTGGATACCATTCGCAGCCTGGCACCCTCCGAGGGTGAAGGGGGCGTCAATGTCTTCAACCGCCTGATGACAGGACTTGAGGCGCAGCTGGGCGGCATGGGCGTTGCCTTTGGCTCTTCCCTGCTGGGTCTGGCCGGGTCGCTGGTGGTGGGGCTGATTGAGCTTTTCGCAGGCCACGGACAGAACCGGTTTTATCAGGAACTCGAAGACTGGCTGAGCTCCATCACCCGCGTCGGTTTTTCTGCCGGGGATGATGCCACCAGCGATCAGCATATGATGGCGGGCGTGGTCGATCACATGGCGGAGCAGATGGAAAGCCTGCAGCAGATGTACACCCAGTCCGACATCAGCCGGTCCATGGTGGATGAAAAACTGGGCAAGCTGGCCGATGCGGTGGACCGGATGACAAACCGGATGGAACGGGGCGATAACTCTGCCAGCACGCTGGAGCGTATTGCGGAGGGGCAGGAACGGCTGATCGCCACGCTGGAAAAGACGGGCGGCGACGGTATGGATGCCGAAAGCCGGATGCGCCTGCGGTCCATCGACGTGCAGATGCTGCGGATCCTGGAAGAGATTTCCGCCGGCCGTCAGGAAACCATGGCTGAGCTGCGCCATGACATCTCGCTGCTGGCCAAGGCGGTATCGGGCGGGCGGCCCGCATCCGTGCCGCGCCGGATGCGCAGTCCCGAAACGCCGGATGAGAGCTGACCATGGCTTTGTCCCGGCGGACAGGAACGCGTTTCCAGGGGTCGATCTGGCCCGGCTTCGTGGATGCGATGACCGGTCTCTTGCTGGTTCTGATGTTCGTGCTGACCATCTTCATGGTGGTGCAATATGTCCTGACCGAACGGATCACCGGTCAGGAAAGCGAGCTGGACCAGCTTTCGGGTGAGGTTGCCGCCCTGGCCCGCGCGCTGGGGGTGGAGGAACGTTCCAACGCACAGCTTGAGGCGCGTCTAGGCGCGCTTAACGCAACGCTGAATGATGCGCAGGAACAGGTCAACCAGCAGGCCGCCCTGATCGCATCTCTGACAAGCGAGCGCGACAGCCAGGCAACTGCACTGAAAGCCGCGCAAACCCGGATTACCGGGTTCGAGGCGCAGGTCGCCGCCCTGATCGCTGCGCGCGACAATGCGCTGGGTCAGGTGGCGACACTGGAGGATTCGCAGGCCAGCTTGCAGGAACGTCAGGCGCAATTGCTGAGCGAACAGGAGGCGCTGAACCTCGCATTGGCCAGCGCGCGCAACGAGGTGGATGCCCAGGCCGAAGCCGCGCGCCTTGCTGCCTCCCGCCGCGAGGCGCTGGATGCCCTGGTCGCGGACCTGCGGGCGCGCAACGCGGAGGCCGAGGGCCAGGTGGCCGACCTGACACAACAGGTTGCCGAGACCGAGGCAGCACTGAGCGAGGAAGAGGCCGCGCGGCTGGCCGAAGCGGCAGCAGCGGAAATGCTGCGCAACCGTCTGGAAAATGCGGATGCGGAACTGACGGCGATGACCCTGGCACTGGAGCAGCAACGCCGGGAGGCGGAGGAAACCCTGACCCTGCTGGCCGCGGCAAGGGCGGCGGAGGCGGATCTGGACAGCCGTCTGTCGCAGACCCTGCTCCGTTTGCAGGAGGCAGAAAAATCAATTTCCGAAGGCGAGGACGCGCAGGAGAACGCCGCGCGCCTGCGTGCGGAAATCGAAACGCTGCGCGGGCGTCTTGATGAAACAAGTGCAGAGCTGACGGAAGAGCGCGACGACCTGCGCGCACAACTGGCACAGGCGTTGGCGGCGAAGCTGGCGGCGGAAACCCTGGCCGAGGATACAACAAGCGAGGCGGAAAAACGCGCGGCGCTGCTTGCGGCGGCGCGGTCGGCACTGGCCGAGGAAGAAGCCACAAGTGCTGCGGCCCAGCGGCAGACGGAATTGCTGAACCAGCAGATTGCGGCCCTGCGCCAGCAATTGGGCGACCTTCAGGCCTTGCTGGACGATGCGGTGGCGCGGGATGCGGCGCAATCGGTGGAACTGCAATCGCTTGGGTCCGAGCTGAACACCGCCCTGGCCCGTGTCGCGGCAGAGCAGCGCCGCCGTGCCGAGCTGGAAGCGGCAGAGCGCGCGCGGCTTGAGGCGCAGACCAAGGACCTTGAACAATACCGCTCCGAATTCTTCGGCCGTTTGCGGAATCTGCTGGGCGCGCAGGAGGGGGTACGGATCGAAGGGGACCGCTTCGTCTTTTCCTCAGAGGTGCTGTTTCCGCCCGGTGGAGCGGTGCTGTCGCCCGACGGTGAACGGGAGATTGCCAAGGTGGCGGGCATCCTGCGCGCCATCGCGGGCGACATCCCGTCCGAGATCAACTGGGTGATCCGGGTGGACGGCCACACCGACAACGTGCCGCTCTCCGGCCTGGGCGAATTCGCCGACAACTGGGAATTGTCTCAGGCGCGGGCGCTTTCGGTGGTGAAATACATGATCAGCGCTCAGGGAATCCCGCCCGACCGGCTGGCTGCGAACGGCTTTGGCCAGTATCAGCCTGTCGCCACCGGCGACAGCGAGGAAGCCCGCGCGCAGAACCGCCGGATCGAGCTGAAATTCACCGAGAAGTAACCCGGAGCCGATCAGCGCAGGGAAATCTCCGCGGTCATGCGGTCCACTGGCGCGCCGTCCCGGAGCAGCACCGCCGTGCCGGTATAACGCCCGGCAGGCCAGGGCGCGCTGCTGCGTCGTTTGCCGATTGCCCGGAATGCCTTGGCCTGGGTCTTGCTCAGCGTGATCTCGTCCGCGATGACCTGTCCGGCGGGGCCGGTAATCTCCAGCTGCAGGATATCGCCCGCGCGCGGGCCAAAGAAATAGGCGAAGACCACCAGCGCCGGGGCGTCCACGGGCAGGCTGTCCGCGGCGGCCTCTCCTGCTTTGACCCTTTGATAGTCGGGGACCGCGTCCGAAAACCCAAGGTTCAGCAGCCCGCCGGGGCGGTAGGCGGGCGGGTCGGCCCAGAGCGTGCTGTCGCCGGGCGTGTCACAGCTCAGCGTGCCATCCGGATCGAAGGGATCAACCGAAGCGCCATCGGGATCGCGCACCGAAAGATGCACATGTGGAAAGGCGGCATTGCCGGACTGGCCGATCTGGCCCAGGACGGTGCCAGTTTCGACGGTCTGGTTCTGGCTGACGGCGACACTGCCCTGTTTGAGGTGGCAATATTGGGTCTGCCAGCCCCCCTCATGCTGGATCAGCACCCCGTTGCCGCATTCGCGCCCTGCAAGTTCGGCGCGGCGTTCGGGCGTATAACCAAGGTCATCCATCCCGTCGCGAACGCCCGCCACGATGCCGGGTGCCGCAGCGCGCACATCGACGCCCGAAGCCATATCCGCCAGGGTGGGCAGGGCGAAATCGGTTCCCTTGTGACCATCATAGGTCAGGCCCGCGCAGGTGAAATCCGTGGCGCCGGGGCCGGGATCGCGGTCCATATATTGCTGGATGTAGCAGGAGCGGGTGAGGTCGCAGTCGATTGGAGGCACCAGCCTCGGCTCCTGTGCCGTGGCTGGCAAGGCAAGGGCAATTGCAGAAAGAATGGTGCGGAAGAATGCAGGGGTCACGGCGCGCGCGGTCCTCTGATGGTTGTTTCGCTCAGCATAGACCGCGCGCACCGCTTGTCACGTACTCAGCGCCGCGGCAGCGCAATGTAGAGCGCAAGGCGGCGTATCACCGGGCCGGTCAGTGCAGCCAGCAGGAAGCCAAGGGGCCAGCCGATAGCCAGCCCGCGCAGCCAAGCCGCGAGCCATGCGGCACCGGGGCCAAGTGCCAGCAGGGTGAAGAACCCAGAGAAAAAGAGGGACATGACAAAGGACATCATCGCGCCAGTCAGGATCGCGATACGGGTTTCAGGTTTCATGGTCGTGCCTTTCGAAGAAGGCAGGCAAAGCACCTCGCAATTGGGCACCTGCCCGCCGTTGCGGGGTCAGGTGCCGTGGGTGCGTCTTTTCAACAAGGCCCGCCCGGATGGGGCGGTATCGGATGACCTGTCCGATCGGGGCCTCTTTTCGGCACCCAAGCATCACAGGGTTCTTCGATTCCATCAACCGGAAATGAAAAAAGGCGCCCCGCGGGGCGCCTTTTGACTAGATCGTCGTACCTGTCACTCGGCGGTCAGGAGCGGGGGCTTGTTGCCCGAAAGACGCTTGTTTTCCAGCCCCAGAACCTCGATCGACAGTTCTTCCTTCTTGACGCCGACCTTGACGACACCACCCTTGGCCAGCTTGCCGAACAGCAGTTCTTCGGCCAGCGGCTTCTTGATGTGTTCCTGGATCACGCGGCCCAGCGGGCGCGCACCCATCTTGTCGTCATAGCCCTTGTCGGCCAGCCATTCGGCGGCCTTCTTGCTGAGCTCGATGGTCACGTTGCGGTCCATCAGCTGTGCCTCAAGCTGCAGCACGAACTTCTCGACCACACGCAGGATCACCTCCTTGGGCAGCGGTGCAAAGCTGATCACCGCATCCAGACGGTTGCGGAATTCCGGCGTGAAGGTGCGTTCGATTGCCGCCGTATCCTCGCCTGTGCGGCGGTCGCGGCCAAACCCGATGGCTTCCTTGGCCTGTTCAGCGGCACCCGCGTTGGAGGTCATGATCAGCACCACATTACGGAAATCCACCGTCCGGCCGTTGTGGTCGGTCAGCTTGCCGTGGTCCATCACCTGCAACAGGATGTTGTAGACATCCGGGTGCGCCTTTTCCATCTCGTCCAGCAGCAGCACGCAGTGCGGGTGCTGGTCGACACCATCGGTCAGCATGCCGCCCTGGTCAAAGCCGACATAGCCTGGAGGCGCGCCGATCAGGCGGGAGACCGCGTGTTTCTCCATGTATTCAGACATGTCGAAGCGCAGCAGTTCCACACCCAGCGTATCCGCCAGCTGTTTGGCCACCTCGGTCTTGCCGACACCGGTCGGCCCGGCAAAGAGATAGTTGCCGATGGGCTTTTCCGGTTCGCGCAGGCCCGCACGGGCCAGCTTGATGGCAGAGGACAGCGCCTCGATCGCCTTGTCCTGGCCAAAGACCACGCGTTTGAGCGAGGCTTCCAGATCCTTCAGCACCACAACATCATCCTTGGACACGTTCTTGGGCGGGATGCGGGCGATCTTGGCCACCACGGCTTCGACCTCCTTGGTGCCGATGGTCTTGCGGCGCTTGGAGGCAGCGACCAGATGCTGGGCTGCACCGGCCTCGTCAATGACGTCGATGGCCGAATCCGGCAGTTTGCGGTCGTTGATATAGCGGTGTGCCAGTTCCACCGACGTCTTGATCGCGTCGGAGGTATATTTGACCGAGTGGTGATCCTCGAAATAGGGTTTCAGGCCCCGCAGGATCTTCACCGCGTCATCGACCGAAGGTTCGTTCACGTCGATCTTCTGGAACCGGCGGCTCAGCGCGCGGTCCTTTTCGAAGTGCTGGCGGAACTCCTTGTAGGTGGTGGAGCCCATGGTGCGCAGCTTGCCCCCCTGAAGCGCGGGCTTCAGCAGGTTGGAGGCATCCATCGCACCGCCCGAAGTCGCGCCCGCACCGATCACGGTGTGAATCTCGTCGATGAAAAGGACGGCGTCCTTATGCGCCTCAAGTTCCGAAACCACGGCTTTCAACCGTTCCTCGAAATCGCCGCGATACCGGGTTCCGGCCAGCAAAGCACCCATGTCGAGCGAATAGATGGTGGTCTTGGAGAGCACTTCCGGCGTCTCGCCCGCGACGATCTTGCGCGCGAGCCCTTCGGCGATGGCGGTCTTGCCCACACCGGGGTCACCCACCAGAAGCGGGTTGTTCTTGCGGCGGCGGCACAGCACCTGAATGCAACGCTCCACTTCGGCCTCGCGGCCAATCAGCGGGTCGATGTCGCCTTCGCGCGACTTGGCGTTGAGGTCCACGCAATACTTGGCGAGTGCGGATTCCTTCTTGTCGCCCTCGGTCACGCCCTGGGGTTCTTCCTCATGCTCCGGCGCGCCGGCCACCGGGCGCTGCTCGCCATAGGCGGGGTCCTTGGCCACGCCATGCGCGATGTAGTTGACCGCGTCGTAGCGGGTCATGTCCTGCTCCTGCAGGAAATAGGCGGCGTTTGATTCACGTTCCGCAAAGATGGCGACCAGCACATTCGCGCCCGTCACCTCGGTCCGGCCGGACGACTGGACATGGATTGCGGCACGCTGGATCACGCGCTGGAAGGCGGCTGTCGGCACGGCTTCGGAGCCGTCGACATCGGTGACAAGGTTGCTCAGGTCCTCGTCCACGAATTCGACCAGCGTGTCGCGCAGTTCGGAAACATCGACCGAACATGCCTTCATCACCTGGACGGCATCGGGTTCGTCGATCAGGGCCAGCAAAAGGTGTTCCAGAGTCGCGAATTCGTGGCGGCGGGCATTGGCCAGGGCCAGCGCTGCATGAATTGCTTGCTCAAGCGTATTCGAGAATGAAGGCACGAGGTGCTCCTTTTCGATCGGGGTCGGCAGGGGGCTGTGGAATAACAGGGCCCCGGTCCGACCATGGCCTCATAGTATTAGAGTTTGGTTGATCATGGCCCGGCTTCAAGCATTTTCTTGAAAATTCTCTTCACAAAGACCGTGATAGCGTTGTTTTGGCGTCAGATGCGGCAGGTTTGCTGACGGATCGGAGCGGTCCAGGGCATTGCACATGCAACGCAGCGGCGCGCCCGATCAGAAATTGTCCTTGCGCTTGCGAATTTCGGCAAAGACGTCGCTGTCCGAAGCGTCTGGCATCCCCAGGTTCGCGCGAATGCCGGGGTCGGCGGGGCGCAGGAAGGGATTGGTTTGGAGTTCGGTTGAGAGTTGCGATGGTACCGTTGGCTGACCCTTGGCACGGGCGTCCTCAACGGCCTTGGCCCTTGATATAAGAGCGTCATTCTGCGGATCAACAGTCAGCGCAAATTTTGCGTTGGATGCGGTGTATTCATGCCCTGAACAGATGGTCGTATCGCCGGGCAATTTCATCAGTTTCTGCATGGAATCCCACATTTGCGCGGGCGTTCCTTCAAACAGGCGGCCACAGCCAAGCGCCATCAGGCTGTCGGCAGTAAAGGCGGCGCTGGCACCCGGCACATAAAAGGCAATATGGCCAACCGTGTGGCCCGATACCTCCAGGATATGCGCGGTGAGGCTGCCCAGCTTGACGGTATCGCCTTCCTTTACCGGGACATTGAGCTCCGGCATCCGGTGGGCGTCGGCCGCCGCACCCACGACAGAGGCGTGGTGATCCGCCAGCAGGTCGGCCAGCCCATCGACGTGGTCCCAGTGATGGTGCGTCAGCCACACCTGCGACAGGGTCCAGCCGTGATCCTCAAGCGCCGCCTTGATCGGGCCTGCTTCGGGCACGTCGATGCAGGCAGTCTCGCCGGTGGCCTCGTCATGCAGCAGGTATGCATAGTTGTCGGACAGGCAGGGAATTGTAATCAGATCAAAGGGCATGGTGTATTCCTCTCTCCTGTTGGTAAGGTCAGGGCCAGAGTGACATTCACGACGATGGGCTGCAATGCATCTTGATGTTCAGGACCTGCGTAATTTCTACTACCGCAGCACGTTGGGGCGTGCGGCGCAGAAATCCCTGCGCACCCGGATGCTGGGGCTGTGGCCGGAGGCCAAGGGCCAGACCGTGGTGGGCTTCGGCTTTGCCGCGCCGCTGCTGCGCCCCTACCTGAGCGATGCGCGACGGGTAATGACGCTGATGCCCGGACCGCAGGGGGTGATGCCCTGGCCTGCGGGCATGCCGAATACCTCCGTATTGACCGAGGAAACGCTCTGGCCGATCGAGACCGGGCATGTGGACAAGCTGGTATTGCTGCACGGACTGGAAACGTCAGAGCGGCCCTCGGACTTGCTGGAGGAATGCTGGCGGGTGCTGGGGCCGGGGGGCAAGGCGCTGTTCATCGTGCCGAACCGCGCCGGGCTTTGGGCGCGGCGGGACCGGACGCCTTTCGGCTATGGGCGACCCTATTCGCCGGGGCAGCTCGACGCGCAGCTGCGCAAGCATCAGTTTCTGCCTGAGCGCCAGGTCGGCGCGCTTTACCAGATCCCCTCGCAGCAACGTATCTGGATGAAATCCTCCGGCCTGTTCGAACGGATCGGTCGGCACGTGCCGACCATCTTTGCCGGGGGCGCATTCATGGTGGAGGCCACAAAGCTGGTCTATCCGCCCAAGGGCCGGACGCAAAGGAACCGCAAGCGCATCAGCGTGCTGGACGGGCTCACCGAGCCCGCCGTGGGCAGCGCCCGGACCTAGGGGTCTGAAAAAACCTGGGCTGGGCTGCCGCTGGTGCGGCCCCAACATCACGGCATCCCTGTTAACACCTCACCCTGCAGCCCGAACCCGCTACGCCGCGCCTGCGCGGTTGATGTCGAAGTCGAAGTTTTCGTTCGCATAGATCGTCTCGTTTGACCCAATGGGCGCTGTAGTCAATTGCAGCACCTGTGTGTCACCCACGAAGATCGCAAACTCTTGCAATGGTTCTCCCAGGGGGCTCTCGTAACTGTATGTTACGACGTTAATGTCCCCTTCGATCGCTGGATCGATGTTCAGCAGAATACTGGACCCACCTGCCGGTTTTAAAATTGTTGCGAAACCGTTGGTCACTTCATCCTCGGCGATGTTCACGACGAACGTACCATCGCTGAGGTCAGGGGTATCAATGGCTGTCTGGCCTGCACGAATGGTAAAACTGTCCGACCCGGTGCCACCCCGGAACAACACATCCGGTCCAGACCCTTCCTGCGCTATGAACACATCGTCACCAGAGCCACCATCAGCCAAAATGTCGTCGCCACCAATCAATACTGTGTCGTCACCGGTTCCGCCCGACACCTCTGCCGTGTCGTGATCGACGCTGAGCACATCATCGCCTGCGCCACCCAGATAAAGCGCATTGCCACCGGCCGGACCGGCTTCGATGGTGTCATTGCCATCACCGCCGCTCACGGTGCTGTTTTGGGCGCCATCGACCTGGTACAGATCGTCGCCATCGCCGAGTTGCGTAAACGCGCCGCCGCCATCCCCGGTCACTGTGTCATTGCCACCGCCAAGCGTGTTGTAGGTGCCGCTCACGACACTCACGCCGCTGTCATCGGTGCCAGTTGCATCGTCAAACCCCGGGTTCAGCACTTCTCCGTTTGGGTCGACAAAGGTCAGATTGTCCATCGTCAGACCTGCGACACCTTCCAGTCTTATGGAAACGTCGCTGGCTTCATCGGATCGTTCAGCGGTGATGGAAAGGATCAGGTCGGTATAGCTGCCGTCATCCGCCTCGGCGAAGGTGACGTCGTTCAATTGCAGATGGGACGAATGCGCCAATTGCCCGCCCAGCAGGTCCAGTTCCAGCCTGTCCTGCGCGGGGTCGAAATCCTCGATCCGGGCAATCAGCCCGATATCGGTATCAGCCGAGTTGTAGCTGAACGCAAAGGTATCATTGCCCGCGCCGCCGCTGAAACTGCGCAGGGCGCCTTCCTCCGGATCGGTATATTCAGTGACTGCGATCCCAATGGTGTCGTCACCATCACCGCCATTTACCGTGACTGGCCCGCTACCGGAAAGACCGGAAGCTGCTCGGATGAAATCGTTGCCTTCGCCCCCGTCCGCATGGGCACCCGAATAGTAGATCAGCTCGTCGTCCCCGGCACCGCCATTGAGGGTGCCGCTGCCGGACAGCCTGTCGTCTCCGATACCACCGTTGGCTGTGGATGAACCGAAACTTGCGATGGTGTCATTTCCCGCGTCGCCATTCAGGACGTTCCCATCGTACCGGCTGTCCGTGATCAGTTCATCGTCACCTGCACCGCCGTTTACGGTCGCATTGTCAACGTGGACCTCAATCTGGTCATCGTCAGCAGTCCCGTTGAAGACACTGCCCTCAGTGGGTTCACCTGGCGTTTCGGGCGGTTCCACCGGATCGGGCGTGTCCACCGTGTCGTCGTCATTGTTCAAAGCCATCAGCAAAAGGCCAACACCGAGCAGCGGCAGAAGTGTGAGACCAAGCATGGGAATCCCCTAAAACAAAACAGGCGAGAGCATGGCAACCGATAAGCGACCCTCTGTCAAATGCCTGGCCAAAAACCGGGCAAGTCGTTGCCCCCGATGAAACAATTGCTGCAGATCAGTGCGGACTATCGCGAACCCGGCGCATCATGGGGTTGCAGCGCCGGGCCGCACCCCGGAGGCCGCAAGGAGATTCGCCGCCCCGCCCATGGTTTGAACAAACGACCAGGGCGCGACCCGCAAAAAAACGCAGAGTGCTATCCGTGTCCTAAATAAAGGGATATGCAGGTCATAAAGCCGCACTATACTGTGTTGCGGGCAGGGAAGTGCTCTGCTACATGGCACCTGATTTAGACGTCTTGAGCCTATTCAAGCCGCGCCAACGAACCGGTGACGCGACTTCTTTCGCATATCCGGACAGATTTTTGAGAGGATGGACGTGTCCGAAACAGCTTCGATTTCCACCGGTATCGCACAGCGCTACGCCTCGGCGGTCTATGATCTGGCCAAGGATGGCAAAAAGGTCAAAGGCATCGAAGCCGACCTGGACGCGTTGAGCGACGCGCTGAATGACAGCGAAGATTTCCGCAACCTGATCCATTCGCCGGTCTATACCCGTGACCAGCAGGGCGCTGCGATTTCCGCAATTGCCAAGAAGATGAAACTGTCCCCGATCATGACCAACACGCTGTCGCTGATGGCGACAAAGCGGCGTTTGTTCGTCCTGCCCCAGCTGGTCAAGACGCTGCGCGCCCAGATCGCCGAGGACAAGGGTGAAGTCACTGTCGAGGTGACCTCCGCCAAGGCGCTGACAAAGACGCAATCTGACAAGCTGGCAAAATCGCTGACCGCGAACACCGGCAAAGCCGTAACACTTCAATCGACCGTTGATGAGAGCCTCATCGGCGGTCTTATCGTCAAAGTGGGCTCCAAGATGATCGACACGTCGATCCGCTCTAAGCTCAATTCCCTCCAGAACGTAATGAAAGAGGTCGGATAAATGGGTATCCAAGCCGCAGAGATTTCTGCAATCCTGAAGGACCAGATCAAGAATTTCGGCCAAGAGGCCGAGGTTGCCGAAGTCGGTCGTGTGCTGTCCGTCGGTGACGGTATTGCGCGCGTCTACGGGCTGGACAATGTTCAGGCCGGTGAGATGGTTGAATTCCCCGGCGGCATTCAGGGCATGGCCCTGAACCTTGAATCCGACAACGTCGGCGTCGTGATCTTCGGTTCCGACCGGGACATCAAGGAAGGCGACACCGTCAAGCGGACCAACTCCATCGTGGACGTGCCGATTGGCAACGAACTGCTGGGCCGGGTTGTGGACGGTCTGGGTAACCCGATCGACGGCAAGGGCCCGATCAACGCCAAGCAGCGCGGCGTTGCCGATGTGAAGGCGCCGGGCATCATCCCGCGTAAATCGGTGCATGAACCGATGGCAACCGGCCTCAAGGCCGTTGACTCCATGATCCCGATTGGCCGTGGCCAGCGTGAATTGATCATCGGTGACCGTCAGACCGGCAAGACCGCCGTCGCGCTTGACGCGATGCTGAACCAGCAGCAGGTCAACGACGCCGCAGAGGGCGACGAAAGCAAGAAGATGTACTGCGTCTACGTTGCGATTGGTCAAAAGCGGTCCACCGTGGCCCAGCTGGTCAAAAAGCTCGAAGACACCGGCGCGATGGCCTATTCCATCGTTGTTGCCGCAACCGCGTCCGAGCCCGCGCCGATGCAGTTCCTGGCACCCTATGCCGCGACAGCGATGGCGGAATTCTTCCGCGACAACGGCCGTCACGCCCTGATCGTCTATGATGACCTGTCCAAACAGGCCGTGTCCTACCGCCAGATGTCCCTGCTGCTGCGCCGCCCGCCGGGCCGTGAAGCCTATCCGGGCGACGTTTTCTACCTGCACTCCCGTCTGCTGGAGCGTTCGGCCAAGCTGGGCGACGACGCTGGCAACGGCTCGCTGACGGCGCTGCCGATCATCGAAACCCAGGGCGGCGACGTGTCGGCCTTTATTCCGACCAACGTGATCTCGATCACCGACGGCCAGATCTTCCTGGAAACCGAATTGTTCTACCAGGGCATCCGCCCCGCCGTGAACACCGGTCTGTCGGTGTCGCGCGTTGGGTCCTCGGCCCAGACCAAAGCGATGTCCTCGGTTGCCGGTCCGGTGAAACTGTCGCTGGCTCAGTACCGCGAAATGGCTGCCTTTGCGCAGTTCGGTTCCGACCTCGATGCCGCCACCCAGCGCCTGCTGAACCGCGGTGCGCGTCTGACCGAGCTGATGAAACAGCCGCAGTATTCGCCGCTGTCGAACGCGGAAATCGTCTGCGTCATCTACGCCGGTACACATGGCTACCTCGACAAGCTGGAAGTCACCGAAGTTGGTCGCTGGGAACAGGGGCTCCTGTCGCACCTGCGTTCCAAGAACGCCGATCTGCTCAAGGACATCACCAACAATGACCGCAAGGTGAAAGACGAGCTGGAAGACAAGATCAAAGCTGCGCTCGACGCTTACGCCGCAGACTTCGCTTAAGGAGAGATAAGCCAATGGCAAATCTCAAGGACCTTAAAAACAGGATCTCGTCGGTCAAATCGACCCGCAAGATCACCAAGGCCATGCAAATGGTTGCCGCGGCGAAACTTCGCCGCGCGCAGGAGGCTGCCGAAATGTCACGCCCCTATGCCGAACGGTTCAATGCCGTGATGGCGGGGCTGGCGGCTTCGGTTGGCGACAGCGACAGCGCTCCCAAGCTGCTGACAGGCACCGGGTCGGACAAGGTGAACCTGCTGATCGTCATGACGTCAGAGCGGGGGCTGTGCGGCGGTTTCAACACGAACATCGTGAAGAAGGCCAAGGTACACGCGCAAAAGCTGCTCGGCGTCGGCAAAGAGGTGAAAATCCTCACCGTCGGTAAAAAGGGCCGTGACCAGCTGCGCCGCGACTTTGGCAAACACCTGGTCGGCCATGTCGATCTGTCAGAGGTGAAGCGCCTGAGCTACGCCGACGCACAGGGCATTGCCAAGGACGTTCTGAACCGGTTCGACGCGGGCGAATTCGATGTCGCCACGTTGTTCTTTGCGGAATTCGTGAACGTGGTCAGCCAGGTCCCGCAGGCCAGGCAGATCATCCCGGCAACTTTCGAAGAGGGCGAGGCCGACAGCGCCAGCACCCTGTTCGATTACGAGCCGAGCGAAGAGGCCATTCTGGCCGATCTTCTGCCGCGCGGTGTCGCCACGGCGATCTTCTCGGGTCTGCTGGAGAATGCCGCTTCTGAACAGGGCGCGCGCATGTCCGCCATGGACAACGCCACACGCAACGCGGGCGAGATGATCGAAGACCTGACAATCGAATACAACCGTTCCCGTCAGGCCGTCATCACGAACGAGCTGATCGAAATCATTTCCGGCGCGGAAGCGCTGTAAGCAATATCGGAGAAACGACATGGCACAAGCAGTCGGCAAAATTACTCAGGTCATCGGCGCCGTCGTTGACGTGCAGTTCGAAGACAACCTGCCCGAGATCCTGAACGCCCTTCACACCGAAAACCAGGGCAAGACGCTGGTTCTCGAAGTGGCACAACACCTGGGCGAAAACACCGTGCGGACCATCGCGATGGACGCCACCGAAGGCCTCGTGCGCGGCGGCAAGGTCACCGACACCGGCGCCCCCATCCAGGTGCCCGTCGGCAAGGCCACACTGGGCCGCATCCTGAACGTGACCGGCGCGCCGGTTGACGAAAAGGGCCCGGTCGAAACCGACGAGACCCGCGCCATCCACGGCGAAGCGCCCTCGTTTGACGCGCAGTCCACCGAAACCGAAATCCTGACCACAGGCATCAAGGTGATCGACCTGCTGGCCCCCTACACCAAGGGTGGTAAAATCGGTCTGTTCGGCGGTGCCGGCGTGGGCAAGACGGTTCTGATCATGGAACTGATCAACAACATCGCCAAGGTGCACTCGGGCCTGTCCGTTTTCGCGGGCGTGGGCGAACGTACCCGTGAGGGCAACGACCTGTACCACGAGATGATCGAATCCGGCGTTATCGTCCCTGACAACCTGCAGGAATCCAAGATTGCGCTGGTCTACGGTCAGATGAACGAGCCTCCCGGTGCGCGTATGCGTGTTGCCCTGTCCGGCCTGACCCTGGCCGAACAGTTCCGCGACGAATCCGGTTCCGACGTTCTGTTCTTCGTCGACAACATCTTCCGCTTCACGCAAGCGGGCTCCGAGGTTTCGGCTCTGCTCGGCCGTATTCCTTCGGCGGTGGGTTACCAGCCGACGCTGGCGACCGACATGGGCCAGATGCAGGAACGCATCTCCTCGACCAAGAACGGTTCGATCACCTCCGTTCAGGCCGTTTACGTGCCTGCGGATGACTTGACCGACCCCGCGCCAGCGACATCCTTTGCGCACCTTGACGCGACAACCGTTCTGGACCGTGCGATCTCTGAAAAGGGTATCTATCCGGCTGTGGACCCGCTGGGTTCCACCTCGCGCCTGCTGGATCCGCAGATCATCGGTCAGGAACACTACAAGGTTGCGACCGACGTGCAGCAGATCCTGCAGCGCTACAAGTCGCTTCAGGACATCATCGCGATCCTCGGCATGGACGAACTGTCCGAAGACGACAAGATGACCGTTGCCCGCGCCCGTAAACTCGAACGTTTCCTGAGCCAGCCTTTCGACGTGGCCAAGGTCTTTACCGGGTCCGACGGTGTGCAGGTGCCGCTGGAAGACACCATTGCGTCCTTCAAGGCGGTTGTGGCCGGTGAATATGACCACCTGCCGGAAGGTGCGTTCTACATGGTAGGCGGCATTGAAGAAGTGAAGGCGAAAGCCGAAAAACTGGCTGCTGAAGCAGCCTGAGGGAGCCTGACTGATGGCAGACACAATGCAATTCGATCTGGTGTCGCCCGAGCGGCGGCTGGCCTCCTTGCAGGTCACCTCCGTGCAAATCCCCGGTGCCGATGGCGACATGACAGCGATGGAGGGGCATGCCCCCACCATCACCACCCTGCGCCCCGGCGTGTTGTCGGTCGAAGGGCCGGAAGGCACGGCGGAATACGTTGTAACCGGCGGTTTCGCCGAGATCAGCAGCCGTGGTGTATCGGTTCTGGCCGAGCGTGCCGTGCCCAAGGGTGACATGACCCAGGAACATCTCGATGAGATGATCGAAGAGGCCACCCATGTCTATTCCAGGGCAAAGGAAGCCTTCGAGAACGAGCCGGGACCGGTTGACGACGCGGCCAAGCTGCTCGCCGACATGGTGGCGGTTGGCGGCGAGATTGGCCTGTCTTCAAAGCAACCAAATCTTTGACGTCATCGACATTCCAAGGAAAAGCCCTGCAATAGCGGGGCTTTTTTGTTCCGGATGCAGGGCAACGGCAGACGGTGGGATCAGGGTTTCCGGCCCTGGGTCGCAAAGCGGCCCGCTTTGAACGCCATGTTGGCCACACAGAATACCCGAAGCCGGAAATCGACGTGATAACAACCCGATACCTGGGGTTGAAGGCGCATAATCCGGCTTTGATCGACGCCACTTTCAGGCCATAATATACCCATGAAAAGATTAAGAAGTCATACGACCGGTGTGGACAGCGGCGATGTCATCCTGTTTTCGGATTACGAAGACGGGGGGGCGATGTGGACCGGGCGCGGCCAGCGCGAGCGCAGGCGGCATATTCGATTTTCCGAAACCTATCTGGAGCCGCCCACGGTCCAGCTTTCCCCGTCGTTGTGGGATCTAGACGCGACAACAGTCATGCGCGCGGACATCAGCGCGGAATCCGTCACGAAATCCGGTTTCGACATGGTTTTCAGAACCTGGGGCGACACGCGGGTCGCGCGGATGCGCATTTCCTGGATTGCCATCGGCCATCTGAGCGACGAAGGCGACTGGGACGTCGAATAGCGTTCCGGTGACGGCCCATCTCTGCGCCCGGGGCTCGGGTCAGAAGGCCCTCAGATGCTCAAACCCGAAGTTGTTGCGGGCGTGTCCGGTCAGCGGGTGGCGTATTCCGCCGCGTACATTCCGTCATAGATCGGGCCCAGCGTATTGGCCTCGAACAGCGATGACACAGAGGTCCCGTTCCAGATGTTCAGGATCGCCTGGGCAAAGATCGGCGCCGTCGGCACGATGCGGATATTTGCGGCTTTTTTGATCTCTTCCGTGGGCTGGATGCTGTCTGTGATCACCAGCGACTTCATCACCGACTTGGTGACGCGGTCCACCGCCGGGCCGGACATGACACCGTGGCTGATGTAGGAATGCACTTCCTTCGCCCCGTTCTCAAGCAGCACTTCGGCGGCCTTGCAAAGGGTGCCGGCAGTGTCGCAGATGTCATCGACGATCAGGCAGATCTTGTCGGTCACATTGCCGATCACGGTCATCTCGGCGACTTCCCCGGCTTTCTCGCGGCGCTTGTCCACGATGGCCAGCGGGGCGTTCAGGCGTTTGGCCAATTCGCGCGCCCGCGCCACGCCACCCACATCAGGGCTGACGATCATCAGCTCGTCCATACGGTCCTTGAAAGCATTCGCGATGTCCAGCGCAAAGACCGGAGAGGCATAAAGGTTGTCCACCGGGATATCAAAGAACCCCTGGATCTGTGCCGCATGCAGATCCATGGTCAGAACCCGCTCGATCCCGGTGCCGACCAGCATGTTTGCCACCATCTTGGCAGTGATGGGCGTGCGCGCCTTGGTCCGCCGGTCCTGCCGGGCGTAACCGAAATAGGGCAGCACCGCAGTGACCCGTGCAGCCGAGGACCGGCGCAGGGCATCGGCCATGATCAGCAGTTCCATCAGGTTGTCATTGGCCGGGTTCGACGTGGGCTGGATGATGAACATATCCTCGCCGCGCACGTTTTCGAACACCTCCACGAAAATCTCGCCGTCGTTGAACCGCTCCACCCGTGCATCGACAAGCCCCACGTTGACACCCCGGTGCAGCGACATCCGCCGTGCGATCGCCTTGGCCAGCGGCATGTTGGCATTGCCTGAAATAAGCTTGGGCTCGGAAGTGCGGGGCATGGGAGGGTCTCCGTGGCAGCGGGAATATGACAGATTCGTGTCGTTGAACCTCGCTTAGCACGCAGCTACGGTGCCACCAAGCTATCAGCCCCTCAAGGAACGCCAAATGTCCCAGATCGACTACTTTTTCGCGACACTGTCCCCCTATTGCTACCTTGCCGGCACCCGGCTCGAAGAGGTGGCCCGGAAACATGGCGCAACGATCAACTACAAGCCCTTCGACATCGTCAGCGCCTTTGCCCGGACCGGGGGCACAGCCCCCAAGGACCGGCACATCAGCCGCATCGAATACCGGGCGCAGGAACTGGTCCGGCAGGCAAAGAAGCTGGGCATGCCCTTTAATCTGCAGCCTGCACATTGGCCCACAAATGGGGCGCCCGCGGCCTATGCGTTCATCGCGGCGCAAAATGCCGGCGGCGGCGATCTGGGCAAGCTGGCGCATGTGATCACCCGCGCGGTCTGGGCCGAGGAAAAGGACATCGCCGAGGATGATGTGATCCGCGCCTGCCTGACCGAGGCGGGGTTCGACCCCAAACTGGCGGACAGCGGTCTGCTGGAAGGGGCAGAGACCTATGCCCGCAACCTGGAGGAAGCGGTGGAGCGCGGCGTCTTTGGCGCACCGTTCTATTTCGTGGGCGATCAGCGGTTCTGGGGGCAGGACCGGATTGCCGACATCGACCTGCATCTTGCAGGCGATCTGTGACCCCACAACCCGGCTTCCACGCCCATGTGCGGACCCTGGGCCAGGGTCCGCGCCGGGTGCTGGGACTGCATTGCACGCTGGCATTTGGCGGCGCATGGGCGGGGATGGTCGATGCCCTGGACGGAGAGGTCACATTTGTCGCGCCCGATATGCCCAGCCATGGCAAGAGCGATGACTGGGACGGGGTCAGCCACCTGAGCGATACGGCGGTGGCCTCTTCGGTTGCCGCGATGGATGACACACCGATGGATGTGATCGGCCATTCCTTCGGCGCCATGACCGCGCTGCGCATCGCGGTGTCCTATCCCGAAAGGGTGCGCAGCCTGACGGTGATCGAACCGGTCTTTTTCGCCATCGCACGGCAGGATGCGCCTGACGCCCTTGCCGCCCACGAACGCCATTCACTGCCCTTCACAAAGGCGATGAACAGCGGTGATGCGGAGGCCGGCGCGCGGGTCTTCAACAGGATGTGGAGCGATCAGGCCCCGGCCTGGGACAGCCTGCCGGAGCGGACCCGTGCCGCAATGACGCGTGGCGTTCATGTGGTGCCGGGCAGCCGCGATGTGCTTTACGACGACGACCGCGGGTTACTGCAACCGGGCGGTCTGGATGCAGCGCGTATGCCGACCCTCGTGCTGCGCGGAGAGCAGGCCCATCCCGCAATCATCGCGACCAATGACGGTCTGGCCGCCCGGATGCGCAATGCGCGGCAGGCTGTTGTGCCGGGCGCGGGACATATGGCCCCGATCAGCCACCCCGGGGAGACAGCGGCGATCTGGAAGGAATTCCTGGATACGGTCTGAGCCTGACGGCACCGGCCTAGAAATGGCTGAGGAAGGCATCAATCTGGTCGCGGGGCAGGGACCAGTCGCAGACAAGGCGCGCAGCGACCATTTCGTCATCCGCCCCTTCAAGGCTGCCGCCCCAGAGGTGATAGCGCGCCCCGGCCTCGTGCAGCTTGCGGTGCACCGCACGCGGCCAACTGGCAAAGATCATGTTGGCCTGAGGTTCGTGCAGGAAGGTCGCACCTGCCTTGCGCAGGCCATCGGCCAGATATGCCGCATTGTCATTGGCCTGCCGCGCCATGCGCAGCCAGAGGTCATCCGCGAGATAGCCCGCCATCTGTGACGAAAGATAGCGGTGCTTGGAAAACAGATGCGCCCCGCGTTTGCGGCGCAATTCGAACTCCCATGCCTTTTCGGGATCAAAGAAGATCACCGCCTCCACACCCATGCAGCCGTTCTTGGTGCCGCCAAAGCTGACCACGTCGACACCGGACTTCCAGGTCATTTCCGCCGGGGAACAATTGAGCGACACCAGCGCATTGGCAAAGCGCGCGCCGTCCAGGTGCACGGGCAGGTCATGCGCCCTGGCCACTGCCGTCAGCGCCTGCAGTTCGGCAATGCTGTGGACCGATCCCCGTTCGGTGACCTGCGTGATGGAGACCGGCCCCGGCTGAGCGCCATGAACGTTGCCGGGCTTCTGGCCGGAGATCGCGGCCTCCAGACCTTCGGGCGACATCTTGCTCTGCGTTTCCACCAGGGTCAGCTTGGCCGAGCCGGTGTAGAATTCGGGCGCGTTACATTCGTCCTGATGGATGTGCGACACGCTGGAGCAGAAGATCGTTTGCCAGGGCTGCGCATAACACGCCAGCGCCAGCACATTTGCCGCCGTTCCCGTGGCCACCAGATAGACCGCCGCCTCCGGCGCTTCGAAGATGTCGCGCAGCCGGTCGCGCACCTCGTCCATGATGGTGTCCTTGCCGTAGGGCATCTGGTACCCGGCGTTGTCCGCCACGATCCGCTCCATGATCGCGGGATGCACGGGACCGGCGTTGTCAGAGCTGAAAAACACGGTGCTACTCCTCTATGATGTGGTCTTCCCATTCTTCGAAGGGGACATCAAATTCCGAAACAGTGCGGCCCTGAACCGACACGCCGGCGTCGTGCACGGATTGCGCGGTGCCGGTGATCAGCGGGTGCCAGTCGGGCAGGGGCTTGCCCTGCCACAGCAGCCGATAGGCGCAGGTCTGCGGCATCCAGTATGCGTGGGTGTCCAGGTTGTCGGGGCGCAACACGATGCAATCGGGGACAAATTCGTGCCGGTTCTCGTAATGGGCGCAGCGGCAGGTGGCATCGTCGAGCAGGCGGCAGGCGACACGGGTCAGGGCGACTTCCTCGGTGTCCTCGTCCTCAAGCTTGTTCAGGCAGCATTTGCCGCAGCCGTCGCAGAGCGCCTCCCATTCACGGGGCGTCATTTTCGTCAGCGGCGTTGTCTCCCAGAACCGGGGACGCAGGCCGTTGCGGAGGATGGGATCGCTCACAGCGCCGCCAGAATGCGCCGTGCCTCGGCGCTGTCTGCATCCATCTGGGTGATCAGCGCATCAAGGCTGTCGAATTTCTCTTCGCCGCGCAGGTAATCGACCAGCGCAATCGACAGGGGCGTGTCATAGAGATCGCCCTTGAAATCAAAGAGGAATGTTTCAAGGTTCGCCTTGTTCTGCCCGAACATGGGCCGGACGCCAAGGCTTGCCACGCCGTGATAAGATCCGGCGTGCGCCCCTTCCAGCACATCGACCAGAACGGCATAGACCCCGAAAGCAGGCGGATGCAGCCCGTCAATGGACATGTTGGCCGTTGGATATCCCAGCTCCCGGCCACGCTGTTCACCGCCGATCACGGGGCCCTCGATGCGGTGCCAATGGCCCAGCATTGCGGCGGCGACACGCGGTTCGCCGTCCGTCAGCGCCTGCCGGATCGCGGTGGACGACACGGTCTTGTCGTCGTTTTCCATAAGGGGTGCGATGGTCACGCCAAATCCCATGTCGCGGCCGAACCGTTCCAGGTCCTGCGCCGTGCCGGCACGGTTCTTGCCAAAGCAGAAATCCGCACCAACCACCACATGCTTCAGCCCCAGCCCGTCACGCAACACATCGGCGGCAAAGGCTTCGGGGTTCAGCGCGGCAAGGTTCTTGTTGAAGGCCAGCTCATAGAGCTTCTTGACGCCCAGCTTCTCCAGCCGGTGGGCGCGGGCGACGCGGCCCATAAGCCGGAAGGGGGGCGCATCGGGGGCAAAGAACTCTCTCGGGTGGGGTTCGAATGTGACAATCCCCAAAGGGGCATCCGGTGCCGCCGCGCGGGCCAGTTCGATCACGGACAGGTGGCCGCGATGGACCCCGTCGAAATTTCCGATGGCGGCGGTTGCGCCCCGGTCGGCGGCTTCTACGAACTGATAATCGCGCAAGATCTGCATGGCTCTTGCCTAGCCGCCCCTCAGGGGGAGGGCAAGACACGCCAATTCCAATCTTCCAAAAAGTCCGGGCTGGGGTGCCGGTGCCTCAGTCGAACTTGCGCGAGGGGGCCAGAACCGTGGCTTCGCCAATCAGGACCTTCTTGCCCTCGACCGAACAATGGCAGTCCATCCGGACGATCCGTTTGGACATGTCGATATCGGTCACCTTCACCTCGGCATAAACCTCGTCGCCCGGGCGCACCGGGCGCAGGAACTTCAGCGACTGGCCAAGATAGACGGTGCCATGCCCCGGCAATTGTTCCCCAATCACGGCAGAGATCAGACCCGCCGTCAGCATCCCGTGGGCGATGCGGCCCTGAAAGATGGTGTCCTGCGCGTAATCGTCATCCAGATGCACCGGGTTGCGGTCGGTCGAGACGGTCGCGAACATCTCGATATCCGCGTCGGTCACTTCCTTGCGGATATAGCGGAACATGCCGATTTCAATGTCTTCTATGACAATGGTTCCGCGCGGAAAGTTGTCCAACATACCGTCCCCCTAGGTAATAAAATGCCGCAAAGAGCGAACTTCTGGCAACTTAATTACTTCGCAGGCGCAGAAACGCAAGTCTTTTTCTACCGCAGGAACCCGATTGCATAGGTCGGATCGTAGACATCCCTTGCCAGAAAGGCCCTGAGCGCTTCCGGATTCGGCTGCCTGCCGGTCTGGGTCTCACTCGCGGCCAGACCGCCGGTGATAAAGAGCGAATCGATGTTTTCGCCCTGTGCGCCCTTGATGTCGGTCAGGATACCGTCGCCGATGGCAAGAATCCGGTCGTCGGGGACCTCGGTGCCGAGGGCGGTCAGGCGGCGCCGCGCCAGGTCATAGATCGGCGGATGCGGTTTGCCGAAATAAAGGCTCTCGCCCCCCATTTCGGTGTAGAGTTGCGCCAGCGCCCCGGCGCACCATTCGCGTTCCTCGCCCCGGTCCACGACGATGTCGGGATTGGCGCAGAGCAGTTTCAGGCCGCGGGCAATCGCCGCTTCAAATTCCGGACGCATGACCTCGGGGTCGGCAAAAGGATCCTTGGGGCCGGTACAGACAATCCCTTCGGCCTCGTCCAGGGGCACCTGTGTGACCTCAATCGGGTTTTTCTGGATGCTGAGCGGTTCAAAGAACTTCTCCTCGCCGGGCTGGCCGATGAACCAGATCTTCTGGCCCACGGTGCCGCGAAACATAGCGGCGCGCGCGGAATCGCCGGAGGTGGCGATGGAATCCCAGGCGTCTTGCGGTACGCCGAAATGCACCAGCTGCTTTTCGACCCCGGCACGGGGGCGGGGCGAATTGGTCACCAGGATGACCTTGCCACCCGATGCACGATAGGCCTGAAGCGCTGCCACCGCTTCGGGAAAGGCCGTCACACCGTTGTGCACGCAGCCCCAGAGATCGACAAACAACGCATCATATTGCGCAGAAACCTGGGAAAGGCTGGTGATGATACGGTTCATGGGATTCTCCTTGGCGATTGCCGCAGCCATAGGCGATTCCCGGTGAATAGGAAACCGTGTGACGCAGGGGCCGGGCGTGGCGTGCCGACCCCCGCCGTTACAATCAGACCTTGAGGTTCGGGATGATCTGCTTCTTGCGGCTCATGATGCCGGGCAGAACCACCGTATCGCCGGAGACGGAGGCACCAAAACTTTTCTCGGCAACGGTCTTGCTCAGCTCGTTCGGGATCAGCATGGTCGCTTCCTCGTTCAGGATGTCCACGACGAACAGCAGCACCTGGTCGGCGCCGTCCTCTGTCGCGACGCCCGGCATCGCGGCCATCAGCGCATCCTTGCGGTCCAGGACGCTCTTGGGCGAGGTGGTTTCAAGAACAGAGACGCGGAACTGCTTGCCGCCAACTTCGTATTCCTTGCTGTCCATCCGCAGCAATTCTGCTTCGGAGAAAGAGGATACGTCCGACTTGGCCGCGAACATATTGGCGGCATATTCGGCAATGTCGATGCCCAGATCCTTGGCCAGCGCCTTGGCGATGGCCTCGTCTTCGGGGGTGGTGGTCGGGCTGCGGAATTCCAGCGTGTCGGACAGGATGCAGGTCAGCATCGCGCCTTTGATCTCGGTTGGCATCTGCGCCATGTCGTCACCGATGGCCTTGTACATGATGGTCGCGGTGCAGGCCAAAGGCTGGATGTTGATGTGGATCGGCCCCTTGGTTTCCAGCCCGCCGACCAGCTTGTGATGGTCGATGATCGCCTTGATGTCGGCGTTGTTGATGTTGTCGGGCAGCTCGGCGGGGTTGTTGGTGTCCACGATCACGACGGGCTGGTCGTCTTTGACGCCGTCGATGATCTGCGGTTTGTCCAGCTTCCAATGGTCCAGCATGAACAGCGCTTCGGTATTGGGCTCGCCCAGCAGGGCGGGGGCGGCGTCGACGCCGTGGACATGGTTCAGATACCACGCCCAGATGATGGGGGAGCCGGTGCTGTCGGTGTCGGGTGATTTGTGACCGAAAACGAGCGTTGTCATGCAATTTTTCCTGCGATTGAAACGGTGGGTTCGCGCGCCTTATAGGGGGAGTGCCCTGCCTTGTCACCCCGTCATGCTGCGGCGCAGCATCACAGCCCCAGCTCGCTGCGCCGCTTCTTGCTCAGCCCGGCCACGACCATGTCGTATGAGGCTGCAATATGATCGCGCAGGCTGTCATCCGACAGGCCCGGCTGGCCATATTGCTGGATCCATTTCAACCCGCGCGAGGCCATGTAGGGGGCAGGGCGCAGCCCCGGGCTGTCGGAGAGCACTTCGAATGCCAGTTCAGATACCTTGAAGGTCACGGTATCTCCGCTTTCGCCCAAGCCGATGATGGCGAACACCTTGCCGCCCACCTTGTAGACATCCGCATTGCCCCATTGCACCACATGGGTCGCCTGGGGCATCGCGGCGCAGAATCGATTCAGGTCATCACGGGTCATCAAGCGATCATAGCGGCTTGGAAGGGCGGGCGAAATAGGTCACTCTGGCGCCATGACGCAACCGCGAGAAACCGATCTTTACCCCCCGATCAAGGCTTATCTGGAAGATCAGGGCTATGTGGTGAAGGCCGAAGTCGGCGCGGCGGATGTGATGGCTGTGCGCGGTGCGGAACCGCCCCTGATCATCGAGCTGAAGCTGGGGTTTTCACTGGCGCTGTTCCACCAGTGCCTTGAACGGCTCAAGGTCAGCGATGACATCTATCTGGCGGTGGCGCGCCAGCCGGGCAAACGGTTTGCCAAGGCGATCAAGGCGAATACCGCGCTGGCGCGGCGACTGGGTCTGGGGCTGATCACCGTGCGGCTGTCCGACGGGCTGGTCGAGGTCCATTGCGATCCCGGCCCCTATGCCCCGCGCAAATCGGCTAGGCGGCAGGCGATGTTGCTGCGCGAATTCGCGCGGCGGCAGGGTGACCCCAATGATGGCGGGCAGACGCGGGCGGGATTGGTCACCGCCTACCGGCAGGACACGCTGAAACTTGCGGTCTACCTGTTCGAGGTCGGGGCCAGCCGGGGCGCGGATGTGGCCCGGGAAACCGGCGTCGCACGCGCGACCACGATGATGCGCGACAACCACTATGGCTGGTTCGAGAAGGTCGAGAAGGGGGTCTATGGCCTGACCCCGGCGGGGGCCGAAGCGGTTGGGGTCAGCGGAAGGGTCCTGGGGACCTGACGGTGCCGGAGTTTTTGAAAACTCCGGAGCGATCTTTTTGAAAAGATCGGTTTCGGGAAGGCGGGGCTGGATTTGGTGGTGTCGGAGTTTTTGAAAACTCCGAGCCGATCTTTTTGAAAAGATCGGGACCCTCCGCACCTCTGAACTCGGTTTGGAGACCGCAGAACATCCCTTGAACGCAAGGCCTGTATGCTTAGTTTCAGCGAAGCCACCGCGCCACTCCCGGCACAATAAAATTTTCCACAAACCAATGGTTGACTCGGCTTCATCCGAACCCTAGCTATGCGCCGTTAGCACTCGACCATGTTGAGTGATAACGGCCCGGACAAACGGGCGACTGGGAGAAACTTTGAGCGTTAAGGAGCTACAAAGATGGCATTGAAACCGCTTCACGACCGCGTGCTGGTAAAGCGCACTGAAAGCGAAGAGAAAACTGCTGGCGGGCTGATCATCCCCGATAGCGCAAAAGAGAAACCCTCCGAAGGCGAAGTTGTTGCCGTGGGCGAAGGCGCCCGCAAGGACAGCGGTGAACTGATCACACCGGCGGTCAAGGCAGGCGACAAGATCCTGTTCGGCAAATGGTCCGGCACCGAAGTGACCGTCGACGGTCAGGAAATGCTGATGATGAAGGAAAGCGACATCATGGGGATCATCGAGTAAGCCATCCGGCCGCTCTGAACCCTGATCGCTGAACTGAACTGAACAAGAACTCTCAAGAGGAGAAAACAAAATGGCTGCTAAGGACGTCAAATTCGCGACTGACGCACGTAACCGCATGCTCAAGGGTGTGAACATCCTTGCCGATGCGGTGAAAGTCACGCTGGGCCCGAAAGGCCGCAACGTGGTTCTGGACAAATCTTTCGGCGCACCGCGCATCACCAAGGACGGTGTTTCCGTGGCGAAAGAGATCGAGCTTGAGGACAAGTTCGAAAACATGGGCGCGCAAATGGTCAAAGAAGTGGCCCAGCGCACCAATGACGAAGCAGGCGACGGTACAACAACCGCCACCGTGCTGGCGCAGGCCATCGTCAAGGAAGGCATGAAATCGGTTGCCGCCGGCATGAACCCGATGGACCTGAAGCGCGGCATCGACATGGCGACCACCAAGGTTGTCGAAGCGATCCGTGCAGCGGCCCGTGACGTGACCGACAGCGACGAAGTTGCACAGGTCGGCACCATCTCCGCCAACGGCGAAGCAGAAATCGGCCGTCAGATCGCCGATGCGATGCAGAAAGTCGGCAACGAGGGTGTCATCACCGTCGAAGAGAACAAGGGTCTGGAAACAGAGACCGATGTCGTCGAAGGCATGCAGTTCGACCGCGGCTACCTGTCCCCCTATTTCGTCACCAACTCCGACAAGATGACCGTCGAGCTGGAAGATGCCATCATCCTGCTGCACGAGAAGAAACTGTCTTCGCTGCAGCCGATGGTTCCGCTGCTTGAGCAGGTGATCCAGTCGCAAAAGCCGCTGCTGATCATCTCTGAAGACGTGGAAGGCGAAGCGCTGGCGACCCTCGTGGTCAACAAGCTGCGCGGCGGTCTGAAAATCGCAGCCGTGAAGGCACCGGGCTTTGGCGATCGTCGCAAGGCGATGCTGCAGGACCTCGCGATCCTGACCGGCGGTCAGGTCATCTCCGAAGATCTGGGCATGAAGCTTGAATCCGTCACCATGGACATGCTGGGTTCGGCCAAGAAAGTCACCATCACCAAGGACGAAACCACAATCGTCGACGGCGCTGGCGAAAAGGCCGAGATCGAGGCACGCGTGGCCCAGATCCGCAACCAGATCGAAGAGACCACCAGCGACTACGACCGTGAGAAGCTGCAGGAACGTGTTGCCAAGCTGGCAGGCGGCGTTGCCGTCATCCGCGTTGGCGGCATGACCGAAGTCGAAGTGAAAGAGCGCAAGGACCGCGTCGACGACGCCCTGAACGCGACACGTGCGGCTGTGCAGGAAGGTATCGTCGTCGGCGGCGGTGTGGCCCTGGTTCAGGCAGCCAAATCGCTGGACGGCCTGACCGGTGCGAACAACGATCAGAACGTCGGTATCTCCATCGTGCGCAAGGCACTGGAAGCACCGCTGCGTCAGATCGCTGAAAACGCCGGCGTGGACGGTTCGGTTGTTGCCGGCAAGATCCGCGAAAGCAGCGACCTGAAGTTCGGCTTCAACGCGCAGACCGAAGAATATGGCGACATGTTCAAGTTCGGCGTGATCGACCCGGCCAAGGTTGTGCGCACAGCACTGCAGGACGCGGCATCCATCGCCGGTCTGCTGATCACCACAGAAGCCATGGTTGCCGATCGTCCGTCGAAAGACGGCAACGGCGGCGGCATGCCCGACATGGGTGGCATGGGCGGCATGGGCGGCATGATGTAAGCTGCTCTGACCTGTCAGAGAAAACCGGGGCGTGCCGCAAGGCGCGCCCCTTTTTCATGGATCGGCGGTTCATGGCGGTGGTTGTGAAGGAGGGGCAATTCGGCCCGAGATATCTTTGATGGACGGATGGGGATAATGTGGACAAAGTTGCCGTCAAACATGAGCACCCAGGCCCGGCTTGCGCTTCGCCTCCGAGGTTCGAAAGGGCGCTTTCTGGACCTTCGCCGAGAAGCGCGTGAAAGTCTGGTAAGCGGGACAAAGCCGACCTTTACTTCGCGTTCTCCAATGTCCGGTTTTGGCAAACCGTTCAACAAACGGTCGTTTCTGCCGGTGACAAAAACCTATGAGTAATGACCGAAATCGTCCGACAATCACGCTATGAAAGCTGGGGAAAGGTCCGTTCCAAATTGGTCCCGGAGAAGGTGAGCCCTGCAACCTGCGCACCTATACATGTTGCTCTGAACCAGCTCCCTCCAACAACTGTTGCGTTTGTGAGATTAGCATTGTCGAGGTTTGCTTTTGTGAAGTCCACATTCTTGAGTATTGCCCCAGAGAAATTTGCACCACCCAAGTTCGCACCGTAGAAATCGACGTTCTCTAAAGTCATACCGGAGAAGTTCGAGGCGGGTATAACGGCTCCATTCAAGTTCAAGCCGTTGGGCCGAGTACCTCTAAAATCGAGGCCTAGTTCTTCCAAGTAAGTGCCTAACTCTTGGTTTTTGCCCTGCCCTGAGCTGAAAGCTTCCAGCCGTTTTTGTAGGTCAAGATTTTTCATGGCCAATATACCACTCAGTCTGAGATACCTCTACGATCAACCTCTTCTTGCAGAGAGTGGAGGTCCGTTTCCGTCAGGAACCCGGTATCAATGATTACATTATGCCCTGACCGAAGTTCTCGCTCAATCTTTGCAACGTCGGTGGTCACGTCGAATCCGCCTGCACTTGCGGGGAATCCGCTTCTGAAGCCCTTGACGTCCCACGCTTGGTTATTCGCATCAATGAATTCGGCTGCGCCGGTGGGGTCGCGAACAATAGGCCCCGGAACTAGCCCGGCCTCCTCGGCACCGAGACCAATTTCTCGCTCTCGCATACCTTGTTCACGTATGGCACCCCCGTGTGACGGGTCGGCAGCAAGAGCATCAAGTTCTTCTTGTGTACGTTCGATGGCAACGATGTTTGGCCCCGTCTCCTCTGGGATTGGGGTTGAAATGATGGTGTCGGTTGGATCACCGGGAATAGGAGAACCGGTGTTGTTTGGCAGGCCCAGCTCATCAATGGGATAGGTTTCAAGCCATTGCTCGATCCGTTCTGGGGTGAAACCGGGTAGTTCTCCCAGTCGGCGCTCACCTTCTGTCAATTCAGGGAAGACCTCGACCCAGCCTTGTGCCAGCTCGCCTTCCTGAAGCCGTAAATCCCCGCGTGCGAACGCTTCTCCGGCGGCTTCAATGAAGTCTTGCAAAGCGCGCTGTTTCGCGGGATCGCCACCATCGCCTGTTTCCAAAATGGTACCAGGGTTGAGCAACTCGAAAAGCGCAGCTGCCTCAGCGCCGATGCGTGCAAATTCGGGGTTCTTGGGCAGAACCGGATACCCCCCGCTGCTGATCCCCTCCTGTATGAGCGCATAGGCTGTTGCGGCCAGACGACCTTCGACGGTGGCAACATCGACACCAAGCCGCGCACCTGCCTCATCCACGCGTCGATCACGCATGGCTTCCGTCCAGTCCTGCAATGCATCAGACGCAAGAAGCGCCGCGCCAACGCCAGTCAGAGCGCGTAGGCCACGTATCGCATCAGTTGGATCGACAGCGGGAAAGCCACCTGCCGTGGGTGCGAAATCCGCCAGTACCACATTGCTCTGGACGCCGGGCAAAACAGGCTCGGCGTAGCACCGGCAATTGGGTGCTTCTCCTGGATGCCCGCCTTCCGGGGGATCATCTCAACGGAAAACGCGGTCATCATATGCAGGGTGGCTGTCGCGCACTTTAGCATCATCGCGCGAGCGCCAGATGTACTGCACAATCCCAAGGTCTTCCTGCCGGAGCTGGTTGATCAATCCTGCGAAGGCACGCAAAAGGCGTTCTTCCATTGCGGTTCGAAGCGGACGCAATCGCTGTTGGTGGTTCTCATATTCGCTGAAAATACTCTCAAGGCGCAGGTCCCATGCATCAAGCGCCTCTTCCTTTGCATCCGACACATCCCGCAGATCAGCTTTGGTGACAGTTGGAACCGTGTCCGGCGGAGTCAGTGCATTCAGCAGCAGCTGGGTGTTCTCGGAAATCACCTCATCGAGGCGTTCGCTGAAATCGGCCCTCAAAGCAGAATAGTTTGGGAACGTCGATTTAAATGACAATCCCAGACGACGACCAACAATGCGACCATCGCGCCGTGCAATAACATAGTGACCGTTACCACCATGTCTGAGGAAGTCGCTGAAACTGTGTTGCATGGAACCTCCGCGCACGTGCGGAACAGGTTCTATCCATCATTGGTAAAGGAAGCCCAAGACCATCGTTCGCTACGCCTTCACAAAACGCAACGGGGATGTATGCGTCCATGAACGAGATTGCCAAAAACTCTATGCCAAAACCTGTGCGTCAAAAACGCTCGTTTTTGGAGCGCTCTGCGCTGACGCAGAAAAATGCGGTGTCGAGCTTTTACCCGCCATTATAGGTCAGTCGAAATATGGCGGGGGTTGTTCCGGTGTGAGCACGGAACGTTCGAGTGAAATGGCTTTGGCTGGAAAAGCCGCACGCCAAAGCGGTTTCGATGATTGGTACATGGTCGCGGAGCATCGCTTTCGCGCAATCGATCCGTTTGAGGGTGATCCAGGCATGCGGCGCGATCCCCTTTGACGCTTTGAACATCCGGTTAAGGTGAAACGGAGACAAATCGGCAATCCGGGCAAGATCTTCTAGCCGGATTGTTTCGCCCAGATGAACTTCAATCCAGTCTTCCAATAGGCGCAGAAGTCGGGGCGGCAACCCGCCGCGCAGTACGATCTTGCAACCGCCGAGCTGGCCGATCAGTTCGGCCAGGCCAGTATCGGCCAGTAGCCTGTCGCCCGTCATGGCCGCTTGGGCTAGAGCGTTCAGCGGTCCGACAAGACCTGGCATCTCGGCAAAAGTCACTTCTGGCAGATCCAGTTGTCTGGCGTCACGGTCGTGGATTGCGGCAAAACTAGACCTCAGGCGATCGTCCGGCATGTAAAGATGGATGAAGCGGACGGGCGTGGTAATCTCCCAGTTCGATCTGTGACCTTCGGGCAGTATGCACACGGTGCCCGGTTGTCCTGATCCCGCCCCGCGGTCCAGCCTTCGGGTGCCGTAGCCGCCCTGCAGGTACAGGCTGAAGGCGTGCCCTTGGGGCCCGTCATAAAATACCCGATCATCCCGGTGTTCCCAAATCGTCACCTGGCGCCCTGCGCCAAGGTCAAGCGTGGTCACTGCATTCGCTGTGGGAGAGTGGGCAAGGAAATCACGAACAATCTGCTTCATGCCCCTGTTTAGACCAGCGCAGTCCAAACGAAAATGGTCCCGCTGCGGTTCACCGCAAGATCGTGCAAATGCGCGTCAGCAATCTCGCATAGAGACGATGGCAAAGGAGCCTACAATGAGCACACCCGTCCTCTTTATCGCGACTGTTTTCATCTGGGGCACGACTTGGATCGCAATTGCGGCCCAAGTCGGAGATGTCCCCGTTTCCGTCTCGGTGTTCTATCGTTTTGCTCTGGCAGGAGCTGTGATGCTGACCGGGCTAGCCTGTCTGGGGCGGTTGCGGCGGCCCGCAGTCTGGCGCTTTGTCGTCGTGCAAGCACTGTGCCTCTTCTGCCTGAATTTTCTGTGCCTCTATACGGCAACCGCCACTGTACCCTCGGGCCTCGTCTCGGTGATCTTCTCGCTGGCCTCAATCTTCAACGCGATAAATACACGGATTTTCTTTGGTGACCGGATCGAGCGAAAGACGATCCTAGCAGGTGGGCTGGGGGTGGCGGGGCTGACCCTGTTGTTCTGGCAGGATCTTGCAGTTGCCTTGGACCCGACAACACTGCGGGGTATCGGATGGGCCACTTTGGGGACTATGATATTTTCATGGGGAAACATGGCATCGCGGAAGAATTCGAGCCTCGGCGTCTCGCCGTTGACTGCGAATGCTTGGGGCATGGGGATGGGGGCACTTACTCTTCTGGCGCTTTTGGTCATCAGGGAACAACCTCTTGTCGCACCCGAAGGCAGTGCCTATTGGACCGCACTGGCGTATTTGGCAGTCGTCGGTTCGGTCGTTGGCTTCACGACCTATCTCCTACTCGTCGAGCGAATTGGTTCTGCTCGTGCCGGTTACGCAACGGTGCTCTTTCCAATCGTCGCTCTGACGGCATCGACTCTGTTCGAAGGCTACGTGTGGACGGCGAGCGCGGCCATGGGGGTGGTGCTGGCAGGTGTCGGGAACATCGTGATGTTTCGCAACCGTGAGCGCCCCCAGGGTCTGCAAGGTAGACCTTGAGCCGCGCCAAAAACCCTCCCTTTTGGCATGGCTGACAAACGGTCAATTTTCGGCAGCCAATAACCCCGTTCAAAACTCAAGCAGTTGTTGAAGGTTTTCGGCCATCTCGCAACAGCGGACATCCATGGACCATGCAGCATCAGTCACCTTGGGCTCGAAGCGGTCGTTCCCCCTTGCCTTGCACGGGATCGTTCCGGTTGCGCGTTCAACGTCTTGGCGAAAGGCGCTCCTGTCGCTACTGCTGTTGCCATGCGCCTTGCCCTGCTCACCGCCCTCACCATGATCGCCTTTGCGGCCAATTCCGTCCTGACCCGGCTGGCCATCGAAGGGCAGCATATTGACCCCTTGGGCTTTGCCATTGTCCGGGTGGCGTCCGGTGCGCTGGTGCTGGGGATGGTGATCACCCTGCGGGGCGGGGGGCTGCCGCTGCTGCGGCGCAACCGGTTGCCGGGGGCGTTCAGCCTTGCCGCCTATATGATCGGGTTCTCGCTGGCCTATCTCACGCTGGATGCGGGGCTGGGCGCGCTGATCCTGTTCGGCGTGGTGCAGATCACGATGTTTCTCCATGGTGCGATACGGGGTACGGCCCCCAACATGCGGCAGATCACAGGTGCCGCGATTGCCTTTGCCGGGCTGCTGGTGGCGCTTTGGCCGGGGGCGGGGAACAGCAGCGATCTTGCCGGGGCTTTGCTGATGGTCTTTGCCGGGCTGGGATGGGCCGCCTATACGATCATCGGGCGCAGTGCCGCTGACCCCCTTGCGGCGACAGCGGCGAATTTCCTGCTTTGCCTGCCGATCCTTCTGGTCCTGCTGGCCTCGACCGGGCTGTATTTCAGTCTCACGGGCCTCGCGCTGGGCATCCTTTGCGGCGGACTTACATCGGGGCTGGGCTATGCGCTGTGGTACAACGTGCTGCCAGGGTTCGATTCCGCCACCGCCGCCGTGGTGCAACTGAGCGTTCCGGTGATCGCCATCGGCGCAGGTGTGGTGTTTCTGGGCGAAAGCCTGAGCCTCCTGCTGATCATTGCCGCTTTCCTGGTCCTGGGCGGGATCGGCTGGGCGATCAGCGCACAATCGGTTCCAGCGGATCGTAGCTGATCGCTCCCGGCACACCGAAGGCGACCGCGCCCAGACTGTCGGGCTTGTGCGGGATGCTGGCCAGCTCGTCCCGGCTGGTCCATTGCCATTTGTTCACCACCCGGTCCACATCCTGCCAGGCGGGGTCGATGTCGGGGGCGCCCGACAACATGCAGCGAAAGTAGATGTCGACCTGGTGAAAACTGCCGCCGGGGTCGTGGAACTCATTGACCAGACAGGGCGCGCCGACCGTGATGGTCAGACCGGTCTCCTCATAGACCTCCCGCGCCAGGTTGTCCGGCAGCGAACTGCCCGGATGCACCCCGCCGCCCGGGGCGCACATCAGGGGGCTTTCGCCGTTGGGGTAGGCGTTGACCAGCAGCAACCGGTCCTGATGTATCAGGATGGCGCGGGCCGCAAGACGGGGGGAGGCAGAAGGCATAGGGCGATCTTTTCGCAACGTCAGTGGCGCCAGCATTTCATATTCGGATAAATCAGTCTATCTCAGGCCCATGATACGCATCATTGCCATCGTTTCCGTCCTGTCCCTGGGGGCTGCTTCCGGGCTTGCCGCAGCGCCGTCGCGCTGTGTGGTCCTGCTGCACGGGCTGGCCAGGACCGAAGCCTCCTTCGCCCTGATGGAGGCGGCACTGGAGGGTGAAGGCTACCGCGTGGTGCGCCCCGGCTACCCTTCGACAGAGGCACCGGTGGAGGCATTGGTCAAACAGACCCTGCCGGACGCGGTGGCGGCCTGCGGGACCCCCAAGGTCGATTTTGTGACCCATTCGATGGGGGGTATCCTGTTGCGGCAATGGGTTGTCGATGCCGGGGCTGACCGTGTCGGGCGGGTGGTGATGCTGGCCCCGCCCAATCAGGGCAGCGAAGTGGTTGATGAGCTGAACGAGGTCGTCGCCTTTGACTGGATCAACGGCCCGGCGGGCGCGCAGATGGGCACCGGTCCGGACGCCCTGCCGCGCAGCCTGCCGCCGGTCACGTTTTCCCTGGGCATTATTGCGGGATCGCAGTCTTTGAACCCATATTTTTCGTCAATTCTGCCGGGGCCGGACGATGGCAAGGTATCGGTCGCCTCGACCCGTGTGGCGGGCATGACCGATCACATCGTCCTGCCGGTGACACATACCTTCATGATGAACAATCCGCGGGTGATCGCCCAGACCATGAGCTTTCTCAACACAGGTGCCTTTGACCAGTCGATGACATGGATTGGCGGGGTGCTGGATTCCTTCGGCTGCCCCGCCGGCAGCTGCCTGACAGGCCGCAGCGATGCCCGAGATTGATCTGACCGGGGGCCAGGTGCTGCGCCGGGAGGGGTGGAGCAATGCGCCGCTGTCTTTTGCGGGTGGCGTGATTGTGGATAAACCTGTGGGTCGTTCCGTGGATTTGCGGGGATTCAACATCTTGCCGGGTATCGTTGACCCGCATGGCGATGGCTTTGAACGTCATCTGGCCCAGCGGCGCGGGGCCATGAAGCAGATGGATGAGGGTCTGGTCGCCTGCGAGGCCGAGCTGGCCGCAAACGGGATCACCACGGCGGTACTGGCCCAATTCGTGAGCTGGGAAGGCGGAATGCGCGGATTATCCTTTGCCGACAAGGTCTTTCGCGCCATTGCTGACACCCGGAACACGCTGGTCACCGACCTGCGGGGGCAGTTGAGATTCGAGACCCATCTGCTTGATCTTTATGAAGAAATGCCGGGACGGATTGCGGATTGGGGGGTCGAATACATCGTCTTCAACGATCATCTGCCGCATGACCGGCTGGAGGCGGGCAAACAGCCGCGCAGGCTGATGGGGCAGGCGCTGAAGGCCGGGCGCAGCCCCGAGAAACACCATGCCATGATGCTGGAACTGCACGGGCAAAGGGATGAGGTGCCCGCAGCACTTGACGGTTTGTGTGAAACGCTGGGCCGTGCAGGCCTGCGGATGGGCAGTCACGACGATACGACAGCGGAAGGTCGGGCGGCCTGGCGCAAGCGCGGTGTGCGCATTGCCGAATTCCCCGAAACGCTGGAAGCGGCAGAGGCGGCGCAGGCGGCAGGTGATGCGGTGATCATGGGCGCGCCCAACGTGGTGCGCGGCGGGTCGCACAATGGCAACCTGTCGGCCCTGGATCTGATCGTGATGGGCTATTGCGACGCCATCGCGTCAGATTATCACTACCCTTCGCCGCGCCGCGCCGCCTTGATGCTGGCAGAGGCGGGCGTCGCCCCGATGGCGGACATCTGGCATCTGGTTTCCGGCGGGCCCGCCGCCCTTCTGGGGCTGACCGACCGCGGCGTGCTGGAGGCGGGCAAACGTGCCGACCTTGTGGTGCTGGATGCCGCCACGGGCCGTGTGGCCGCGACATTTGTCGCCGGGCGGGTGTCTTACATGTCGGGCGAGATTGCCGAGCGTTTTACCGCGTGATCCGGTTCACATGGCCCATCTTGCGGCCCGGTTTGACGCTGGCCTTGCCATAAAGATGCAGGCTGGTGTTCTTTTCCCGGGCCAGCTCCGGCACCCTGTCCATGTCATCGCCGATCAGGTTTTCCATCACCACATCGGCATAGCGTGACCCATCGCCCAGCGGCCAGCCGGTGATGGCACGGATGTGCTGTTCGAACTGGTCCACGCTGCAACCCTGTTGTGTCCAATGGCCCGAGTTGTGCACCCTTGGCGCAATTTCGTTCACGATCAGACCCTGCGCCGTGACGAAAAGCTCGACCCCCAGAACCCCGACATAATCCAGCGCATTCAGGATCCTGGCTGCCATCAGAACCGCGTCGGTGCGCTGGCTGGCCGACAGGCGGGCGGGCACCGTTGTGCTGTGTAGAATACCGTCGCGGTGGACGTTTTCACCGGGGTCAAAACAGGCCACTTCGCCGGTCACGCTGCGCGCCGCAATGACGGAAACCTCATGGCTGAAATCGACAAAACCTTCCAGGACACAGGGGGCGCCGCCCATCTGGGACATGGTGCCGACAGCCTCCTCGGCGCTGCGCAGGCGCAGCTGACCCTTGCCATCGTAGCCAAAGCGCCGGGTCTTGAGGATCGAAGGCGTACCGATGGTTGTCACGGCGGCATCAAGCGCCGCCTGATCGGGGATATCGGCATAGGGGGCCACGTTCAGCCCCAGACCTTGCAGGAATTCCTTTTCGGTCAGGCGATCCTGGCTGATGCGCAGCGCCTCGCGGCCCGGCCGGATCGGCACCTGCGCCTCGATCAGGTCCAGCGCGCTTGTGGGGACATTCTCGAACTCGAACGTCACGATGTCACAGGCGCTGGCAAAGGCCCTGAGCGCGGCGTCGTCTTCATAGGGGGCGGTGGTGACGGCATCGGCCACATGGCCTGCGGGCGGCTCTGCCCCCGGCTCAAAGATATGGGTCCTGAACCCCAGACGGGAGGCGGCAACCGACAGCATCCGGCCCAGTTGACCGCCGCCAAGAATGCCGATGGTGCTGCCAAGGGGGAGCGGCTCAGTCATCTGTGGGCTCCTCCGGAATGGATGCGCTGAGGGCTGCGCGCCAATTGTCCAGCCGCTCGGCAAGTTTTGGGTCCTGCAGGGCGAGGATACCCGCGGCCATCAGGGCCGCATTGGCAGCGCCCGCGGCACCGATGGCCATGGTCGCCACCGGGAAGCCGCGCGGCATCTGCAGAATGGAATAAAGCGAATCGACCCCTGACAATGCCCGCGTCTGGACCGGCACGCCGATCACCGGCACCCGGGTTTTCGAGGCCATCATGCCGGGCAGATGTGCGGCACCGCCGGCACCTGCGATGATCACCTGCATGCCACGATCCACCGCCGTCTTGCCGTAGTCCCACAGCCTGTCGGGGGTGCGGTGCGCGGAAACGATGCGCGATTCGTAAGGAATCGCCAGCTCGTCCAGCAGCGCCGCCGCCTCGCGCATCGTGGACCAGTCAGATTGCGAACCCATGATGATGCCAACGGGGGGAGGGGTCATGCCAAGCAGCCTTTTGCAGAAATTCAGAGCGCGCACTATACCTGTCCGCGCCTGCAGGGCAATGCGCGCAGAGGATGTTTCAGGCGATGATATCGGGGGTCAGGCGGTCTTCGATCTGGGCAATCAGATCCTTCAGCCGCAGTTTGCGTTTTTTCAGCCGTTGCAGGGTCAGCTGATCTGCCGTGTTCCGGTCCGTCAGGGCCCTGATCGCCTCGTCCAGATCGCGGTGTTCGCGGCGGAACACTTCAAGTTCCACACGCAGCACATCGTCGTTTTTCATGGAAAGATCAGTCGGCGCATTCATCGGTCGGGTGATTCCATCACAGTAGAGTACCCCAATATAGGGCGTGCGCTTGTTCACGCATAGCCCTTGCGCCCGGTAGTCCATGCCCCCATATTTATGCCATGGGTTGCCGCTGAAGGGGCCCATGCCTGACTGTCGCTTTAATACAGGACGTGTCGCATGACGAAACTGACGCTTGCTTCTTATCCTCACATGTTGGGGTTTGAACAGCTGGAACGGGTGCTGGAACGCACTGCGAAATCCGGCAACGAAGGCTATCCGCCTTTCAATATCGAACAGACATCCGACTACAGCTACCGCATCACGCTGGCCGTTGCGGGCTTTGCCGAGGATGATCTTGCCATCACTGTCGAGGACCGCCAGCTGGTGATCCGGGGACGTCAGCACGATGACGGCGAAGACCGGGTGTTCTTGCACCGTGGCATCGCCGCACGGCAGTTCCAGCGCAGCTTTGTGCTGGCCGACGGGGTGGATGTGGGCGAAGCTCAGATGGAGAACGGTCTGCTGCACGTGGACTTGACCCGGGCCAAACCCGAAACAGTTGTACAGACCATAAAGATCAAGAAAGGGTAAGATATGCATGACATGACAACCCATGGCGGGGACCGGACGGTATACGTCAAGACAATCGCCGTCAGCGATCTGCCTCGCGAAGTACGCGATCAGGCCGAAGGTCTGGAACTGCTCTATTCGGTTCACGATGCCCAAGGCCAGCAGCTGGCGCTTGTCGGCGACCGCAAACTGGCCTTTCATCTGGCGCGCGAACATGATTATGCGCCGGTGATGGTGCATTAGAAGATGCATTAAGCGCGGTCGGGGCCTTTACCCCGCCACGCGGATCATGGATTTGTAAGAGGCCGCAGCGCACTGCGGCCTTTTTTGTTATCCGGGGAAGTTTGCGATGCGCCTTGAATTTGATTGGGTCGATGCCTTTACCACCCAGCCGTTTGGCGGAAACGGCTGTGCCGTGGTGCATGGCGGTGCGGTTCTGAGCGATGAAACCTGCATGGGTTACGTGCGCGAAACCTCTCTGGTGGAATGCACCTTTACCGGACCGTCCGATGTGGCGGACCTGCGGGTGAAATATTATCTGGCCAGCCGGGAAATACCCTTTGCGGGTCATCCCACGATTGCCACCGTGGCTGCGCTGCGCCATCGCGGCATGATCGGCGACGGGCCGCTGCGGCTGGAAACCGGGGCGGGCATTGTGGCGGTCGAGGTGGCGGGCGACCTGATCACGATGACACAGGTGGCGCCGACATTCGGCGCAGAGGTCGCTCCGCATCTGGTTGCTGCAATCGGCGGCATCACCCCGGAAGAGATCATCAGCCCGCCGCAGATTGTATCAACCGGGTTGCCGTTCTGCATTACGGTGCTGCGGAACCGTGCCGCCCTCGACGGGCTGCGGTTCGACCCTTCGGCGCTTAAGGCCTATGCACAGGCTTTGGGTCACGACGGTATTGATATCATGGAGCCTTACTGGATCACCCTGGAAGGGGCTACCTCTGCCGGCGACACCTGTGCACGGCTTCTGTTGGCACCGCCCAGCCCGCCGGAGGACCCGTTCACCGGTTCCGCCACCGGTGCGGCCGCCAGCTATCTCTGGGCGCGGGGGCTGCTGGACAGCCCTTCCTATGTGGCCGAGCAGGGACATGGCATGGGCAGGCCGGGTCAGGCGCAGGTCACCGTCCTGGGGCCGCGCGACGCCATCACCGGGGTGCAAGTCGCCGGGCAGGGCTGCGTGATCATGACGGGGGATGTCTTTCTTCCCGCCGGGGATGAAGGGCGGTGACCGATCCGGCCATCGCTGTCCTGCCCTACGGGTCGCAACTGGGGGCCGCGCTTGCGCAGGTGCCGCTGGACGATCTGCACTGGCCCCTTGGGCGGCCCGACCGGCTGGCGGCGGGGCAGGTGGGGGATCTGCTGCCTGACGATCACCTGATCGTCTATCCCAAGACGGCGATGCATTTCCGGCTGCGCTGGGCGACACCCGCGCGGGTCTCTGTCATGGTGGTGGAACCTGCCGCGATCCACCGGCGGCACCTGCGGCTGCTGCGCTGGACCTGGCGGCGCTTCTACCGGGTGCTTTGTCACGACGACGCGTTGCTGGCGGCAATCCCGAACGGCATCATGCTGCCCTTCGGCACCAGTTGGGTGCCGGACCCGTCCGGATTGAAGATCGACAAGACACGGCACATGTCGCTCATCGCCTCGGCCAAGCGCGACACGCTGGGCCACCAGCTGCGGCACGAGATGGTCGATCTGGTCAGGGACGAGGGGCTGGAGGTCGAAATCCTGGGGCGCGGCTATGCCCCTTTTGCGGAAAAGTCCGACGGGCTGGCACCCTACCGTTTCTCCGTGGTGATCGAAAACATCCGCGAGCGGAACTACTTTACCGAAAAGATCGTCGATGCCGTGCTCTGCGAGACGGTGCCGATCTATTGGGGTTGTCCGAACATCGGGGATTTCATGGATACCGGCGGGATGGTGATCTGCGAGGATGCGGCCCAGATGAAGGATGCGATCCGCGCGGCAAGCGGGGGGCTGTATGACCAGCTTGCCTCCGCCCTGCGCGCGGCCAAGCCGCAGGCGGCGCATTGGGCCGATCTGGAAGGCCGCGCCGCCCGCGCCATCCGCGACAGTCTGTGAAACGCAAAACGCAGCCCCGGGGGGCTGCGTTTCGGGTTCGTCGCGAAGGGATCGGATCAGCCGCTGATCAGACCCATGCTTTCCAGTTTCAACAAAACCTGATGGGCGCAGTTGTCGACGTCCACGCTTTCGGTGTCCAGTGACAGTTCGGGATTCTGCGGCACATCGTAAGGGTCAGAAATGCCTGTGAATTCCTTGATCTTGCCTTCGCGCGCCAGCTTGTACAGCCCCTTGCGGTCGCGGCGTTCGCATTCCTCGATCGAGGTGGCCACATGCACCTCGACAAAGGCGCCGAAGGCTTCGATGTCTTCGCGAACCGCGCGTCGGGTGGTCGCATAAGGTGCGATGGGTGCGCAGATGGCGATGCCGCCGTTCTTGGTGATCTCGGAGGCGACATAGCCGATGCGGCGGATGTTGAGGTCACGGTGCTCTTTCGAGAAGCCCAGCTCGGAGCTGAGGTTCTTGCGGACGATATCGCCGTCCAGCAGCGTCACAGGGCGACCGCCCATTTCCATCAGCTTGACCATCAGCGCATTGGCAATGGTGGATTTGCCCGAGCCGGAGAAGCCGGTGAAGAACACGGTAAAGCCCTGATCGGAACGCGGCGGAGAGGTGCGGCGCAGCTCCCTGACCACTTCGGGGAAGGAGAACCACTCAGGAATTTCCAGACCTTCGCGCAGGCGGCGGCGCAGTTCGGTGCCGGAAATGTTCAGGATGGTGACGTTGTCCTTGTCCTCGATCTCGTCTGCGGGCTCGTACTGGGCGCGTTCCTGCACATAGACCATGTGTTTGAAATCGACCATTTCGATGCCCATTTCCTCCTGATGCTCGCGGAACAGGTCCTGCGCATCATAGGGGCCATAGAAATCTTCACCGGCTGAATTCTTGCCGGGGCCCGCGTGATCGCGGCCGACGATGAAATGGGTGCAGCCGTGGTTCTTGCGGATCAACCCGTGCCAGACCGCCTCGCGGGGGCCCGCCATGCGCATGGCAAGGTTCAGCAGCGACATCGAGGTGGTGGCCGCCGGGTATTTGTCCAGCACCGCCTCATAGCAGCGGACGCGGGTGAAGTGATCGACATCGCCGGGCTTTGTCAGGCCGACAACCGGATGGATCAGCAGGTTGGCCTGGGCTTCACGCGCGGCGCGGAAGGTCAGCTCCTGGTGTGCGCGGTGCAGCGGGTTGCGGGTCTGGAAGGCCACGACCTTGCGCCAGCCCATCTTGCGGAAATAGGCGCGCAGTTCATTGGGCGTGTCGCGGCGTGCGCGGAAGTCATAGTGAACCGGTTGCTGAATCCCGGTGACCGGTCCGCCAAGATAGATCTTGCCGGCCTTGTTGTGCAGGTAGTTCACCGCCGGATGCGCGTCATCATCCGCACCGAATACCTTTTCGGCTTCGCGGGCCTTGTTCGGCTCCCAGCGGTCGGTCACGGTCATGGTGGCAAGGATGACACCTTCCTGATCGCGCAGGGCGATGTCCTGGCCCAGCTCCAGTTTCTCGGCGAAATCCTCGCTCACGTCCAGGGTGATCGGCATCGGCCAAAGGGTGCCGTCGGCCAGCCGCAGGTTTTCCACGACGCCGTCGTAATCGGCTTCGGTCAGGAAACCCTTCAGCGGGTTGAAGCCGCCGTTCATCAGCAGTTCCAGATCGCAGATCTGGCGCGGGGTCAGATCGTGGCTGACCAGCTCACCCGCCTCATGCTTCAGCTTCTGGGCCGACTCGTAGGAAACATACAGCTCGGGGATCGGGGATAAATTTTGCACCATCGTCATGTCAAACTCGCTTTTGCCTTATGTCGTCGTGACAGTTTGCAGGCCCTATGCCCCCGCAGCGCGTCCAGAGTCTAGCGGTGCAAGGCGAAAAACAGAAAAAATCCGGTCCGGGTTGCGGAAAATGGCCAGTCATGGGCGGTTTCAGGCAGTTCCGGTGGCGGGCAGGGCGTCCAGCTGTGCGGCCAGGTCATGGGCATGTTTCACCGGCCACGCCGCAAGAGGGGCGTGGACCCCGCGCAGGGTCAGTTCCACCATCAGCTCCGCTGCGGGCGCATGGCCAGCCGCCGTCAGCAGCGGTGCAGAGATCATCGCCTGAACGCCGTGTTCCTTGGTGACCCCCTCCAGCCGCGAAGCGGTATTCACCGTGTCGCCGATCAGGGTGCGGGGGGACTGACCGATAGCGCCGATTTCGCCCAGAACCACCTCGCCGAGGTGCGCACCGATCCCGATTGCGACGGGCCCCTGTCCTTCGTCCGAAAGCTGTGCGTTAAACCGGTCCAGTTCCTGCGCAATGCCTTCGATCGCGCGCAGCGCGGCCTGGGCAGAGCTTTCGGGGGTTGCCGTCTCGAAGATCGCCAGGAACCCGTCGCCGAGGTATTTGTCAATCGTGCCGCCCTCGCGGTTGACCGCGGGAACCACAGCGTCAAAGAACCGGTTCAGCAGGAACACCACGTCATAGGGCAACTGGCCGGTTGTGCGGGCCGTGAAGCCACGCATGTCAAGGAACAGCAGCGCAAGCTTCTTTTCTTCGCCCTGGCTGGCGTGGGTCCGGTGTTTGCGGCGTCCGTCGGGCTGAAAGATGCGGAACACGGTGGTGGGGGCGACGGGGACGATCTGGCAGGCCAGCCGCACCCCCGGTCCTGCGCCCACGGCGGCAAGGGCGCGGGCCTCTGCCGGGCTGGGCGGGTGCAACTTCTCTGCCCCGTGCTCGATCAGAACGCGGCAGGTGGTGCAGCGCCCCCGGCCCCCGCAGAGCGATGCATGTGGCACGCCCCGCAGGCGGGAAACTTCCAGCAGAGTCAGGCCCTTGGGTGCCCAGACCTCTGGCCCGTCCACATAGCTGACCCGCACTGATTGCCGCCGCGACAGGACCGATTTGATCGCATAGATTGCGCCGACTGCAACCAGCACCGCAAACAGCCCCCAGCCAAGATAGCGCGTCCAGGCGATGAGCATGGCGAAAGTCTCGGCATCGGGGAAGTTGTAGGCGGCATAGATCGCCTCACGGTTTTCGGGAATGCGAAAATTCCCGGCGATCCGTCGCGCTTCGGTCAGGAAGCCTGCCAGTGCAAAGGCGGGGACAAGCGCCGCAATGCCCGCAAGGGCCGGCAATGACCTGCGCCACCATGGCTTTCCGCGCAGCCAGAAATGCAAGCCCGTGCAGCCATGCGCCCAGACCAGCACCAGCAAGGCGCATTGTTTCCAGCCATCCAGGGTGTTGTAGAGCAGGAGCGAGATATACCCCATTTCGTCGTTCACATCGAAAAGCTCGTGCGCAGTGCGGGTGTGGACCAGATGGGCGATCAGCAAGACGGGGATCATCAGGCCAAGCACGGTCTGTGCCGCTTCCCAGAACGGCATGCGCAGTGTGCCGCGCAGGGCAAGCCTGCCCAGGACCATGGACAGATGAATGGTGAAGGCACCGTAGATCAGGATCGTGCCCGGGATGCTGCGGGTGACAAGCTGACGCCAATCCTGCGCCGCATGTATCAGCTCGGTCGAAAACAGGCCCAGCCCGATGTTCAGGAAATGCAGCAGGGCGTAGATGAACAGCACCAGACCGCTGGCGATGCGCAGGCGGGTTGCAGTGGTTCCGCGCCAAAGATCGCTCATGTCCTGCTCCTTGCGTTGGTCAGACTTTGCGGGGAGGCAAGGAGCAGGTCAAGAAGGGTGTTGGTGGCCTATTCAGCCACCTGTGCGCCGTGGCCCAGGGGCAGCGAGGTGTCCTTGCCGCCCTGGATTTCCACATCGTCGCCCATTTCGGCCAGGAACCGTTCCGCTTCCAGCGCTGCCATGCAGCCCATGCCGGCGCTGGTCACCGCCTGCCGGTACTTGTGGTCGGTCAGGTCACCGGCGGCAAAAACACCGGGGATCGAGGTTTCGGTGCTGTCGGGCTTGGTCACGACATAGCCGCCCATGTGGGTTTCCAGCACGTCCTTGACCAGTTCGTTTGCCGGTGCGTGGCCGATGGCAATGAAGACGCCCTTGGCGGGGATGTCCGTGATCTCGCCGGTTTCAACATGCTTTACCTTGATGCCCTCGACACCCAGCGGGCTGTCGGTGCCATAAACCTCGTGCAGTTCATGGAACCACAGCGGCTCGATCTTGGGGTTTTTCATCAGCCGGTCGATCAGGATCTTCTCGGCACGCAGTTCGTCGCGGCGATGGATCAGCGTCACCTTGGAGGCAAAGTTGGTCAGGAACAGCGCCTCTTCCACGGCTGTGTTGCCACCGCCGACCACGACGATCTCCTGGCCGCGATAGAAAAAGCCGTCGCAGGTCGCACAGGCGCTGACGCCGAAACCCTTGAACTTGTCCTCCGTCGGCAGGCCAAGCCATTTCGCCCGCGCGCCGGTGGCAAGGATCACCGCGTCGGCGATATAGGTCGTGCCGCTGTCCCCCCTGGCGTGAAACGGACGGCTGGACAGGTCCAGATCGGTGATGATGTCGCCGATGATCTCGGTGCCCATGGCCTTGGCATGGTCCTGCATGCGCACCATCAGATCGGGGCCCTGAACTTCGCTGTCGCCGGGCCAGTTCTCGACCTCGGTGGTGGTGGTCAGCTGGCCGCCCGGCTCGATCCCCTGTACCAGAATAGGCTCCAGCATGGCGCGGCTGGCATAGACACCGGCCGTGTAGCCTGCCGGGCCTGAGCCAATGATCAGAACCTTGGTTTTGCGTGTCTCGGCCATACGGCACCCCCGAACATCTGTTGCAGCCCTCGTCATATAGACAAGCTCCGCCGCCGCTTAAACCCCCGTTGGAGGGGCCGGAAGCCGGGCCAATAGGGCTTTTCATCCCCGGATGCCGGCGCTAAGTGTCGACTCTGGAAGATTCTTGCGCGAATACGAAACAATATTGCGCAGAATCGCCGCGCTGATATAAGAATCGCAAATACCACGGGGGACATCATGGCAGGTACACGGCTTGATCCGATTGATCGGAAAATTCTGGCCGAATTGCAGGCCGATGGGCGGATGACCAACGTCGAGCTGGCCAAGCGGGTCGGCATTTCAGCACCACCCTGCCTGCGCCGGGTCCGCACGCTGGAGGAACAAGGCTACATCCGGGGCTATCACGCCGATGTCGATGCCCGCGAACTGGGATTCGAGGTGCAGGTCTTTGCGATGGTCGGGCTGGCCAGCCAGGCCGAAGCGGACCTGAGCGCCTTTGAGCAGAAATGCCGCGACTGGCCCCTGGTCCGTGAATGTCACATGCTGAACGGCGAAGTCGACTTCATCATCAAATGTGTGGCCCCGGACCTGTCCAGCTTTCAAAGCTTTCTGACCGGCAAGCTGCTGACCACCCCGAATGTGGCCAGCGTCAAGACCAGCCTGGTGATCCGTGGGGCCAAGGATGAACCCGGCGTGCCCTTCGACGTTCTGGAAGAACGCCTGAAAACCACCCCCTGAGGCGCAGGCCCCGGAGGGCGTCGTCGCGGCGTGGCTTCAGGCGACCTGACCGTTTTCAGGCTCCGGCGCGCGCGGATGGGCCAGCGGACCGAAGTCGGTGATGTGGCTGATGCGCGGAAACATCCCCAGGAAACGGTCGCGCAGCGAATGGGTCACCGTCCGTGTCGCATTGGCACCGGGGTGAAAGGTTTCCATCTCAAGCCCGCCCGCATTGATCGCGGCATGGCGGTCCAGGCAGATGTGAAACAGTCGCACGGGTGTTGGCGGTACGATCTCGATCACGTTCACACCGTCCACGAATTCCCGGACCGAGGTCAGCATCCTTGTGCCACCGGCCTCTGACCGCAGGTGGTGGGGGGTGTGCAGCACCCTTGCGCCCGGTCCGACGGTCAGGAAGGACGAGGGGCGCCCCTGTCCGAAGCTGTCGGCCATGATCCGCACCAGCGGCATGCGGCGGCCCGCGTCGGCGGGCACGAAGCTGGAGGAACCGATCCAGATCAGCTTGGCCGGTTCGCCGGTGGAGGTGTTGATCATGTCGCCGGGCTGCAGATCCTCGACCGCGACCTCACCATTGACGGTCTGGATCAGCGTGCCGCGCGCAAAAGCGGAAAAGGCGGATTCGAACAATGGAATGGCCGGTGCCCTGTCCTGTCCGATGTAAAGCGAACCGTCCGTCCGCAACGCCGCTATTTCGAAATTGCGCATTGGCATGGGGGCGGTTGCGCGCAGCCCGCCATTTGCGGGACCCGGCGCGTTCAGGTCGAACCCGCGTGGTGCTTTCAGTCTGGTCTGCAGGCGGGCGCCTGAGGCAGCAGTAATATTCATGCGATCACCCTTCCAAGGTAGGTCACATCCGTGTCGGCCCCCACCGACAACAACGGAAATAACATTCGTCATTTCATGTCTTCTACGAGGCTTAAATCGTCATGAAAGGGTTAGATTGTCAAAGTTTGTCGAACATTAATGCCCCATTTAAGGCCAATTTGGTGGATTTTCGCCGTTCTGTTTCCCCAATTCCGCGTGACGCTGCCACATTTCACGCAAAAAAAGACCCCCCTCGCGAATCAACGCGTGGGGGGTATGCACTCGTACCAGCGAAACTGGTCGCTTCGGGGAGGCTGGTGCGGTGTTCAGGCGGACTTGCGCGCCGATGTCTCGGATGCGTTGCGCTTGGCGATGAAAGCCTTCCGGCGTGCGCCGCGCGCCCAGGGCATCACGGTGTCATTCTTGGCTGCGGTTTCGACGACGTTCTTGATAAAGCGTGTGTTGGTCTTCATTGTCTCATCCTCGGTCTGTATTTTCGGGTCGCTGCCCTTGCTTGAGGATCAATATGCCGGACCAATCGGGCGGGTTTTTGGCGTTTGACGAGAATTTTCAAGAAAGCTTCATCATTTGGCCGGTGATTTGTGACCGCACCGCCTCAATTGCGCAAAGCCCTTGTTTTATTGAAAATCATTGGTGCTTCGTGGCCAATCTTGCCGCTTTCGCGGGATTGTTTCCGCTTTGCGAGTGGGTCATTCGGGCAGGAAGGGGGCCATAGCTGCCCCAATTGCGTCAAAATCAAAGGGTGATGGCAGAGATCAGGCGGCCGTAATCGGCCTCCTTGGCATGGGTGGATCTGCGATAGGAATAGAACCGTGCCGGATCGCTGTAGGTGCAGTGATGTGTCCATTCCGCATGGCCCACACCAGCCGCCCGCAGCCGGTTCAGCCCAAAGCCGGGCAGATCGAACAGCATCCTGTCGCCGTCACCATTGGCAAAGTAGCGGGCATAGGCCTGATCCTCGGCAATGAAATCCTCGAAGAATTCCGGACCAACCTCATAGGCGCGCTGGCTGATGCAGGGCCCGATGACGGCGGTGATGTCAGGCCGCGCGGCTCCCAGCGCCACCATGGCATCGACGGTGGCATGCAACACCCCGTCCAGCGCGCCCCGCCATCCGGCATGGGCCGCCCCGATGACGCCGGCCCTGGCATCCGCAAACAGCACAGGCTGGCAATCGGCGCTCAGCACCGACAGCGCAAGGCCGGGGGTGGCGGTGACCAGCGCATCCGCTTTCGGCTTTTCCGCCTGCGGTGCGGTCACGGTGATCGCGGTGGCGGAATGGACCTGGTGCACGCCCAGCAGGTGGTCCTGCGCCACACCCATGGCCTCTGCCACGCGGCTGCGGTTGATGGCCACGATTTCGCGCTGGTCCGAACTGCCCTGTCCGCAGTTCAGGCCGGCGAACACGCCCGAGGATGCACCGCCTGCGCGGGTGAAAAACCCGTGGCGCAGGGGGGCAAGACAGTCCGACGTGAGAATTTCCAGTGTCATGGTTCCAATCCCGGTGGCGGTGCCGACTCTGGCGGATAAAGGGCGATCACTTTGAAGAGGTTTCCCATTTCCTGCGGATGCGTCAACCGTCGATGTGCGGCGATATGGCTGTCCAGCGCCGGGCCGGTCAGCCTCTGTGCCAGTTGTTGCGCCCGCTGCGTGATGCCCAGCCGTTCAAGGAATACCCCCTGCGGGGTGACACGGCTGTAGGCGCAGGGGGCTGCGGCCAGGGCGATCGCTTCGAAATCCACATGTGCGGTCAGATCGGCGGCACCCGGGTTGGCCAGCGGGTTTGTGGGTTCGTGATCCTGCACCGCCTGCCAGGTGTCGCCCAGCGTGCGCCAGTCGCCGTAATCAATGATCAGCGCAGTGCCGCCGTGCTGTGCGATCCGGGGGGCGATCCGGGACAGGATTGGCGACAGGGCACCGCAGATCTCGACCACATCGCCGTCGCGGGTGTCCTCGATCCTGTTGTTCAGCGCCGGTTGCGGCTGGGCGGGGCCCAGACCCAGGGCAAGCGCCCCGTCCTGCAGGCCGACCTGCCGTTCGCGCCAGCGCATCCCGTCCCGGAGGAACTGGCGGATCGGCAGCGCGTCAAAGAATTCATTCGCCACCAGGTAAAGCGGTTGATCCGGCAGGTCACCCACCTCGGTCGACCAGGTGACCTGCCAGGCCTGCAAAGTCCGGGCCTGGATCTGGCGCAGGGCGTCCGAGGCTTCGATCAGCTGGATTTCCGCCGCCTCGGCAAATCCCGGCACTTTGGCACAGGCCCGCAGGATGTCCGCCATCAGCGTGCCGCGGCCGGGGCCCAGTTCCGCCAGGGTGAAGGGGGAGGGCGCACCATCGTCCAGCCATTTCTGTGCCAGCGACAGACCGATGACTTCGCCGAACATCTGGCTGATCTCGGGGGCGGTGGTGAAATCACCCGCAGCCCCCAGCGGGTCGCGGGTGGCGTAATAGCCCCAGCGCGGGTGCAACAGGCAGGACTGCATGTAGTCATCCAGCCGCATCGGCCCTTCGGCCCGGATGCGCGCGACGATATGGTCATGCAGGCTCATGCCGGGCGACGGCGTGCCCGCAGGATCAGGAACGCCCCGACCAGGATCATCGGCAGGCAGAGGATCTGGCCCATGGTCAGCCCATAGCCGCCCATGTGCCAGGCGAGGCCCAGCGGATTGCCATCGCTGACGAATTGCGCATCGGGCTGGCGGACGAATTCGACCATAAAACGGGCGATGCCATAACCGGCGAGGAACGTGCCGCCGATCAGCCCTTCGCGTTTCAACGCCCCGCGCCGCCAGGCCATCCAGACCAGAAGGCCCCCCAGGATCAGCCCTTCGAGCAGCGCCTCGTAGAGTTGCGAGGGGTGCCGGGCGCAGAGTCCGGCCACATCGGGACAATATTGCGCGGCATCGGTCGGAAAGGCGACGCCCCAGGGCAGGTCGGTTGGCCGGCCCCAGAGTTCGGCATTGATGAAATTGGCCAGTCGCCCCAGGAACAGCCCCGGTGCCAGCCCGAGGCAGACCATATCGCCGGTCGGGATGGTGGGGATCTTGTGGCGCAGGGTATAAAGCCATCCGGCAAGGATGACGCCCAGGGCCCCGCCGTGAAAGGACATGCCGCCTTCCCAAAGCTGCAGGATGCGCAGCGGATTGGCCAGGTAGAACCCGGGTTGATAGAACAGCACATAGCCCAGCCGCCCGCCCAGGATCACGCCCAGAATCACCCAGAACAGCAGGTCCTCGACCTGGGAGGGGGTCATCACGGGCGTGTTGTTCTTCCATAGTCGCGGGGTCCGGGTGGCGCGGACAACGATGCGCCAGCCCAGCAGGATGCCGACGATATAGGCCAGCGCATACCAACGCAGTGCGAAGGTTGTGCCAAACAGGGAAATCGAGAAGATCTCGGGCGAGATTTCGGGGAAGGGGAGCATTGCGATCATGCGCTGATTGAGCGCGCCCCGGCGGGGAAGTCAACCTTGCGCCTGCGACAAGTGGCCCCCATATAGGATGAAAGCGAACCCCGGAGGCGAGACATGCAGACCCGCAACAAATTTTTCGACGACGTCAGCCAGATGATGACCAATGCCATGGGCGTGGCACAGGGGGCCCGGAACGAGGCTGAAACCGCGCTGAAAGGCATGATGGACCGCTGGCTGGCGGATCGCGACTTTGTGACCCGCGAGGAATTCGACGCGGTGCGCGCGATGGCGCAGAAGGCGTGCGAGGAAAACGAGGCGCTCAGGGCGCGGCTCGACGCGCTGGAGACAAAGAAGGGCTGACCCAAAGGCGGCGCTGCCGCGCCATTCCAGTTTATTGCAAGGGGCGGGTGATCACCCGGCCCTTGAGGGGGCACCCGTTTGCGCGGGAGCGCATGGATATTTCAGGCCAAAAAGAAAAACACCGCTAAGATTTTGCGGCAGTGATTGTTTTTCCCACAATATATTGGAGATATCCCCCGCAATTTGTAGTTATCCCCAAGAAAAAGGTTGCCACAGGTCACGCTTATCGCCCACCATATCTGGTATAGGCGTGGAGATGTTCCCCGCCTATTAGTGCAGGCATCCATAGCTGGTGGCGCAGGCGCACCACGGCTCTGGACTAAAAAAGAGGTGGCGAAATGGCCCTGTCCGAGCAATACCTTGAAGAAGACATTCACCCCATTGATATCGTGGAAAACCTGGCGGCCCATCACGAATGGGATTTCGACCGGATTTCCGATGAGCAGATCGCCATGGCCGTCGAGGGCCAGTGGCGCACCTACTCGATTACCCTGGCCTGGTCCGCGTTCGACGAAACGCTGCGGCTGATCTGCACCTTCGACATGGACCCGCCGGAGCATTCCCTGCCCGGGGTCTATGAACTGCTCAACGCCATCAACGACCAATGCTGGGCGGGGAGCTTTACCTATTGGGCCGAGCAGAAGCTCATGGTCTATCGCTATGGCCTGGTGCTTGCAGGGGGGCAGGATGCCTCTGCCGGGCAGATCGACATGATGATCACCGCTGCGGTCATGTCGGCGGAACGGTATTACCCCGCGCTGCAACTGCTGATCTGGGGTGACCGGACACCGAAAGATGCGCTTCAGGTCGCCATTGCGGAGGCCTACGGCCACGCGTAACAGTTTCCCGCGAGTTTAACGCGGGAGATTTGTGATGAAAGACAGTCGGATTGCTGCCGGAGGCCTGGTTTTGCTGGGCTGCGGCAAGATGGGGTCGGCCATGCTGGCCGGTTGGCTGGGGCGCGGATTGCCGCCAACCTCCGTCTGGGTCATGGACCCTGTGCCATCTGACTGGCTGCAGGGGCAGGGGGTTCATCTGAACGAAACCCTGCCCGAAACACCGGCGCTTGTGCTGGTGGCGGTCAAGCCGCAGATGATGGCAGAGGCCCTGCCGACCCTGCAGGCCATGGGCAAAGGCAGCACCGTGTTTGTCAGCGTCGCTGCCGGGACCCCGATTTCCTATTTCGAAGATGTTCTGGGCGCGCAGACCCCCATCGTGCGCGCCATGCCGAACACGCCTGCAGCGATTTCGCGCGGGATCACGGCCATCGTGGGCAATGCCGCTGCCGGTGCAGCGGCGCTGGACGAGGCCGAAGCGCTGCTCAGCGCCGTGGGCGAGGTCGTGCGTCTGACCGAAGAGGCGCAGATCGACGCGGTGACCGGGGTCAGCGGCTCGGGCCCGGCCTATGTCTTTCACATGATTGAGACCATGGCGGATGCCGGCGTGGCCCAGGGCTTGCCGCGCGACCTGGCCCTGCAACTTGCCAAGGCGACGGTCGCCGGGGCCGGGGCGCTGGCCATGGAGGCGGCGGAAGACCCCACGCAGCTGCGCATCAATGTGACCAGCCCGAATGGCACGACCCAGGCTGCGCTTGAGGTGCTGATGGATGCAGAAACGGGGTTTCCCGCGCTTTTGAACCGCGCGGTGGCGGCGGCCACGGACAGATCAAGGGAGTTGTCGCGTGGCTGAGATTGATTTCGATGATTTCATGAAGGTGGACATCCGCGTCGGCACGGTGATCCGCGCGGAACCCTTTCCCGAAGCACGCAAGCCCGCGATCAAGCTCTGGGTGGACTTCGGCGAGGAGATCGGCACGCGCAAGACCTCGGCGCAGATCACGGTACATTATGCACCCGATGAGCTGATCGGGCGGCAGGTGATGGCGGTGGTGAATTTCCCGCCGCGCCAGATTGGTCCCTTCATGTCCGAGGTCCTGGTCCTGGGGGTTCCGGACAAGGACGGGGCAATCGTGCTGCTGTCGCCGGATCAGGAGGTTCCCGACGGCGGGCGGATGCATTGAATTTCAGCGCCCTGCCTTTGATCTGATGCAGGTTCGAGGCGGGGCGATTTAAATCAAGGAGTTATGCCGCTTTCCTGAAGTCCTGCGTGAGCTGTGCGGAGCTGATTTCCACATCGGCTCTGTGGTGCCGTTGGAGGCGTCGTGATGCGGGATTTTGCCCTCAGCGCGACCAGAATGCGTGCTTTTTGGCGGATTTTCGTGTTGCCAGGAGGGGTATTGCGAAAGTTTGGCGGTGTAGCACTTCCGATATCGACTGTGGGGGTAAGTTCAGGCCGCTATCGGATATTCACAAGAAATCGTCGAATTGCTGTGGATAGGGATCAAAAATGATCGGTTTATGAAAACATTCCACCTGTCATTTATCCCCAACCGCCTCGCGCCAATGGCGGCGGCAGAGGGAAAGATAGGTTTCATTGCCGCCAATCTGAACCTGAGCCCCGTCGCGCTGGGGTTTGCCGTCTGCATCCATCCTCACCACCATGGTGGCCTTCTTGCCGCAATGGCAGATGGTGCGGACCTCGCGCATTTCATCGCTCAGGGCCAGCAGGGTGGCAGAGCCCGGGAACAATTCGCCACGAAAATCAACCCGCAGGCCAAAGCACATGACAGGCACGTTCAGGTCATCGACCACCCGTGCCAGTTGCCAGACCTGATCCGGGCTCAGGAACTGTGCCTCGTCCACGAAAATACACGCACATGGCCCCTGGGTGAGCCGGGTTTCGATCTTGGCAAAGAGGTTTTCCTCGGGGGCGAAGGTATCTGCCTTCTGGCCGATGCCGATCCGCGAGGCGATGCGCGCCTCGCCCGCGCGGTCATCGAGCTGTGCCGTCAGCAGATAGGGGCGCATCCCCCGTTCGACGTAGTTATGCGCAGCTTGCAGCAGAACGGTGGATTTCCCCGCGTTCATGGTTGAATAATGGAAATAGAGTTTGGCCATGGCGCATCCCATACGTCAGGTTTGTCACGGCGATCAAGCAAAAGGGTTCGCCCATTTGCTGCCCTGCGGGCCTGAAGTTCCCTCCCTCTTCAGAAATGGCCGAACCAAAACAGACGTTGCGCAGGGTCCGCAGGTCACTCGTCATTCCGCGTACGCTGCGGATAGAATGTGAATGACATCTGTCGGGTCTGCGGTTAATGGGAAAAACCGAGGCGCTTTCCCCCGAAGGGGAAGCGCCGGATAACGGAGAAGCGAAGTTATGGCCGGAATGGGCAGCTATTTGAAGAAACACACCGAAGCCCTTGTGAAGGATGTCGGGATCGAGCCTGCCTGCGCCCTGACCGGAAAGTCCAAGGCGACCTTGGGACGCTATTATTCAGACAACGCCGAACATGCCGATCGCTTCATGCCCATTGATGCGGTGGCGGAGCTTGAAAAGGCGGCGGGCTATCCTCATGTGACCGCTGCCCTGGCAGAGCTGCGGGGCGTCGAATTGTCCTTTCATGACGGCCGCCCGAATGCGCCACGCTCGGGTGGGGTGAATTCCGATGTGATCGCCCTGAGCCAGCGTTTCGCGATGCTGATGGCCGAGTATCAGCAATCCATGGAAGATGGCCGGATCACGGTCAACGAAGCAAAGCGGCTGCTGCGCGAGACGACGATGCTGCAGCAGGTGCTGATCGACATGAAATTGAACCTGGAAGAAGAAAGTGGCTGATTTGCTGTCCTCCCTGCAAGCGGATGCCTTGCCGCAGATCGACACGGACCAATTGCGCGCAGAAGGGGATCCGGGGCACAAGCCGCGCATCTTGCTGCTTTATGGCTCGCTGCGCGACGTCAGCTATTCGCGCAAGGCCGCGGTTGAAGCGGCGCGTATCCTGCGGCACCTGGGCTGCGAGACCCGGATGTTCGACCCGACAGGTCTGCCGCTGCCCGATGGGGCGGATGCTGATCACCCCAAGGTGCAGGAGCTGCGCGATCTTGCCGTGTGGTCCGAAGGCATGGTCTGGTCCAGCCCGGAACGGCACGGGGCGATGACGGCGGTGATGAAGGCACAGATCGACTGGCTGCCCCTCTCCCTGAAAGGCGGGATCAGGCCGACGCAGGGCAAGACTCTGGCGGTCATGCAGGTCAGCGGCGGATCGCAGTCCTTCAACGCGGTCAATCAGATGCGTATTCTGGGACGATGGATGCGGATGGTCACCATTCCCAACCAGTCCAGCATCCCCAAGGCCTGGCTGGAGTTCGATGACGCAGGGCAGCTGCCTGCGGGGCCGTTCTACAGCCGCGTTGTCGATGTGATGGAGGAACTGGTCAAGTTCACCTGGCTGGTGCGCGGGCGTGCCGACTATCTGGTGGATCGGTATTCCGAGCGGGTGGAAAGCGCGGAGGAAGTTCACAAAAGGGTATCGCTGAAATCCCTCTGACGCGGCTTAGGCAGTGCGCTCAGCCGTGTTTTTGCACGATGACGGAGCCCACCGAATATCCCGCCCCGAAGGAACAGATCAGCCCCATATCGCCGTCCTTCAGATCGTCGGAATATTTGGCAAAGGCAATGATCGACCCGGCGGAGGAGGTATTGGCGTAATCCTGCAGGATATTGGGTTGTTCGCCCGGTTCCGGCACCCGGCCCAGAACCTTGCGCCCGATGAAATCGTTCATCGACTTGTTGGCCTGATGCAGCCAGATGCGTTTCAGATCACCGCTGACGACACCATTGTCGGCCATATGCCCCGCGACATGATCGGAAACCAGCGGCAGCACTTCCTTGAACACCTTGCGGCCATTCTGCATGAACTGCATGTCGCGCCGGTCGGCTACACCGTCGGGCCGGGAGCGGCGCAGAAAGCCGTTGTTGTTTCTGATGTTGTTTGAGAACTGCGTCGCGCAACGGGTTGATCTGATTTCGAAATAGGGTCCCTTTGCGGCCTCCTCCCGCTCGATCAGCGTGGCGGTGGCCACATCGCCGAAAATGAAGTGACAATCGCGGTCCCGCCATTCCAGATGGGCGGAACAGATTTCCGGATTGACCACCAGGGCAGAGCGGATCGAGCCGCTGCGCACCATGTCCGCCGCCGCCTGGATGCCAAAGGTTGCAGAGGAACAGGCGACATTCATGTCGAATGCAAAGCCGTTGATGCCCAACAGTTCCTGGATTTCAATCGCCACCGCCGGATAGGCGCGTTCGAGGTTCGAGGCGGCGCAGATCACCGCATCCACATCCGCTGCCGTCTTGCCCGCCTTGGCAAGCGCCTTGCTGGCGGCATCCAGTGCCATTTCGGCCATCAGCGAAGGTTCGTCATCGCTGCGCTGGCGCAGCAGCGGGTGCATCACCTGCGGGTCCAGAACGCCCGCCTTGTCGATCACATATCGCTGCTCGATCCCGCTGGCCTTGACGATGAACTCTTCGGAGGAATGCGCCTTGGCCTCAACCTCGCCCGCTTCAATGGCGGCGGCATGTTCCGCGTTATAGAGATCGACATAGGCGTTGAACGAGGCCACCAGCTCCGCATTGGTGATGATCTGATCGGGGGTGAAGATGCCGGTGCCGGTGATGACGGGTGTGAACATTCGGTAACCTCTTGAGTTTTGTCAAACTAACCGGGGCAAAGGGCGCTGGGCAAGGGGCAGGACAAGGACCGGCGGTCAGCTTCTGTTAAAGATTGCCCTGTAGTCCTGCGGGGGCAAGCAAGGGAGCCGGGCATGATCAAGACGATAAGGGCTGCTCTGTGCCTGTTGTTGGTGTCGGCAGGCGCCGCCCTGGCGCAATCCGAAGGCCACCTGCGGGTGACCCTGTTGACGGAACAGGCGCAGCGTGCCCTTCGGGTGGCGAAGTCGACCTGTTTCGTGATGTCGGGATCACAATCGCAACTGCATGCAGAGACCGCGTTGCATGAGGCGCAGGCGTTCGAACAGATGATGAAGGCGCTGATCGACGGCGCGGGTGATCCGGCGCTGACGGCTGAGAGGGATCCGGCGCACAGCACGGAATTGTCCCGCATACAGCGGATGTCTTTCGGGGTGACACGTTCGGCGGAACAGATCGTATCGGGTGACTTTCACAGTGTGCCGATGCGCCTATTGCTGTCGCGCAATCAGGATGTCGCCGATGGTCTGCTTGCCGCCGCCCGCGCCGCGGGTCCGAGGTATCTTGAGGGTGATTTCTCCGCAGAACAGCAGGCGGCACTGCTGCATCTGGCCGGACAGCGGACCCTGATCGAGGAGTTGCTGCGCGACCTGTGCTATCTGCGCCTGTCGCTTGGCTCTGCCGAACTACCGGCGCAGATGATCGAAAAGATCGCCCTATTTGAGAGCATCAATACCGCCTTGATTGAAGGGGATGCTGTGCGCGGGCTGCCCGGGGCGCCGAACATCGGCATCAAGCTCGGCCTGGGGCAGGTGGCTTCCAAATGGGTGGCTTTGCGTGACCTGCTTGCGGCGGCGGCCAATGGCGAGGCGCTGGAGGTGCGCGACCTGCAAAAGGCCTCCGTCATCGGCGAGACACTCAGCCAGCGGCTCACCAGGTTGATGGGCAAATACGCCGCTCTGTGACGCCTTACAGCGCCCCGGCTTTAACTTGATACAAGTTTAAGGCGGGGGGCTTTAGCGCAGCGGGACGGAGTAGAGCACATAACCATCCCGCCGCGCGACCTCCTGCGCGCCGGTGTCGATGACAAAGACGCCAAGGTTCTCCAGATCCGCCGGACAGCCGACCAGATCGGCGGCATCGTCGAGGAATTGATTGGTATAGGCATCCTCGCCCAGACGGCGGCAGGCATCGCCGTCGAAGCGGTAGCCGTTCCCGAAAAAGGGCAGGGATGAGGGGGCAGTGCCGGGGACGGGGGTGCAGGCGGCAATGAGCAGCAGGGTGGGAATGATGGCGCGGAACATGGGGGCCTCCTCTGGCTGAACTGACGGCAGGATAACACGATTTCTCGTTTAACGGGAGGGCACGCATCGGCCAGGCCCGGCTTCAACCTCCAAAGCAGCGCCGGTCAGCCGTGCCGACCCAGGGTCTGCCGCTGCCCGTCGCCGCGTTTTGCATGAAATGGCCTGGGCTCCGCCCGTTCGCGTCTCAATCGCTCCACCGGAGCGATTGCCGGGCTTTGCCCGGACCGGCGCTCACCCCTGTAAGCTCTTCACCCCGATCTCGTCCTCCGCCTGCGCCTTGATCGCCAGCGCGGCGGCATAGGCCCCCGCGGCGGTGGTGAAATAGGGGATCTTGTCGAACAATGCGATGCTGCGGATGCTCTTGCTGTCCTCGACCGCCTGCGTGCCCTCGGTGGTGTTCAGCACCAGATGCACAGACCCGTCCTTCATCATGTCGGTGACATCGGGGCGGCCTTCGTAGACCTTGTTGACGGTCTCGCAGGCGTGGCCGTGCTGCTTGAGCCATGCGGCGGTGCCACGGGTGGCGACAATGCTGAACCCCTGCTCCAGCAGGATCCGCGCGGCGGAGAGCATGTCATCCGTCTTGTCCATGTCCTTGATCGAGATAAAGACGCAGCCCTCGCGTGGCATGACGTTCCCGGCACCCATCTGCGCCTTGAGGAAGGCGCGGGGGAAGTCGCGGTCCCAGCCCATGACCTCGCCGGTGGAGCGCATCTCCGGCCCCAGAAGCGTGTCGACGCCGGGGAAGCGGGCAAAGGGCAGCACCGCCTCCTTGACCGAGAACCAGGGCATGTCCGGATCCGCCAGGGTCAAGGGATCGCCCAGCGGCAAGACGTCGGCATAGGCGGCCTGCTCGGGGTAGGGTGCGCGTTTGGGGAAGTTCGACAGCGGCTCGCCCGCCATGATTCGCGCGGCAATGGAGGCGATGGCCGAATCCGTCGCCTTGGCCACGAAGGGCACGGTGCGCGAGGCGCGCGGGTTGACCTCGATCAGATAGACCTCGCCATCCTTGACCGCGAACTGGATGTTCATCAAGCCGACCACGTTCAGCGCCAGCGCAAGGGCATGGGTCTGCTTGGTGACTTCCTCGATGATGGCGCGATCCAGCGAATAGGGCGGCAGCGAACAGGCGCTGTCGCCGGAATGCACGCCGGCCTCCTCAATATGCTGCATGATGCCCGCCACATGCACATCGGTGCCGTCGCAAAGCGCATCCACGTCCAGTTCGACCGCGCCGGACAGGTAATTGTCCAGCAAGACCGGGCTCTTGCCCGAGACCACAACCGCCTCGCGGATATAGCGCTCAAGGCTTTGCTGATCGCGCACGATCTCCATCGCGCGGCCACCCAGCACATAGGACGGGCGGATCACGAGGGGGAAGCCGATGTCGGCCGCAATTTCAAGCGCCTCGGCATCGGAATGGGCAATGCCGTTCTTGGGCTGTTTCAGGCCCAGCTTCTGCACCAGTTGCTGGAACCGCTCGCGGTCCTCGGCCAGGTCGATCATGTCGGGCGTGGTGCCCAGGATCGGGATACCGGCCTCTTGCAGGGCATTGGCAAGCTTCAGCGGGGTCTGGCCACCGAATTGCACGATCACACCATGCAGGGTGCCGTTCTCCTGCTCGACCCGCATGATCTCCATCACATGTTCGAAGGTGAGCGGTTCGAAATACAGCCGGTCGGAAGTGTCATAATCGGTGCTGACAGTCTCGGGATTGCAGTTGACCATGATGGTCTCATAACCCGCGTCCGTCAGCGCATAGCAGGCGTGACAGCAGCAATAGTCGAATTCGATCCCCTGGCCGATGCGGTTGGGGCCACCGCCGAGGATCACGACCTTCTTTTTATCGCTGGGGCGCGCCTCGCATTCGACGTCACCCATCATCGGGGCTTCATAGGTGGAATACATGTAGGGCGTTTGCGCCTCGAATTCCGCAGCACAGGTGTCGATGCGCTTGAAGACGGCCTTCACACCAGCGTCGAGCCGGGCGCTACGGACTTCCGCCTCGCTCCGCCCCGACAGATGCGCCAGGCGGGCATCGGTGAACCCCATCATCTTGAGGTGCCGCAGCCCGTTCGCGTCCTGCGGCAACCCGCTTGCCCGGACCTCTTCTTCGGCTTCCACGATCTCGCGAATGCGGTCCAGGAACCAGGGGTCAAACATGGTGATGCCGTGGATGTCGTCGTTGGACATCCCATGACGCATGGCCTGCGCGATGATGCGCAACCGGTCCGGGGTCTGCTTGCTGAGGGATTTGATGAGCGCGGCCCGCTGGTCCGGTGCCAGATCCCCCTCACCCAACCCTCTCCCCCGAGGGGAGAGGGCTCCCGCTCCGCTAGCAGCGGAGTCTGTAGCCTCGATCGAACCGCTCTCCGGGGAGCGCTGCTCCCTCTCCCCCAAGGGGGAGAGGGCCGGGGTGAGGGGGGCGACACCCGGGATGTCGATTTCGTCGAACCCGGTCAGGCCCGATTCCATCGATGCCAGCGCCTTTTGCATGCTTTCATGGATGGTGCGGCCAATGGACATTGCCTCGCCCACCGACTTCATCGCGGTGGTCAGGTTCGGTTCGGAGCCGGGGAATTTCTCGAATGCGAATTTCGGGATCTTGGTGACGACATAGTCGATGGTCGGCTCGAAGGAGGCGGGGGTCACGCCGGTGATGTCGTTGTCCAGCTCGTCCAGCGTGAAGCCGACCGCCAGTTTGGCGGCGATCTTGGCGATGGGAAAGCCGGTCGCCTTGGAGGCCAGCGCCGAGGAGCGCGACACGCGCGGGTTCATCTCGATCACCACCATGCGTCCGTCGACGGGGTTCACCGCCCATTGTACGTTGGACCCCCCCGTCTCCACGCCGATTTCGCGCAGCACCGCGATGGAGTGGTTGCGCATGATCTGGTATTCCTTGTCCGTCAGTGTCAGCGCAGGTGCGACAGTGATGGAATCGCCCGTGTGCACGCCCATCGGGTCCACGTTTTCGATCGAACAGACGATGATGGCATTGTCGGCGGTATCGCGCACCACCTCCATCTCGAATTCCTTCCAGCCCAGCAGCGACTCGTCGATCAGGATCTGGCCCATGGGCGAGGCGTCCATGCCGGAGCGGCAGAAGAATTCGTAGTCCTCGCGGTTGTAGGCCACGCCGCCGCCGGTGCCGCCCATGGTGAAGGCGGGGCGGATGATGGCGGGCAGGCCGATGTCTTCAAGCGCTTCGAGCGCGAGCTTGACCCCGGCGGCAAGGTCCTTCTTGCCCTTGGCATCCTTGGGTGCGGTGCAGATCGTGGCACGGGGGTTTTCGATCCCCAGCCGGTCCATCGCCTCGCGGAACAATTTGCGATCTTCGGCCATTTCGATGGCTTCGCGCTTGGCACCGATCATCTCGACGCCGTATTCCTTCAGCACGCCCATTTCCTCAAGCGCCAGCGAGGTGTTCAGCCCGGTCTGCCCGCCCATGGTCGGCAGCAGCGCATCCGGGCGTTCCTTTGCGATGATCTTTGCGACGGTCTCGGGCGTGATGGGTTCGATGTAGGTGGCATCGGCGAGGCCCGGATCAGTCATGATGGTGGCCGGGTTGGAGTTCACGAGGATGACCCGGTAGCCTTCTTCCTTGAGCGCCTTGCAGGCCTGTGCGCCGGAGTAGTCGAACTCGCAGGCCTGTCCGATGACAATGGGGCCAGCACCAATGATCATGATTGATTTGATGTCGGTGCGCTTTGGCATGGCAGTGCCCCCTGATATGCAAATTCACTGCGTTATAGGCATGGCGTGATCGGGCGCAAGGCCGGATTGGGCGCGCGACCCCCGGGCAGGCGGGATATTTTTCGCCAAAAAGAAATGAAATGCCCCGGGGGACACTTTTGGGCGGCGAAACCTGCCGGTTCCAGTCCTTGCGGCTGACCGTCGCTCAGGCTGCGGGGGCAGGCTGGTACAGATAGTCACGGCTCAGCGGTACCGCATCGCGTTTGTGGGCAAGCTGTATCTGATAGACGCCCTGCATCTGTTGTTCGAAGGCCGCGATGCAGATCGCGAAATAGTAGCGGAACATGGTGATGAACCGGTCGTCATACATGTCGCGGATGGTGTCGATATTGGCTTCGAACCGCTTGCGCCAATGCCGCAGGGTATAGGCGTAATGCAGCCGCAAGAACTCGATGTCGGCTTGCCACAATCCGCTGCGTTCCATCGGGCCGGCAAGTTCGGAGAGTGAGGGCACATAGCCGCCCGGAAAGATGTATTTGTTCAGCCAGGAACTGTGCGGCATCGGTGGCGCGCTGCGTCCGATGGTGTGGATCAGGGCCACGCCATCGGGTTTCAGCAGCTCGGCCACCTTGGCGAAATAGGTGTCGTAATTCGGGACGCCCACATGTTCCAGCATGCCGACGCTGACAATCCGGTCGAAGGTTTCCGTCACATTGCGGTAATCCTGCAGGCGGAAGGTCACGCGGTCCTGCAGCCCTTCCGCCCGGGCACGGGCCCGGGCGGTGGCAAGCTGGTTTTCGGACAGGGTGATGCCTGTCACCTGCACGTCGAAATCGCGCGCCAGGGTCAGCGCCATGCCGCCCCAGCCGCATCCGATGTCCAGCACATGCTGACCGGGTGACAGGCACAGTTTGGCGGCGATATGTGCCTTCTTTGCTGCCTGTGCATCCTCCAGCGACATCGCGGGGTCGGTGAAATAGGCGCAGGAATATTGCATGTCCTGATCCAGGAACAGCCGGTAGAGGTCGTCGGAAATATCGTAGTGATGCGCGACATTGGCGCGGGCGCGTTCCGGGGTGTTGCGCTGGATAAAGCGGCGGGTGTGAAAACGGGCGCTGTTCGCAGTCTTGATCCAGCCCGGCTGATCCCCGGCCGCGCGGTTCTGCAGGATGATGCGCAGGAAATCGTCCAGGGTCGTGTCGATCAGGACAATGGTGCCATTCATCAGGCCCTCGCCCAAGGCCAGGTCGGGGTTGAGGCACAATTGGCGCAATGCGCGGGGGTCCCGGATGGCGACCTGGGCAATTTCGCCCTGCTCCGGCCCGTAGGTGGCTGTTGTACCGTCGGGGAATTCAGTTTTCAGCCGATCCTGCACCATCATGGTGCTGATCATCTTTTCATACAGAGACTTCCACATGACCTTTCCTCATGCTCTTCACCGCCAAAGGTTAACCTTTTGTCGCGAAAGGCAAGAGGGTCAAGTGGCCGGCGCGCTCTCCGAATCGAGAAAAGTGCGCAGCGCAGCCTCGAATTCGCGTGGCTTTTCAGCGTGCAGCCAGTGGCCCGCACCCGGAAGCTTGGCGAAACGCGCGGCCGGGAAATAGGATTTGATCCGGTCGCGGTGCCCGGCCAGGACGTAATCGGATGCGCCACCCGACAGGAACAGGCAGCGCCCCCCGAAAGTGCCGCCAAGGTCCTCGGGCCAGCCGACGATCTTGGGCATTTCAGCCTCAAGCACGTCCAGGTTCAGACGCCAGGCCTTGTTCGGCACGTCCAGCGACTGGGTGAAGAAGCTTTGCAGCGCGGGTTCGACCCCGGCAGAGGTCAGTTGCGCCTCCGCCTCGGAGCGGCGGGTCAGCGTGGCAAGGTCCACCTGACGCATGGCGTCGATGAACATCGACTGGGTGTGGGAATATGCGACTGGCGCAATGTCGGCGACGATCAGTGTTCGGATCAGTTCCGGGCGCAGCAGTGCCAGGGTCATCGCCGTCTTGCCGCCCATCGAATGGCCGCAGAGGTCAACGGGACCGCCGACCGCCTCGATCAGTTCGGCCAGATCCCCGGCCATGTCGCGATAGCTTTGCGTCGATGCGCGCGGGCTGGTGCCGTGGTTGCGCATGTCGGGGGTGATGACATGGCGGCTGTCAGCGAGCCGTTTGGCGATCACGCCCCAGTTGCGGCCCGATCCGAAAAGGCCGTGGGCGATGATCAGCGAAGGCCGGTTGCCGGATGCGGTGCCATATTCAAGATAGTTCAGCATGGCCAAGGGTTAGCGCCATTGCGCCGAATGTGCCAGTCGCTTTAGGGCCTGTGGATACTCATCGTCGCCCACCCGCGCGAGACGGATTTTGCCGCTGGCGCCCTGATATGAGCGCAGCAATGTGATCATTGGAAGCGAACATCCGGGATGTCAGAGGCAAAATCCGCCCCGCCCCGAAGGGGTTTCGCCCAAATTGCCCATTTCTGCGCAAAGAGAGCTTGAAATAACTGGCTATTCCGCGCTCTCTTGCCTGGAACTGAGCAATTTTGGACTGAAACGGGTGGGCGAAGATGAGTGTCCACAGGCCCTAGATGTAGGCAATGTTGACCGAGAAAGACATCAACGCAAAGTCCCAGGCCCTGCTGCGGCTGCTCCAGGCCAAGCTGGGGGTCCGCGGGCGCGACCTGGAACAGGCGCTGCGCCGTGCAGGCCGCCGCCTGCCGCGCCGGGTGCGGGGGCAGGCCGCGCGTCTGGTTGCGGCCCAGAAGATGGCAGGCCATCCGAAACTGGCGCGGCAGCTGGACCCGCGCGAATTTTCCCAGGCCTATGCGGATGTCAGCGCGCATCTGGCCGCGATAGATGTGGCCGACAGACGCAAGGGGCGTCTGATCGGTCTTGCCGCTGTTGTGGCCGCGAACCTGTTGATCGTGATCACGGCCTTCCTGTTCTGGCTGTCGTGGCGCGGCTATCTTTGAACAAGGAAAATTTCGATGACCGTGACACGTATCGTCTGCAATTTCGCCAGTGCCGATGTGCCGGGACTGGCGGCTTTCTACAGCGAGCTGCTGAACCTGAACATCCTGATGGACCAGGGCTGGATCATCACGCTGGGCTCCGGTGAACTGGGGCCGGTCCAGATGAGCATCGCCGCGCAGGGTGGGGCCGGTGCGCCGGTGCCGGACATCTCGGTCGAGGTCGAGAACGTGGACGAGGTTCATGACCGCGCCCGTGCGATGGGGGCAACGATCACCTATCCGATCACCGACGAAAGCTGGGGCGTGCGGCGGTTCTTTGTTGCCGATCCGATGGGGCGCGAGATCAACATCCTGTCGCATTTCTAGCGCCAGCAGAGGCCAACGGTCCCGCGTTCAGGAGCCGTATTGCGCATCCGTGACAGGTTCAAGCCAGTCTGCGGTTGTGCCCTCCAGCGCCTCCTGCAGGGCGATATGGGTCATTGCGCAATCGGGGGCTGCCCCGTGCCAGTGTTTCTCGCCGGGGGCGAACCACACGACATCGCCGGGGGCGAGCCGGACGATTTCTTCGCCTTCTTTTTGCGCGCGGCCCGCGCCGGCCGTCACGATCAGGGTCTGGCCCAGTGGATGGGTATGCCAATTGGTGCGCGCGCCGGGCTCGAAGGTCACGGAAAGGCCATTGAGGCGCGCCGGGGCAGGGGCGCTGATCAGCGGGTCCATTCGGACAGTACCGGTGAAATACTCGGGATTGGGTCTGCTCGAAGGGCGCGACCCCGCGCGGTGAATGATCATCTGTTGTCTCCACATGAAATGCTGGGCGAGACGATCACCTTAAGGCGGTGCGGGCAAAAGATACAACGCGCCGCGTCATTCCGGACAGGCAGAAGCAACAGGCCTCGCTTGCTAAGGCTTCAGATATTCGGATCATCCGGGAGTTGCGGGCGCAGAAACCTGCGACTCGGGGCGCTGTATTGTCAGCGGTGGGCCCCCCCACGGTCCGCCGCTGTGCCGCGGGCCGTGGGGGTGCAGGTGGGCCGCTGGCCCACCTTCGTCTTTACAGGTTGGGGTACAACGGGAATTTCGCGCAAAGGGCTTCGACCTCGGCCTTGACCTTGGCTTCGACCTCGGCGTTGCCTTCCTCGCCGTTCTCGGCAAGCCCATCAACAACCTCGATGATCCAGTCCGCGATCTGACGGAACTCGGCCTCGCCGAAACCGCGGGTGGTCCCGGCGGGGGAGCCGAGGCGGATGCCGCTGGTCACAGTCGGTTTTTCCGGGTCGAAGGGAACACCGTTCTTGTTGCAGGTGATATGCGCGCGGCCCAGGGCCTTTTCGGTGGCATTGCCCTTCACGCCCTTGGGGCGCAGGTCGACCAGAACCACATGGGTGTCGGTGCCATGGGTGACCGTGTCCAGCCCGCCCTTGATCAGCTGATCGCTCAGCGCCTGGGCGTTCTTCACGACCTGCTGGATATAGGTCTTGAACTCCGGGCGCAGCGCCTCGCCAAAGGCGACGGCCTTGCCGGCGATCACATGCATCAGCGGACCGCCCTGGATGCCGGGGAAGATGGCGGAGTTGAACTTTTTCGCCAGCGCCTCGTCATTGGTCAGGATCATGCCGCCGCGCGGGCCGCGCAGGGTCTTGTGGGTGGTGGTGGTGGCCACATGGGCATGGGGGAAGGGCGAGGGATGTTCGCCAGCGGCTACGAGACCGGCAAAATGCGCCATGTCGACATGCAGATAGGCACCGACGGAATCGGCAATCTCGCGCATCCGGGCAAAGTCGATCTGGCGCGGGATGGCGGAACCACCTGCGATGATCATCTTGGGCTGATGCTCGGTTGCCAGTTCCTGAACCTGGTCGTAGTCCAGCAGGTTGTCCTGCTTGCGCACGCCGTACTGGATGGCGTTGAACCATTTGCCGGACTGGTTCGGCGCGGCCCCATGGGTCAGGTGGCCGCCAGCGTCCAGCGACATGCCCAGGATCGTGTCACCCGGCTGCAGCAGCGCCTGGAAAACCCCCTGATTCGCCTGGGAGCCGGAGTTCGGCTGGACATTGGCAAAACCGCAGTCAAACAGCTTGCAAGCCCGTTCGATGGCCAGATTCTCGGCCACATCGACCCATTCGCAGCCGCCGTAATAGCGCCGGCCCGGATAGCCTTCGGCGTATTTGTTGGTCATCACGGAGCCCTGCGCTTCGAGCACAGCGGCAGAGACAATGTTCTCCGACGCGATCAATTCGATCTCGTGGCGCTGGCGGCCGAGCTCGCCGGTGATGGAGGCCAGAAGTTCGGGGTCTGTCTGGGCCAGCGAGGCGGTGAAGAAATCTTTCATGCGAGGGCTCCTTTGAGGCCGGAAATTTCGTCGTTTCGTAGCGGAAAGGACGCTGGTCTGAAAGGCTGTAAAACGACGCAAATGCCAATATGCGCGGCAGCACTGGCAGCGATTGGCAATATGTGCTTGGTTCGGGGGAATACGGGCAGCATCGGAAACCTTCGCCATGATCTTTGAGATGTCTCGGACATGTCCATGAAAATCTCGTTTGTGGCCAGCCGCGCCGAGGTTGCGCAGACCGCCAAGGCTGTCCTGACGGGGCGCTATGGCAATGTCGCGTCGGAGGAGGCGGAGATTATCGTGGCGCTGGGCGGCGACGGATTCATGCTGGCCACCCTGCATGAGACCCAGGCGCTGGATCTGCCGGTCTACGGGATGAATCGCGGGACCATCGGCTTTCTGATGAACGAATACAGTGAAAGCGACCTGATCGAGCGGCTGCGCGCGGCGGAAACCGCCGTGATCAACCCGCTTGTCATGCAGGCCACCCAGATCAACGGAAACATGGCCACGGCGCTGGCCATCAACGAAGTCTCCCTGCTGCGGGCAGGGCCACAGGCGGCAAAACTGCAGATCTCGGTGGATGGGCGGCTGCGGATGCATGAACTGGTCTGTGATGGTGCTCTGGTCGCGACGCCTGCCGGCTCTACCGCGTATAATTATTCCGCCCACGGGCCGATTCTGCCGATCGGGTCGGATGTTCTGGCACTGACGGCGATGGCGGCCTTCCGGCCCCGGCGCTGGCGCGGCGCGCTGTTGCCGAAAGCGGCCAAGGTGCGGTTTGACGTGCTGGAACCGGAAAAGCGGCCGGTGATGGCCGATGCGGATGGCACGTCCTACCGCGATGTCGTGACCGTCGAGATCGCATCCGAACCTTCCGTCAAACATACGATCCTTTTCGATCCGGGTCACGGATTGGAAGAACGGCTGATTTCGGAACAATTCACCTGAAGCACGGCATCAGGGTCTCACCCTCTCCCGGCACACAGGGTTCTGCGCGGCCCCGATTGATACGGCAGGGCCGGGGCCGGGCGCGCGAAAATTCGCTTATCTGCTGGCCGTCAGCCAGGCGGCAACCCGGATATCCGGGAACAAAGACAGGCGGGGTCGCGTTGCTTCAATGAACCCGTAGGGCACAGGAGGTGCCAAAGCGGAATGAAGCAATCAAAGGAGAGCAGACATGAATTGGGACCAGATCAAAGGCAATTGGAAACAGATGACCGGCTCGATCAAATCCGAATGGGGCGAACTCACCGACGATGAGGTGACAGAGGCCGAAGGCGACCGCGAAAAGCTGGTTGGCAAGATTCAGGAGCGCTATGGCGTGGCCAAGGAAGAGGCCGAGCGTCAGGTGAATGAATTCGCCGCGCGGGTCTGAGACAGGCCAACAAAGATTGTGCAAGGGCGGTCCAAGCGGCCGCCCTTTGCTGTGAGGCCCCTGTGCTACCGGGTGTCTTAATCCGGTGCGCCCTGTAGCGTTTCCAGTTTATGTTGTATCGCCAATACCCTGCCGCGCCTCCGGCGCTCTCGGGACATTGGCGATGTTTCGCTTCAACGAAAACTGAAAACTTTAATCAAGCGTGAACAATTCCTGCCGCTCGGTGACGCCGCGCAGCCGGTACTGGCCCAGCGACACCAGCTCTGGCCGGGTCTCCCTAATCGGTTTTGCGACGGCGGAAGAGATGACAATCGTCTGATCCAGCGGGCCAGTCATGCCCAGGATACGCGCGGTGGTGTTCACCGCCGGTCCGATCACCGTGAAATCCAGCCGCGTCTTGCCCCCGATATTGCCATAAAGAACGTCTCCCGCATGCAGGGCGAGGGTGAAGCCGGTTGTCGTCAGGCCGTCCCTTGTGCGTTCTTCGTTCAGCCTGGCAAAAGCCGCGCGCAGCTCAAGGGCGGCATCAAGTGCCACGCGCCGCGCATCGGGGACCTCAACCAGATCGAAAATCGCCAGCATCCCGTCGCCCATGAATTTCAGCACATTGCCGCCATTGCGTTCGACCACCTCGACCGCGAGCGCGAAATAATCGTTCAGAAGGTCAATGATCGCGGTGCCCGGCAGGGTTTCGGACATCTTGGTGAAGCCTTGCAGATCGAAATACCAGATCACCGCCGAAATCGTTTCGGAGGATCCGCGGGTGATGGCACCCGACAGCACCCGCGCGCTGGCGTCGCGCCCAAGGTAGGCGGCGGTGATATCTTCGGCCATCAGACGGTTGGCACCGCTTTTCAGCGTCAGGCACAGGGCGGGCAGCAGGTTTCGGACCGCATCCAGCTGCGCCGTGGTGAACCCGCCGGGGGCATCGGTGGTCATGGAAATGGTCATGCCCTCTTCGCCCGCGTTGCGGGGATTGACCGGCGAGTCATGGTCAGCCCTGAGGAAAAAGCGCTTGGCGGCGTAATATTCCGTCCCGCCGCGCTCCCTCAACTCGTCGAAGATCGGAAAATTCATCGCCGGTTCAGGGTCCGTCAGTTTCTGCCGCAGTTCGGAAATATCGTGGGTCAGCAGGTAGTATAGCGGGCTTTGCAGGTATTCGTCGGGTGTGGTGGCGGAGCGTTGGTAGTCAAAGCGTTCATAGGCCCCGCTCCGGAACCAGCGAAAAGCCACAGCACCGATTTCCGGATGATGCGCCCGAAGCGACAGGTTGACCCGTTGCAGGGGGATGCCTGCCGCGACCAGTTTCTCGCAGCAGGCTTCGAGCCAGGTCTCGACGGGTGTGTTTTCCAGACCCTGCCGGATCAGCCAATTGGTCAGATCCGACAGCGCTGCCGCGAATTCAAAATCGGTGGCTCTAGATGTTTCCAAGGTGATCCTCCGAAGATTACCTATCCCTGAGCATAGCCTATAGTTTGCAGCGCTGCCCGGATTTCGTCCAGGATTGCCGGATCGTCGATGGTCGCGGGCATTTTGAAATCCTGATTGTCGGCGATCTTGACCATGGTGGCGCGCAGGATCTTGCCCGACCGGGTCTTTGGCAGGCGGTCCACCACAAGCGCCTGTTTGAAGGCGGCAACCGGGCCGATCTGATCGCGGATGCGTTTCACGCATTCGGCCGCGATCTCGGCGTGGGGTCGGTTCACGCCCTTGGACAGGCAGACAAAGCCGATCGGTGCCTGGCCCTTGAGCGCGTCGCCAACGCCGACCACGGCGCATTCGGCCACATCCGGATGTCCGGCAAGAACCTCTTCCATGGCGCCGGTGGACAGGCGGTGCCCCGCGACGTTGATCACATCATCGGTGCGCGCCATGATATAAAGGTATCCGTCCTCGTCCATCATGCCCGCATCGCCGGTTTCATAATAGCCGGGGAAGGTGGTCATATAGCTTTTGCGGAACCGGTCTTCGGCATTCCACAGGGTGGGCAGGGTGCCGGGGGGCAGGGGCAGCCTGATGGCGATGGCCCCCAGCGCGCCGGGTTTCTGCGGCTGGCCTGCCTCATCCAGGATCTGCACGTCGTAACCGGGCATCGGCACCGTCGGCGATCCGATCTTGACCGGCAGCGCCTCCAGCCCGGCGGGGTTGCCCGCGATGGTATAGCCGGTTTCGGTTTGCCACCAATGGTCATAGACCGGCTTGCCCAGTTTCTCCTGCGCCCAGATGATCGTGTCGGGGTCCGCGCGTTCCCCCGCGAGGTAGAGCGCGCGCAGGCAGGACAGGTCGTATTTCCGGATGAAGTCGCCCTCGGGGTCCTCGCGCCTGACGGCGCGGATCGCGGTGGGGGCGGTAAAGAAGGAGCGCACGTTATGCTCCGCGATGATGCGCCAGAAGGTGCCTGCATCCGGCGTGCCGATGGGTTTGCCTTCGAAGACCACGGTTGTGTTGCCATGCACCAGCGGACCATAGCAGATATAGCTGTGGCCCACGACCCAGCCCACATCGGATGCGGCCCAGAACACATCGCCGGGATCGACGTTGTAGATGTTCTTCATCGTCCAGTTCAGCGCGACCAGATGGCCCGCGGTATGGCGCACGACGCCCTTGGGCGCGCCGGTCGTGCCGGAGGTATAAAGGATATAGGCCGGATGGTTGCCCTCGACCGGTACACACCCGGCAGGGGTGGCCGCGTCACAGACCTCCGCCCAGTCCAGATCGCGGCCCGGGGTCAGATCGCAAAGGTGCTGTTCGCGCTGCAGGATCAGGCAGACCTCGGGCTTGTGCCGGGCCATCTCGATGGCGCCGTCCAGCAGGGGTTTGTATGCGACGACGCGCCCCGGCTCCAGCCCGCAGGAGGCGGCGAGAATCGCCTTGGGCGTGCAATCGTCGATGCGCACTGCCAGTTCGTTGGCGGCAAACCCGCCAAAGACCACCGAATGCACCGCACCGATACGCGCACAGGCCAGCATGGCGTCCAGCGCTTCGGGCACCATGGGCATATAGATGATCACCCGATCACCCTTGGTCACGCCCTGCGCCTGCAGCGCCCCGGCAAGCTTGGCCACACGGGTCTGCAATTCGGCGAAGGTGATCTTTTGCTTGGTCCCGGTGATCGGGCTGTCATGGATAATGGCGAGCTGATCGGCGCGGCCGTTTTCCACATGGCGGTCCACGGCGTTGTAACAGCCGTTGACCTGCGCATCGGCGTACCATTCGTACATGTCGGCGCCGCGGTCAAAGAGCGCCTTCTTCGGCGGTTCCACCCAGTCAATGGCCTTGGCGGCGTCAAGCCAGAAACCTTCCGGGTCCTGTTTCCAGGCCTCGTAGAGTGCGTGGTAGCCCATGTCTTCGTCCTCCCCGTTTGCAATTGGTTACGCGAGGGCAGGCCGCCCGAACAAGGGCCTTCGGCCCCGATGCGCCAGAAATGCAAAGAAATTTTCCGTATCCGTCCCGATGCCGCGCATGAGTTTACACCTATGTGACCGGATTGCGGCTGTTCTTTCCCGGCCCGCGTGCTAGGTCCGAGAAAGAGTAAATATTGCTTCCATTGACGGAGATGATTTTCATGCGCGCATCGACGCTTGCCTTCGGCCTTGCGGCCGCCACCCTGACGGCCATGCCCGCAACGGCACAGGAACGGTCCTTCAACTTCGCCCTGCGCGGCGGGGTTTCGGCGGCTCCCTCCTATCCCGGTGCGGATGATTTTACGATCGGGCCCGACATCGGTTTCACCTTTGGCGCGTTGACATGGGGCCCGGTGAATACGGGCAACGGCGTGCGCGCCATTCCGGACAACGGCTTTGCCCTGCGCGGCGCGTTCAAATACGTCGGCTCGCGCGATGTGGCGGACAACCCCGAGCTGGCCGGTCTGGGCGACATTGACGCCGCGGTTGAACTGGGCCTGGGCCTGATCTACCGCGAAACCAACTGGCAGGTCTTTGGCGAGGTCCGTCACGGCTTTGGCGGGCACCATGGTGTCACCGGCGCATTGGGCGGCGATCTGATCTTTCGCCCGAATGAGCGCCTGACCATCATGGCGGGGCCGCGCGTCAACTTCGGCAACACCGAATATGCCCAGACCTATTTCGGGGTGACCCCGGCGCAATCGGGGGCATCCGCCTTTGCTCCCTTCGCCGCAGAGGGCGGTGTGCTGGGCGCCGGTGTCACGGTCGAGGCGATCTATGCGCTGGATGACCGCTGGGCGCTGGAGGGGGCCCTGGCCTATGAACGGTTGCAGAATTCTGCCGCCGACAGCCCGATCACGGCAGCAGGTTCAGACGATCAATGGACCCTGCGTTTCGGGGTCAGCCGGGTCTTTGACTGGCGGTTCTGAGCCACCCTGAAAATTGATGTCGCAAATATGCCGGGCTGTCGAATATGCGACAGCCCGGCATTTTGCTTTGGACAAAGTGACCATCAGGGTCGGCATCCCGCCGGACCCGCGTCATGACAAGGTTCACGACAATGGGTGACAAGATCGCCAACAAGAAGAAGAAATCCCTCAAAGCTGCCAAGCCGGCACCAAAGGCCGCCGCGACCGTGGCAGATATCAAACCCGCCGCACCCCGCAAGTAAGGCGGATCAGGGCCGCCCCGGCGCAGGCCGGAGCGGCCCGCAGGCCTTATCCGTAATGCGTGACCGGCGTGCCGGCGATGGCCCCCACGTTCAGCAATCCGCGCGGGGTGATCGAGGGCGACACGATATGTGCACGGTTGCCCATGCCCATCAGGATCGGCCCCACTTCCAGCCCGCCGCCCTTCATTTTCAGGATGTTGCGCACGCCTGACGCCGCATCCGCATGGGCAAAGATCAGCACGTTTGCCGCCCCGCTCATCCGGTTTCCGGGCAACAACCGTTCACGCAGCGCCGGATCCAGCGCCGTGTCGATGTTCATCTCGCCCTCATAGCAGAAATCATCGCCCGCCGCGTCCAGTATCCCGATGGCGGCGCGCAGGCGTCCCCCGGTGCCGTCACCCTGATTGCCGAACTGCGATTGCGAGCAGAAGGCGATCTTGGGTTCAATCCCGAAACGGCGCACATGCCGTGCCGCCCCGCGTGCGACCTCGACGATCTGTTCGGGGCTGGGGTGCAGGTGGACATGGGTGTCGGCGATGAACAGTGGCCCATCCTCAAGGATCATCATGCTGAGCGCCCCATGCGGGCGCAAACCGTCGCGGCCCAGCACCTGTTCGACATAGTTCAGATGCCAGCGGAATTCCCCGAAGGTGCCGCAGATCAGGCTGTCGGCCTCGCCCCGATGCACCATGACCGCGCCGATGGCGGTGGTATTGGTGCGCATGATGGCCTTGGCGATGTCGGGCGACACGCCGCGCCGCGCCATCAGGTGATGATAGGTTTCCCAATAGTCACGATAGCGCGGATCGTTCTCCGGGTTCACCAGATCGAAGTTCTCGCCCAGACGCAGGTTCAGCCCCGCCTGTTCGATGCGCTTTTCGATGACCTCGGGGCGGCCGATCAGAATCGGCGTTTCCACCGTTTCCTCGATGATCGCCTGCGCCGCGCGCAGCACCCGCTCGTCCTCGCCCTCGGCAAAGACCAGCCGGCGCGGGGAAGCGCGGGCGGCCTCGAACACCGGGCGCATCACCAGGGCGGATTTGAACACCGACCCGTCCAGCTTGCGCTTGTAGGCCTCCAGGTCCTCGATCGGCCGCGCCGCGACGCCGGTTTCCATCGCCGCCCGCGCCACGGCAGAGGAGACAACGCCGATCAGGCGCGGGTCAAAGGGTTTGGGGATCAGGTATTCCGGCCCGAAGGTCATCTGCTCGCCCTGATAGGCGGCGGCGGCTTCGGCGCTGGTGGTGGCGCGGGCAAGGGCGGCAATCCCGTCGATACAGGCAAGCTGCATCGCGTCGTTGATGGTGCTGGCGCCCACATCCAGCGCGCCCCGGAAAATGAAAGGGAAACAGAGCACGTTGTTGACCTGATTGGGAAAATCAGACCGGCCTGTGGCAATGATCGCATCCGGCGCCACCGCGCGCGCGACTTCGGGCAGGATCTCCGGTGTCGGGTTGGCCAGCGCAAAGATGATCGGCCGGCTGGCCATCTTGGCCACCATCTCCGGCGACAGCACACCGGGGCCGGACAGGCCCAGGAACATGTCGGCATCGGGGATCACGTCATCCAGCGTGCGCAGCTTGGTGTCCTGCGCGAATTCGGATTTGATCGGGTTCATGTCCTCCTCACGGCCCTTGTAGACCACGCCGTGAATGTCGCAGAGCCAGACGTTTTCGCGCTTCACCCCCAGTTTCAGCAACATGTTGAGACAGGCAATGCCAGCCGCCCCGCCGCCGGTGGAAACGATCTTGATGTCTTCGAATTTCTTGCCCGCGACATGCAGCGCATTCTTTGCCGCCGCGCCGACCACGATGGCCGTGCCATGCTGGTCGTCGTGAAAGACGGGGATATTCATCCGCTCGCGGCAAATTCGTTCAACGGTAAAGCAATCCGGTGCCTTGATGTCCTCAAGGTTGATCGCCCCAAAGGACGGTTCCAGCGCGCAGACGATATCGGCCAGCTTTTCAGGGTCGCTCTGATCCAGTTCGATGTCGAAACAGTCGATGTTGGCGAACTTCTTGAACAGGACCGCCTTGCCCTCCATCACCGGTTTCGACGCCAGCGCACCGATATTGCCCAATCCCAGTACCGCCGTCCCGTTGGTGACAACGGCCACCAGGTTGGCGCGCGCGGTATAGAGCGCTGCGGTTGAGGGATCGGCCTTGATTTCAAGGCATGCCTCGGCCACCCCGGGAGAATAGGCGCGCGACAGATCACGCCCGTTCGCCAGCGGCTTGGTTGCCCTGATCTCAAGCTTTCCGGGCTTTGGAAGGGCATGATAGTCAAGCGCGGCTTGTCGCTGGTTGGAGGTGTCGGACATGCGCTGGTGCTCCTGTTGAAATTTTGTTTAATGTTAAACTATCTGGTTTTCATGCGCCAGAATGTCATATGCCAGTTGCTTTGGCAAAGCCCCATTGCAAAGCCGTGTTTGCTTTTCCGGGACGGTTGTTCCGCTTGACGGGCGGGAACAGGGGTTTTGTCCTTTGATACTTTCTGCGAGGGTTTTTATACAATGCGTGACAGGGGGTGATCATGAGTTCAGATTTGCGGCAGGCAGCGGTCGAGGTGCGCGAGAACGCGCATGCGCCCTATTCGGGCTTCAAGGTCGGGGCAGCCCTGCGCAGCGCATCCGGCGCAATCTATGTCGGCTGCAACGTGGAGAATGTCGCCTATCCCGAAGGCACCTGCGCCGAGGCGGGGGCGATTGCCGCCATGGTCGCCGCCGGAGAGACAGAGCTGAAAGAGGCATATGTGGTTGCCGACAGCCCGATGCCGGTCACGCCCTGCGGCGGCTGTCGCCAGAAACTGGCGGAATTCGGCGCTGGTGAGGTGCCCGTGACCATGGCCACGCTTGCAGGTGTCGAACAGGGCACCACAATTGCCGATCTGCTGCCCGGCAGTTTCACCGCCGCCTATATGGAGGGGCAGGGATGAATGCCCGTGCCATCCTGGCAAAGCTGAGACAACGTCAGACCCCCACGCGCGACGAACTGGGATGGTTTGCCCGGGCGCTCGCCGATGGCCAGGTCAGCGATGCGCAGGCCGGGGCCTTTGCCATGGCGGTCTGCCTGAACGGGCTTTCGGATGTGGGAAGGGTGGCGCTGACCCTGGCGATGCGCGATTCCGGCCGGGTGCTGTCCTGGGATCTGGATGGTCCGGTGCTTGATAAACACTCGACCGGGGGCGTGGGCGATTGTGTGTCGCTGCTGCTGGCCCCGGCGCTTGCGGCCTGCGGGGCCTATGTGCCGATGATCTCGGGGCGCGGGCTGGGCCATACCGGCGGCACGCTCGACAAGCTGGAGGCGATACCCGGCTTCGGCACCCAGCCCGATGAACAGCGGTTCCGGCAGATCGTGGCGCAGGCCGGCTGCGCCATTGTCGGGGCGACAGCGGATATCGCCCCGGCGGACAAACGCCTTTATGCGGTGCGCGATGTCTCCGCCACGGTGGAATCGCTGGACCTGATCACCGCCTCCATCCTGTCCAAGAAACTGGCAGCCGGGGTCGACGGGCTGGTTCTGGACGTCAAGGTCGGCAGCGGGGCCTTCATGAAGGACCTTGCCGCGGCTCAGGCCCTGGCAGAGGCGCTGACCAAGACGGCCAATGCGGCGAAATGCCGGACCACTGCGGTGATCAGCGACATGAGCCAGCCGCTGGTGCCCAGCCTGGGCAACGCGCTGGAGGTGGCTGAGGTGATGCGGGTGCTGACCGGCACGGGCCGTGGCCCCATCGTGGATGTGGCGGCAGCCCTGGGGGGCGTTCTGCTGGCCAACAGCGGGTTGGTGGCCGATGTGCAGGACGGGGCCGATGCCATTGCCAAGGCGATCCGCAACGGTGCCGCCGCCGAGCGTTTCGGCAGGATGATCAGCGCCATGGGCGGGCCGGTCGGATTTGTCGACAGCTGGCAGCGCTTCCTGCCCGAGGCCAGCATCATCCGCGAGGTCAAGGCCCCCTCGGGCGGCTATGTGCGCGCCATTGATGGCGAGGCGCTGGGCCTTGCCGTGGTGCAGCTTGGCGGCGGACGCGAGGTGGAAAGCGATCACGTCAATCCCGCCGTCGGCCTGTCGGAGGTGGTGCGGCTTGGCGCGAAGATCGGCAAGGGGCAACCCCTCGCCGTGGTCCATGCGGCACGCTCGGATCAGGCGGACCGGGCGGCAGCGGCGGTGGTGGCGGCGATCACGCTGGGGCCATCGCGGCCCAAGCTGCCGGATCTCATCATCGAAAGGGTCGGATGATGCCGCGCGCCTTTCTGGTGGTGATGGATTCCGTCGGGATCGGCGGCGCGCCGGACGCGGAGAGCTATTTCAACGGCGATGTGCCGGACACCGGGGCCAATACGCTGGGCCATATCATGCAGGCCTGCGCGCGGGGGGGCGCGGAGGAGGGGCGCAGCGGCCCGCTGAAGCTGCCCAACCTGATGGCGCTGGGCCTTGTTGAAGCAATGGCGCTGGCCGAGGGTGAGACGGTGCCGCCGAGTGCGGGCAACGCCACCTTCGGTGCCGCGACCGAGGTCTCGCGGGGCAAGGACACCCCCTCGGGTCATTGGGAACTGGCGGGCCTGCCGGTGCCCTGGGACTGGCACTATTTCCCGGACAAGCGCCCCGCCTTTCCAGATGACCTCGCCGATTTCGTGGTCGAGGCTGCGGGGACGACAGGCATCCTGGGCAACTGCCATGCCTCCGGCACCAGGATCATCGCGGATCTGGGCGCGCAGCATTGCGAGACCGGCTGGCCGATCTGCTATACCTCCGCCGATTCCGTGTTCCAGGTCGCGGCCCATGAGGAGTGCTTCGGGCTGGACCGTCTGCTGACGCTGTGCAAGGCCATCGCGCCGCGCCTGCATGGGATGACGGTGGGCAGGGTGATCGCCCGGCCCTTTACCGGCAGCGCGGACGAAGGCTTCACCCGCACCGCGAACCGCCGTGATTTCGCCATCATGCCACCCGCGCCGGTTCTGACCAACTGGGTGCAGGACGCCGGACAAAAGGTCTATGCGGTGGGCAAGATCGGGGACATCTTTTCGATGCAGGGCATCGACGAGGTCCGCAAGGGCACCGATGCCCAGCTGATGCGCCACCTGGGCGACCTGGTGGAAGAGGCCGAGCCGGGCAGCCTGACCTTCGCCAATTTCGTGGAGTTCGACAGCCTTTATGGTCACCGCCGTGACGTCGCGGGCTATGCCCGGCATCTGGAATGGTTCGACACCGAGATCGGCAAGCTACTGGGGCGGCTGCAACCCGGTGACATCATGGTGCTGACCGCCGATCACGGCAATGATCCGACCTGGGTTGGCACAGATCACACCCGCGAGCGGGTGCCGGTGCTGGTGGCGGGCGACACTGCGGGGCCGCTGGGGCTGATCGGTTTTCGGGATGTCGCCGCACTGGTGGCGCGCCACCTCGGCGTCGGCACGGGCGGATAGGGGGGCGGGGGGCGCTGCCCCCATCGGCAAAGCCGATTCCCCCGGGTATATTTAAGGCCAAAAAGAGCAGGGGGCGCTGCTTGCGAAATCTTCGGTTTCGCGCGACAACGGAGCAAAAGGAAAGTGCTGCCCATGCCCCCATTGACCGACGACCATCTGACCGTGGTGAACCATCCGCTGGTTCAGCACAAGCTGACCATCATGCGCGACCGCGACACGCCGACGGCGGTGTTCCGGCAGCTCCTGCGCGAGATCAGCCAGCTGCTGGCCTATGAGGTCACGCGCGGCTTGCCGATGACCACCAAGAAGATCAACACGCCCATGCAGGAGATGGACGCGCCCACGCTTGACGGCAAGAAACTGGCGCTGATTTCCATCCTGCGGGCGGGCAACGGGTTGCTGGACGGTGTGCTTGAGCTGATCCCCTCGGCGCGGGTCGGATTTGTCGGCCTCTACCGGGACGAGGAAACGCTGCAACCCGTGCAGTATTATTTCAAGGTGCCGGAGGGGCTGGACGACCGGCTGGTGATTGCGGTCGATCCGATGCTGGCCACGGGCAATTCCTCGGCGGCGGCGATTGACCTGTTGAAACAGGCGGGTGCCACCAACATCCGCTTTCTGTGTCTTCTGGCAGCACCTGAGGGAATCGCGCGGATGCGGGAGGCCCATCCCGATGTGCCCATCGTCACCGCAGCCGTGGACGAGGCGCTGAACGACGTGGGATACATCGTGCCGGGGCTGGGCGATGCCGGCGACCGGATGTTTGGCACGAAGTAGATCAATCACCGCCCGGAAACAGCTGGATAAAGCGGCTTGCGCGCTGGACACCGCGAACAGGCTGGGGCATCCTTGGCCGAAATTCTCATTCGGATTGTGTGGGGGCACGAGATGAAGCTTACAAGACTGATTGCCATTGCCATTATTGCCGCTTCCGGCGGATTGGCGGCCCTGCAGGTCGATGCCCAGATTCAGGAACAGCAACCGGCGGAGTTTCCGCCTGACTCCTATAAGGGCAAGCAATATGTTGACAGTCAGGGCTGCGTCTTCATCCGTGCCGGTATTGATGGCAATGTGTCCTGGATTCCACGCGTGACCCGGTCCCGCAAGACGATCTGCGGGTTCAAGCCCAGCCTGTCGGGGCAGGTCGCATCGGCGGCGGCAGCACCGGCCCAACCGGCGGAAGCGCCTGTTCAGATCACCCTCAACAATGCACCCGCAGCGGCGGCACCGGCCCCGAAACCGCGCAAGGTGGCGGCGCCCAAGCGCAAACGTCAGGCGGCCCCCGTTGTTGTCCGCCAGACCGCTCCGGCGCCCAAGCCACAGCCCCGGATCAAACCTGCGCCGGTCATCATCGCCGCCCCGGTTCCCGCACCCGCGCCCGCGCCCCAGCTGCGGCGCAGCGCAGAGGTCGCCACGGCCTGCCGGGGGGCATCGCCCCTGTCCCAGCAATACCTGCGCGGCTCTGCCAGCACACCGGTCCGTTGCGGACCCCAGGCGGAACCGATCATCGCACCGGGATATGCGGCCGGCGGGACGCGGAGCTATGCTGTCACCGCGTCCGAGGTCACGGCGCATACACGCATCGTGCCCAAACATGTGGCGCAGAACCGCCTCAACACCTATGACAACGTGCGCGTGCCCCCGGGTTACAAGACCGTCTGGGAAGATGGCCGGTTGAACCCGCGCCGGGCAGAGCAGAGCCTTGCCGGACGCAGCGACATGTTGCTGATCTGGACACAGACCGTCCCGCGCCGCCTGATCAACCAGGCCACCGGGCGCGATCTGACGGCCTCTGTGCCACTGGTCTATCCCTATCTCGATATCGTGACGCAGCGCCGGGAACTGGGTGAAGTCACAATCGTGCAACGCAACGGCCAGCTGACCAAGCGGATCATCCGCAATCATCCGGCAAGCGCGCGGACCCCGGCAAAGCGCCAGCCTGTCTATTCCTCGCGCTCCGCGCCCAAGGCGGCGCAGCCGCAGGCCGCCGCCGCGACCCCCTCACGGGCCCTGGCCGACAAGCACTTTGTGCAGATCGGGACCTTTGGCAACCCTGCCAATGCGCAGAGAGCGGCACAGAACATCGCCCGCATGGGCATGGCGGCCCGCATCGGCAAACACAGCAGGAACGGCAAGACCTATATGACCGTGCAGGCCGGACCGTTCCATTCGGCACAGGCGATCCAGAATGCGATGCGCCGCCTGAAGGGGGCCGGTTACAGCGACGCTTTCGCGCGTAACTAACGCGTTTCAACTTTTCAGCAGCTTGCCCTGGCCAGTCGGAGAATATCCGGCTGGCCATTTCTTTGCCCAAAGGCCGTCCGGCGGCGGGGCGGAAATCCGTCTTTGCCCATCAGGTCCGGTAAAGGAGAAAGCCAGGCCTCAGCCGCCACAGATGCTTTGCAGGCGCAGCCAGTTGGCGTCGGACATCAGCGGGGCGGTCAGCTTGCCTGCCATCGGGTCGCCCTCGATCAGGGGCAGGGTGGTTTCACCGCTGATGTCGCGGGCATAGGCATAGGGGGTGCTGCGCACCTTGGCTTTGGCAAAGAGCGCCAGCTGAGCCGTAAGGTTCACCGCTGCCGGTGGGGTGGCCAGCAGCTGTTCGGCATAGCGGTCCAGCGCCTGCGGGGCGACGTCGCCGGTGGTCAGCAGGCGAAAATTCTCCCGCAGGCCCACCGCCCGCAGCAGATCGCGCAGCGGGTCACTGTCCGCCCGGCGGGCCATTTCCGTGATGACAAAACCGGCGGCAACATCGGGTTCTTCGAAATCCTCGATCACCGAGCGGTCCAGCAGGATCAAGCCACCGGGCAGATGCAGGCTCTCGCGGGTCATATCCGGCAGGACCGCCAGTTTCCCCGCCGACAGCCGGCTTGCCAGAAGCGAAAGCGCGGCGCGCCCTGCGGTCTCTGCACAGGCGGGGCCGGAGACACGTTCGATCCGGCTGAGCAGGGCAAGCCCGATCTGCGTGCGTTTCACGCCCGGCACGACGCGCAGGGTGTGATCCTGCATGGCACCGGGCAGCCAGAACAGGACAAGTGCGGCGACCACGATAAAGGAAACAACCATGCCCACCAGCCGCAGCCGCCCCGGCCTGGGGCGCGCGCGGGTGATCGCACGGCGCAGGGTCTCGATCGCCTCGATCATCTCGGTTTCGTTTTCCGCGATCTCCACCGTTTCACCGGGGTCGCCATCCGGGTGATAGATCGCCGGGGTTTCGTTCGGGTTGGCCCGTTCCACCGCGGCAAGCGACCAATGGGTCAGGGGCCGGTCGTTGAGGTTGGAGATCACCAGCGTCGCATCGCCAACCGACACGATCACCTCCTGACGCTGCGCCTCGGGCGTGGCGCGCCACAGCGCGGTTGCCTCGAGCCGGGCATATTTGGTGAGCGCGGTCATGGGGGTGCGGGTCTGCCTCTTGTTTTTTGCCTAGTTTAACACCGAAGGTGGCGGCGGCAATGGCCCAGCGGCATTGCCGTTCCGCCGCACCCCCCGGTTGTCATCATGCAGGCAACCGCCGCAGCCGGCCGAGAGCGCGTCAAAGCGCGGCTGCGGCCTTGCGCAGTTCAAACTTCTGAATCTTGCCGGTCGATGTCTTTGGCAGCTCCTGAAAGACCACCCGCTTTGGCGTCTTGAACCCGGCCAGCGTCTCGCGGGCATAGGCGATCAGCGCCTCGGCATCTTCCACCGCACCCGGTTTCAGTTCCACAAAGGCGCAAGGCACCTCGCCCCATTTCTCATGCGGCTGTGCCACCACGGCGGCAAGGTTCACGTCCGGGTGGCCCATCAACACGCCTTCGACCTCGACGCTCGAAATGTTCTCGCCGCCCGAGATGATGATGTCCTTGGCGCGGTCCGCAATCTGGATGTAGCCGTCATCATGTTGCACAGCCAGGTCACCGGAGTGGAAATAGCCGCCGGCCAGCGCCTCTTTCGTGGCCTGCGGGTTCTTCAGATATCCCTTCATCACCGAATTGCCCCGGATCATGATCTCGCCCTGGGTGCTGCCATCCTTCGGAATCTGGGCCATCTGCGGGTCCATCACCGTGATATGCTCCATCATCGGCATGGCGACCCCCTGCCGGGCCTTGATCGCGGCACGGGCGGATTGATCCAGCGCCTCCCAATCCTCGGCCCGCCACAGGCATTCGGTCACATGGCCATAGGTTTCGGTCAGCCCGTAAACCTGGGTGACATTGAAGCCCAGCTTCTCGATCTTGGACAGGGTCGCGGGGGCGGGCGGCGCACCGGCGGTAAAGACCTCGACCTCGTGGTCAAAGTCGCGGCGGTCTTCGGCTTTCGCATTGACGATCATGTTCAACACGATGGGCGCGCCGCCAAAATGGGTCACGCCCTCATCCGCGATGGCGTCATAAATGGCCTTGGCGGTGATGTCGCGGCTGCAGACCAGCGTGCCGCCGATCAGGGGCATCATCCAGGTGTGGTTCCAGCCGTTGCAGTGAAACAGCGGAACGATCTGCATGTAGATCGGATGCAGCACCATGCGCCAGGAAATCACCGTGCCCATGGTCATCAGATAGGCGCCGCGGTGATGATAGACGACCCCCTTGGGCCGCCCGGTGGTGCCGGAGGTATAGTTCAGCGCCAGGCTTTCCCATTCATCCTGCGGCATCTGCCAGGCGAAATCCGCATCGCCCTGGGCCAGGAAATCCTCATAAACCGGATGCCGCCCGGTCGCGGGGCCCGCCGACACATCGGTCACTTCGACGATCTGCAGGTCGCTCTGCGGCAATTGCTCCCGCGCGGCCTCCACCAGCGGCACGAATTCCGTATCCACCAGCGCCAGCTTTGCGCCGCCATGGGCCAGGATATAGCTCACCGTGCCCAGATCCAGCCGCGTGTTGATCGTGTTCAACACCGCGCCGCAGGCGGGCACGCCGAAATGCGCCTCTGCCTGTGCCGGGGTATTGGGCAGCAGTGTTGCCACCACGTCACCGGGACGGATGCCGTGCGCGGCAAGGGCCGAGGCCAGACGCGAGCAGCGCGCGTGATACTGCGCATAGGTCACCCGGTGATCGCCATAGACCACGGCCAGGCGGCTGGCAAAAACATCGGCCGCGCGCTGCAGATGCGACAGGGGGGTCAACGGCACATAATTGGCAGGGCATTTTTCAAGCCCCGTTTCGTCCTGCATCCAACCCATTTGCATCCTCCCTGCTGGTACGCTTCGGCGGATTGAGTATTGCGGTGCGAGGGCGACTTTGGAAAGGTGAAAAAAAGGGGTATCGGGTGAGCAATCAGAGCATCAGGCCGGGTTTGGCGGCAGTTTCGGTCTTGGGCGGCATGGCGACATTGGGTCTGACGGATAATTTCGTCCCCTTTATCTCCGAGCGCGGCTCGCTCTGGCAATTCCACTTTGTCCGGTCGCTGATGGCGGTTGCCATACTTGGGGCGGTGGTTGCCCTGGGCTTTGGCAGCCTGCGGCCGAAACGGCCCTGGGCGGTGCTCGGGCGCAGCCTGTTTCAGGGGGGCGCAATGCTGATCTACTTCGGCTGCCTGTCGGTGCTGCCCATCGGGGTGGTGGTGGCCGGGTTGTTCACCTCGCCGCTCTTTGTGGTGCTGATCTCGGTCCTGTTCCAGGGCAAGCAGGTCGGCCCCTACCGCTGGTGCGCCGTGGGCATCGGCTTTGCCGGGGCGCTTCTGGTGATCCGCCCCGATCCTTCGGCGCTCGACTGGGTGGCCTTCGCGCCGATCCTTGCGGGCTTGCTTTATGCCGTGGGCGCCGTGGCCACCCGCGCCTGGTGCGAAGGCGAAAGCACCCTGACGCTCAGCGCCGGCTTCTTTGGTGTCCTGGGGATATTCGGCCTGATCGGCATGGCGCTCATCCCCGGCACTGGCGCGCCCGAGGGGCATGCGGGTTTTGTCCTGCGGTCCTGGGGGCCGCTGGACGCACCGATGCTGTTCTGGTTCGCGGTGCAGGCGGTCGGCTCGCTGATCGGCATTGCGCTGATCGTGCGCGGTTACCTGATCGGCGAGGCAAGCCATGTCGCGGTCTTTGAATATTCGCTGCTGGTCTTTGCCAGTTTCTGGGCCTGGATGCTCTGGGGTCAGGCGGTACCGCCGCTGGCGCTGGCGGGCATGGCGCTGATTGCCTGTGCGGGCAGCATCATCGCGCTGCGCTCCGACACGCCGGTATCGGCGGGGCGCGCGCCTGCGGGTGAAGCCCCGTGATCATCAGCCGGGGACGGTCCTATATCTTTGTCCACAGCCCCAAGACGGGCGGCACCTCCATGGCGCTGGCGCTGGAGGCGCGGGCGATGAAAGACGACATCATGCTGGGCGACACGCCCAAGGCGGCAAAGCGGCGGCGGCGTCTGAAAGGGGTGCAGGCGGCGGGCCGTTTGTGGAAACACAGCACGCTTGCGGATATCGACGGGCTGATCACCCCCGGGGAGATCGCGGAAATGTTCACCTTTACCCTGGTGCGCAACCCCTGGGACCGCGTGGTCAGCTATTACCACTGGCTGCGCGAGCAGGCATTCGACCACCCCGCCGTGCATCTGGCAAAATCGACGGATTTCGCAGGTTTCCTCTCCGACGCGGCACTGCAGTCCAGCCTGCGGGACTGGCCCGCCACCCGTTACATGCGCGATGTGACCGGCGTGGAACGCTGCAGCGCCTATATCCGGCTGGAGCATCTGGAGGCGGATGCGGCACCGCTCTGGGATCATCTGGGCTTTCGGCTGGAGCTGCCGCATGTCAACACATCCGCGCGGACGGAAACCTGTCAAAGTCTCTACACCCCGGACCTGCGCGAGATCGTCGCGCGCTGCTGCGCCGGGGACATCGCGCGCTTCGGCTACCGGTTTCCCTGAACCGCGCTGGCGGTGGTCACCTATTCCGCAGGATTGCCATCTTTGCGCCACTCAATTCCCCCGAAATCAGCGGTATTGTCGCCGGAACCGGGGACAATGCCAGATTTCCGCCGCTTTCCGGTCCCGTACCGGACATGGGAATCACCCCACTTGGTGCCATCAACTGCACCAGCGCCCTGCCACGGCGTGTCACCATGGGGATGGATGAAATGTTTGGATGGAAGACAAAAGAAATGAACCGCCGAACGCCCGAGATGACGGGCGCCTATGACGGCGGTCTTGCGACACTGACAAACGGTCTGATGGCGGGCACGCGGGTGGCGTCAAACCTGGGCTGGCGCGCTGTCGAAGCGCTGGCGGTTGGCGATTCCGTCCTGACCTTTGACCATGGCATGCAGCAGATCACCGAACTGCGCCGCGTCATGATGTGGATCGACGCCCCCGATACGAACCCGGCCCTCTGGCCGGTCATCGTGCCTGCCGGTGCGCTGGACAACCGTGCCGAACTGACCCTGCTGGCCGATCAGGGGGTGCTGGTGGAAAGCGATGCGGCCGCCGATATCTATGGCGATCCCTTTGCCCTTGTCCCGGCGCAGGCGCTGGTAGGGGTGCGCGGCATCCACCGTGCGGCACCTCAGGAAATGGTGGAGCTGGTGGTGATCTCCTTTGCCGATGAACAGGTCATCTATGCCGAGGGCGGCGCCTTGATCCATTGCCCGGTGGCGCGGATGGTGCTGGAAAATCTGCTGGACGGCACCGCCCCCGTCTATGACGTTCTGGGGCTGAGCGATGCGGCGTTTCTGGCCGCATGCCTGACCATGGAAGACCGGATGCTGGCCACAGGCGGTCGTGGTGGCAGTTCTGCCGCACCCTGTTGATCTGACCGGCGTGGCCCATCTGGAGGGGGCCGCGGAGAGACAAGCAGACATCCCCATGTCAGCAAAGGGGCCGCGAGGTGAGAGCCGCGGCCCCTTTTTGCATTTCACGGGGGCAGGCATATTCCGGGAGGCAAGAATGGCTCCGGACAACCCAAATTTTGGCCGGTGCCTGAACCTCAGGCCACTCAGGTCATCGTCGAAACCACAGGCGATGCGCGTTGCGCTTTCCACATTTGCCGTCTGCTCCCTGCTCCCTGCTCCAAGCAATTGCAGACATGTCATACAAGACCTGTCATTTTTGACATGCCATGTATGACATGTCGTCCCTTGCGGAATGATGCGCCAAGGCGTTTCGCGTGATGTCTCACGGCGTCATGCGAAAACCTTACTCACGTAACGCTGCCTGAAATCAGTGATTTCAGCGCGCTACGTGGTGCATGGTTTTTCGGGTGTTTCGTCACAGGCTCTAGACCGGGATCAGGTGATTGTCCCACATCAGATCGGCTTTTGCCCTGGCCTCGCCCGACCCGCGCAGGCACCGCAGCTCTCCGGCACCTGTGGTCACGGTAAAACCACCCTCCGCCGGGGCCACGCCACAGACGTCGTTCAGGGAGATGACCTGCGACAGGGCCATGGTGCCCGTGTCAAAGATCTGCACCCGGTTGCCACGGGGCGAGGTGACGGCAACCCGGGCCCCGTCCGGCGAAATGGCGATACTGCCGATATAGCCCTCCATCTCGCGCACCGCCTCGGGCGGGGCGTCGAAGAGGGCGATCTGCCCGCCCCTCCGGTGCCTGCCCACCAGTGCTTCCACCGGCTCTTCGCCCTGCCATTGCATGCCAAAGGCGACATCGCCGCCCGGGCCAACCGCAAGATGCCGGATCGAATTCTTGTGCTGGGCATGGGGCAGGGCGGCCTGCTCGACGATCTTGCCCTGGTCGATATAGCTCAGGTTCGGGGCCATCGTGGGGATGTTCAGCTTGGTCCTTCCGGTGTCGGGATGGGTGTCGATGCCACCATTCGCCACCACCAGAATGTCCGTCCCCGGCAGCCGCTTGATGTCATGCGGGCCGATCCCGCCGCTGCTGATCTCGCCCCGGCGCCTGTAGCCTGCGGCAACGTCCCAGATGCCGATGCGCCCTGCACCGGCCTCAAAGTCATTCTCGGTGGTGAACAGCCATTCGCCCCCCGCCGAAAACACCCCATGGCCGTAGAAATGCCGCCCGTCGGGGCAGGTCAGCCGGGCCTGTTGCCGCCCCGTCGCACAGTCGATCACCACCGCGAAAGTGCCGGGCCTGCGGGCAAAGGCCACCGCCTGCGGTCGCGTCGGATGGGCGGCTGCGGCATGGCCACGGGCAGGCAGGGGAATTTCGAACAGCACCGACAGGTCCGCCGCGATACCGCACAGCAGATAGGTCCCGTCCGCCCGCGCGCCTGCGGCCAGATAGGCGGGGGATCCCGCATCGGCCCAGCTGGGGACGGGCAGCACCCCGGCGGCAATCAGCCCGCCCAGAAACTGTCGGCGTCCGCGCTGCGGGGCCCCGGACACTTCAGTCGCCATCCAGCGAGTTGAAGCCCGCGGCCACGCCCAGCGTCGGCCCCAGTGCGCTGCGGGCGAGGGCGCGGATGGCTTCGACATCCTGCTGGAGCACTTCCACCTTCAACCGGCGTTGCGGCTGGGCCACCCCGGCAAAGACCGGATCGTCCAAAGTCGCCAGATGATCAACGGCCTTGGCAAAGGCGTGGTCCAGCCCGGCGGCGACCTGCGGGTGACCGGCGGCCAGACGTTCCGCCAGATCGCGCAGGGCGGTCAGGCTCAGGCCCACGTGGCGCGCCGACCGATCAGAGCGCCAGGCCTCCGCCCGCCTGGGCCGGGGGCGGTCAAAGGTGCCCAGCGGGCGCCCCAGACGCGTCTCTGCGGTGAACTCAAGCCCCGTGGTCAGCGCGGTGAAAAGCTGCTGCAACACCTCGTCTTCGCTGCGGTAGGTGCCATTCGGGCCGGGGTTCAGCATCCCGGGCGCATAGCTCTCGTGCCATTCCGCGCGGATGGTCCCGGCCGTTGCGGCGATATCGGCGGTGACCGCGCGGATCAGATCGCACAGGTAGGCGGGATCGGCAGCATCGGTCAGCTCCGGATCATAAAGCAGGTATTCCAGCCCGTAGAACCCCCGTGCCGCGATGGAAACCTGTGCAAAGCCCTCGGCGCTGTCGATGATCGCATCGCGTTCTGCCATCAGACCGGCCAGCGCACGCGGGGTCGCGCCCCGGCTGTCGGGCCAGAAGGCCAGCGCAAAGGCCCGGTCGCCAACTTCGGTCGGGCCGAAACGCAGGTGGCTGGCGCTGACCCAGCTGTCAAACGCCACGCCATAAGCGTCGCGCAGTTCCCGCGAAGTGGGCGCGCAGTCGTTCCCGGCCACCTCGGCCAGCCGCCCGGCATTCTCCGACAGCGCGTCAAACCGCGGCAGGATGTGATGCGTGACCACATCGGTGATCTTGGCCGTGGCATCCTGTGCCACAGCGGCAAAGGGCATCAATGCAACAATCAGGCTCAGGAAAAATCTGGTCATAGGCTCTCCAGATAGGTGATCAGCGCCTCGCGCTCGGCAGTCGGCAGGTCGATGACCGCATCGCGCTGGGCCTGCGCCTCGCCGCCATGCCAAAGGATCGCCTCCAGCAGGGACCGAGCCCGCCCGTCGTGCAGGAAATAGCTGTGGCCACTGACCTGTTCCGTCAGACCGATACCCCAAAGCGGCGGCGTCCGCCACTCCGTTCCGCTGGCCCGTGCCTCGGGGCGGTTGTCCGCCAGACCGGGGCCCATGTCATGCAGCAACAGGTCGGTATAGGGCCAGATCAGCTGGAAAGACTGCTCCGGCTGATCTTCGAGCCGGTTGGTCACGAACTTGGGCTGGTGGCAGGAGGTGCAGCCGGTCTCATAAAACACCTTCTTGCCCTGCAACACCTGCGGATCGCCCGGGTTGCGGCGCTCCGGCACGCCCAGGTTGCGGCTGTAGAAGGTCACCAGATCCAGCCCCTCGGCGTCGATCTCGGTGCCGCGCGCATCGCCGTCACCATGGATCGCGGCCAGGCAATCGGCCTGCAGATCGGTGCATTCACCAGAACCCGCCGTGAACAGGGGGTTCGATATGCCGATGTCCCCGGCAAAGGCCCCGGCCGATTGTTCCAGCACCGACGGGTTGCCCGCCTTCAGGCCGAAGCGCCCCAGCATGGGCCTGTCCAGCGCCTTGGACCAGACGATATTGGCCCGGCCCGAAATGCCGTCACCATCCGCATCATCCGGGTCCGCCAGGGCAAGGATATCGGCGGCGGGGATCGCTTCGAGCAGGCCCATGCCGATCATCTGCGGCGCGACGCGCGGGCTCAGCATGGCGTCGGGATGCAGCGGGCCATAGCCCAGATCGGCCGCCCCGTAGGTGGGATGCCTGAGCGATACCTCGGTCCCGTCGGCCAGCGTGACAGGTTCTTCTTTGTACGTGATATCAAGGCGGTATTCAGCGGCATGCCCCTGCACGGCAAAATCCTGCAACTGCGTGCCATAGGTGGGGTCGGGACGGCTGGCGATATAGCCTTCGATCTCGTCGATGGCGTCGCTCTCGTCTCCGGGGATTGACACCCGCAGGAACATGGAGATCGCATTGTCGTCCTGCGCCTCGGGCGGATGGCCACGCCCGTCCTTGATGTGGCAGCGCTGGCAGGACCGCGCGTTGTAAAGCGGCCCCAGCCCGTCAGAGGCCAGCGTGGAGGAGGGGGCAGAAACCCAGAGCTTGCGAAACAGGCCGTTGCCCACCTTGAAGGTCAGCTCATCCTCGAAACTGATGTTGCCGGAGGGCTGGGAAAAGGCATCCGCCGACTTGCGCGCCCGCACAGTGGCGGCCCCGGCAGAAAGCTGTTCGAATTGTTCGGGGGATGTGAAATCGGCGGGCGGCGCCAGCACCGCCGCGATGCGCGCGGCCTCCGCGGCGGTGCGGGGGATCACATTCAGATGGTTGTCATCCAGCACCGGCGCCTCCTGCGCCAGCGCCGCCGATCCCATCACCAGGATCAGCGGCACCAGGGCGCAGGAGATTTTACCTTTCCGGTGTGACATGCTGGCGGGCCGGTCCCGTCGCGCTGTGGCGGCAGGCTTTTGGCTGGCTGTCATGACGGCTCCTTTAGAAAGATACGACAGCCGCCAGGCCGACCGCTGTCGATTTTACACCGCCCACGTCAAAGCGGGCCAGGCCAAAGTTGATCTCGCTGTTGTCGGTTATCTGCCGGTCTATCCCAAGGGCGAGCATCTTGTCACGGCCTGCGCCGCTGGTGTTCACCACCGTTCCCGTGCCCGAGAATGACCATTGGTCCAGCTCATATGTCGCGCCGAGGGTGCTGTAGGTTGCATCCGCAGCCGTGCCGCCCGCGCCACTGAAATGGGCCATTTCGCCGATCATGTCCCAGCCATTGCCGAAATCATGGGCCAGCCCGGCCACAACGCCGTTTTCATCCGAGACATCGCCCGTGCCCGCTGCCAGGTGGCGTGCGCCGACCCATGCGGTGGTGGCGCCGAATTCCCGGCTGAATTGCAGCGCGATGTTGTTCAGCTTGCCGGTGTTGCCGACGCCGCCCGCCGCCACCGAATTGCGCCCGCGCCGGTTGCCGATGCTGTCGCTCAGAACACTGTTGTCGGCATAAAACACCGCAAGGGACAGGGTGCCATCCGCGCCAAGAGGCGTATCGACGGTCAGGCCGATCATCTCGGCCAGCTCGTAATCGCCCGAAAGCGAGGTGCCGTAATATCCCGGTGCATCGTCCCAGGCCACGCCGAAAACCGGGCTCAGCTTGCCGACGGAGACCAGCGTTTCACCAAAGGCAAAGCGCAGGCCCAGTTCATTGACGTAAAGCCCCAGGTCATCGAAGCTGCGGTCGTCGGTGGGGTCTGTGACGGATTCCAGCGTCAGCCCGCCGAAGGCGGTGATGCGGTCGGTGATCGCCGCCTCGAACGCGGCCTCGATGCTGAGGTAGAGATCGCTGAATTCCGCCGTCGGATCATCCGAGCTGACCGTGCTGTCAACGCCGATTTCGATTTCGGCTTCCCAGGTGAAACCTGCGTCCTGAGCCTGTGCCGCATGGCCACAAAGCACCGCGAGGCCGCAAAGCCCCGCAAGGTGTGTCTGTTTCTTCATTGTTATTGTCCTGTGAGAATTTGAGACCTGGCTGGCAGTAAGGCTGGCTGATCCGGTTTGCTTATTGGAAGACGGCGTTGGGATTGTCCAGACTGTCGGAACCTTCAAAGGCGACCTGATCGAGCCCCAGAACCTTGACCACGCGTTCGATCGTGCGGGTCTGGTCGATCAGCCCGTTGACCCCGCCCATGATCAGCGCCTCGCCGCCTGCATTGCCGCGCTCCAGCATCTGGTCATAGGCAAAACCGGCTTCGGCCGCGGTCTTGATCCGCCCCAGCGCCAGCATCGTTGTGCTCAGCTTTTCGCGCATTTCTGTGTCCAGCGCCGGGTCGGTCTCTGCGACCAGATCGGAGAGCGAGGGGCCGGAGACCAGCGTGCCGTCAACACTGACATATTCACCCAGATAGGTGCTCTGCACGCCAAGCCCGTCGTAGTAATGGCTGTTGTGGGTGTTGTCGGAAAAGCAGTCATGCTCTTCTTCGGGGTCGTTCAGCATCAGGCCAAGGCGCATCCGCTCGCCCGCCTGCTCGCCATAAGACAACGAGCCCATGCCGGTCAGCATCGCGGCAAGCCCTGCGTTCTCGTCTTCCAGCAGCGCGGTCCTGGCGGCGCCGCCATCGGCCCATTGTGCGGCCATCCACTCCAGATCCGAGACCAGCAGGTCGGTGGCGGCAACCAGATAGTCGGCGCGTCGGGCGCAATTGCCATTGGTGCAATCTTCGCCCATCGCATAATCGGTCCAGGGGCGGTTGCCGGCACCCGCGTCATGGCCGTTCAGGTCCTGACCCCAAAGCAGGAATTCGATGGCGTGGTAGCCGGTGGCCACATTGGCCTCGATCCCGTCGGCCTCGTGCAGGGTTTCGCCCAGCAGTTCGGGGGTGATGGTGCTGGCATCCACTTCGGTCCCGGACAGGGTGAAGGTCGGGTTCGCGATGACGTTCAGCGCGGCCAGCCCGTTTTCGTCCGATGGCCCGCCATAGCTGGCATCGACGTAATCGATCAGACCTTCATCCAGCGGCCAGGCATTCACCTTGCCTTCCCAGTCGTCGACGATGGCATTGCCGAAACGGTAGACCTCGGATTGCTGATAGGGCACCCGCGCTGCCAGCCAGGCCTGCCGCGCCCGGGTCAGGCCCATCGCCGAGGGGGCGTCCAGAAAGCTGGCAACAGCCTCCTGCAGGCGCTGGGCGGTGGTCAAACTGTCCGCGTATTTCGCCGCTGCAATATCGGCATAGGTCTCGATCACCTCGGCCTTCTCGACAGCCAGAGCCGGAGTGGCGCAGATCAGCAAAGCAACGGTGGAAAGAAGTGTGGAACGTTTCATCGGAATGTCCTTTTGGTATCTGGGTCTGCCGTCCACCTGTTGACGGCAGGTTGGTAAGGGCTGGCTGGCCCCTTTTATACCCGAGCGAATTGATAAGGAAATAGTATCCGAGGAAAAAACTAGGATAAAGCGGCCGGATGCCGCACGATGCATTGTCGCAGCCTTTTGGCAGGACATGAAAAAGGGCGCCGAAGCGCCCCTTTCCGATCAGATACGAAGGGCGGTCAGGCCGCCGCCTCAGCCTTTGGCCCGAAGCGGCCATAGAAGGTCTGGTTCTTCTCGGCCATCTCGCGCAGCAGGTCGGGGCATTTGAAGCGGGGGCCGAACTTGGCCTCCAGCTGGTCGCAGCGTTCCGCCGCATAGGGTGTGCCGATCATGTCCAGCCAGGAGAACGGCCCGCCCGACCAGGGGGCAAAGCCCCAGCCCAGGATCGCGCCCACGTCACCCTCGCGGATGTCCATCAGCACGCCTTCCTCCAGCGCGCGCACGGCTTCCAGCACCTGCACGAACATCAGCCGGTCCTGGATTTCCTGCAAGTCAGGCTGTTCCTCGGCCAACGGGTATTTGTCGTGGATGCCCTTCCAATAGCCCAGGCGCTTGCCCTTTTCGTCATAGTCGAAATAGCCCGCCTTGGCCTTGCGGCCCAGACGGCCCAGGTCTTCCATCCAGACGATCAGGTCGTCGGCCTCGGAGGCGGGGTATTCGTTGCCCATGGCCGCCTTGGTGGCGCGCATGATCTTGGTCGCCAGATCGACAGAAGTTTCATCGCCCAGCTGCACTGGCCCCACGGGGAAGCCCAGCAATTGCGCGGCGTTGTCGATCAGCACGGGGGCCACGCCCTCGGTGATCATGCGGTTCGCCTCGCCGCCATAGGGGATGATGCAGCGGTTGGCATAGAAGAACCGCGCGTCGTTGACCACGATCGGGGTCTTGCGGATCTGGCGCACATAGTCGAGCGATTTGGCCACCGCACGGTCGCCGGTCTTTTCGCCCTTGATGATCTCCACCAGCGCCATGCGTTCCACGGGGCTGAAGAAGTGGATGCCGATGAACTGCTCAGGGCGGCTCGATGCCTTCGCCAGCCCGGTGATCGGCAGGGTCGAGGTGTTGGAGGCAAAGATGCAATCCTCCGGGATCACGGCCTCGACCTTCCGGGTCATCTCGGCCTTCACCGATGGATCCTCGAACACCGCTTCGATGATCAGGTCACAACCCTTGAGCTGCTCCAGATCCGGTGTGGCGGTGATCAGGCCAAGGGCGGCTTCCTTCTTCTCCGGCGTGGATTTGCGGCGCGCGATGCCCTTGTCGAAATAGGAGGCGGCATACCCCTTGCCCTTGTCGGCGGCTTCCTGATCGCGGTCGATCAGCACCACCTCGATCCCCGCCTGTGCAGAGACCAGTGCGATGCCCGCACCCATCATGCCCGCACCCAGCACGCCCAGCTTCTTCACCCGCTGGTCCGCAACGCCTTCGGGGCGCACAGCACCTTTCTCCAGCGCTTCCTTGTTCAGGAACAGCGACCGGATCATCGCCGAGGACGAAGGGTTCATCAGAACGGAAGTGAACCAGCGCGCCTCGATCTTCAGCGCGGTATCGAAATCGACCAGCGCGCCCTCGTAAACCGCCGACAGCAGCGCCTTGGCGGCGGGATAGACGCCCTTGGTATTGGCATTGACCATGGCGGAAGCGCCCACGAAGGTCATGAAACCCGCCGGGTGATAGGGCGCGCCGCCGGGCATCTTGTACCCCTTGGCATCCCAGGGCTTGACCAGATCGGCATCCTTGGCATTCAGCACCCATTCTCTGGCCGCGGCCACCGGGTCATCGGCGACCTCGTCGATCAGGCCCGCCTTCACGGCAGCCTCGGGGGCGACCATCTTGCCTTCCAGCAGGAAGGGGGAGGCGGCCATCGCGCCCAGCTTGCGCGAGACACGGGTGGTGCCGCCGGCACCGGGGAAGATGCCGACCATGATTTCCGGCAGGCCGATGCGCGCCTTGGGGTTGTTGGCGGCAAAGATGCGGTGGGTGGCCAGCGGCAGCTCCAGCCCGATGCCCGCAGCCGTGCCGGGCAGGGCGGCGGCGATGGGTTTGCCCCCCGTCAATTTCTTGGGGTCCATGCCCGCGCGTTCGATCTTGCGCAGCAGGGCATGCATTTTCATCGTGCCCTCAAACAGGCCCTTCGCCGGGTCATCGCCCGCGTCCTGCTTCATCTTGGCCAGCAGGTTCAGGTCCATGCCGCCGGCAAAGGAGCCTTCCTTGCCGGAGGTGATCACGATGCCCTTCACGGCGTCGTCGGCCAGGGCGGTGTCGATCAGCGCGTCCAACTCGCTCAGCCCGTCGATGGACATCACGTTCATGGATTTGCCGGGCACGTCCCAGGTGATGATGGCAACGCCGTCGGCGTCAGTCTTCATGGTGAAATCGGTCATTTGGTCTCTCCCTTTTTGGGGTATGGGGTGCCATCGAGATGGGTGAAACCCTGCGGCGTCGCCAGCAGGTCCAGATCGGGATAATGGCAGATGTCGTCTTCGGCACGGGTGCCGACAATCAGATAGGTTGCGGGTTCATCGCTGTGGTTGCGCAGGCAATGCGCGGTGCGGTCGCCCGCCTTCCAGCAGCAGGCGTCGCCCGGTTGCAGCGCGGTTTCCTTGCCGTCCTCGACCACGGTCAGCGCACCGGACAGCAGGTACAGGAATTCGTCTTCCTTCTCGTGCCAGTGCATCTGCGAGGATTGCTTGCCCGGAAGCAGGGTCTCCAGCGCGACGCCGAACTGGGTCAGCCCGCCGGCATCGCCGAAGTTGAGATAGCTGAGGAACCCCCGCCCCAGGTTGAAGGGGTCGGGATAGCCCGACTGGGCTTCGGTCCCGGGAACGCTGCCTGCGCGCAGGATCATGTCACACCCGCTCGATGATGGTGGCGGCGCCCATGCCGGAGGCAATGCAGAGCGTGGCCAGACCCACCTGCTTGTCGCTGCGCTCCAGCTCGTCCAGCAGGGTGCCGATGATCATCGCGCCGGTGGCCCCCAGCGGGTGACCCATGGCGATGGCCCCGCCGTTCACGTTGACCTTGTCGTGATCCACGTCAAAGGCCTGCATGAAGCGCAGCACGACCGAGGCGAAGGCTTCGTTCACCTCGAAAAGGTCGATGTCGCCGATGGTCATGCCGTTGTCCTTGAGGATCTTTTCGGTCACCGGAACCGGGCCGGTCAGCATGATGGTGGGGTCGGTGCCGATCTTGGCGGTGGCGCGGATGCGGGCGCGGGGCTTCAGCCCGTATTTCTCGCCGAATTCCCTGTTGCCGATCAGCACGGCCGCCGCACCGTCCACGATGCCCGAAGAATTCCCGGCGTGGTGGATGTGGTTGATCTTTTCCAGATGCGGATACTTCAGCATCGCGACCTTGTCGAAACCGGGCATGACCTCGCCCATGGCCTGGAACGCGGGGTTCAGGCTGCCGAGGCTCTGCATGTCGGTTTCCGGGCGCATGTATTCGTCGCGGTCCAGGATGGTCAGCCCGTTCTGGTCGCGGATGGTGATGACGGAATTGTCGAAACGCCCCTCTTTCCAGGCCTTTGCCGCGCGCTGCTGGCTGGCAATCGCCAGCTGGTCGGCGTCATCGCGCGAAAACCCGTATTCGGTGGCGATGATGTCGGCGGAAATGCCCTGCGGGACAAAATAGCCCTCCATCGCGATGGAAGGATCGACGGCAATCGCCGCCCCGTCGCTGCCCATCGCCACACGGCCCATCATTTCGACGCCGCCCGCGATATAGCCCATGCCGGCACCGCCCCTGATCTGGTTGGCGGCCAGGTTCACCGCCTCCATCCCGCTGGCGCAGAACCGGTTGATGGCGAGGCCGGGAATACGCTCATCCAGGTCGGATGCCAGCACGGCAGTGCGTGCCAGACAGCCGCCCTGTTCCATCACCTGGGTCACATTGCCCCAGATCACGTCCTCCACGGCATGGCCATCGAGGTTGTTGCGCTCCTTGACGGCGTTCAGCGTCTGGGAGGACAGGCGCAGGGCCGTGACCTCGTGCAGCGCGCCGTCCTTGCGGCCCTTGCCACGGGGGGTGCGCAGGGCGTCATAGATATAGGCTTCGGTCATGGTGGTATCTTCCTTTCTCAGGCGCGGTCAGCGGGGCTGCCGGGCATCAGGTCGTAGGGGGCTTTCCAGCCCGGTTGTTCGGACAGACGCGTCAGCCACGCGTCGATGTTGGGCCAGGCAGAGCGGTCAAAGCCGAAGGGCTCGGGGTAATAGAGGTAGCCGCAGCAGGTCAGGTCGGCATTGGACACGCCGTCGCCCACGATCCAGTCGCGGCCCGCCAGATGTGCGTCAAGCACCGCATAAGCAGCCTTGAGACGGCCAAGCATGAAACCGATGACTTCTGCCGGGCGCTTGTCCTCGGGCAGGAAGTTCATCAGGAACCGGGTCATCCCGGCCTGCGAGCTGAGCTTGTGGTTGTCCCACAGCACCCAGCGCAGGATCTCGCGCCGTTCTGCCGCGTCGCGGCCACCGAACTTGCCGGTTTTCTCGGAGATGTAATCCTGGATCACGCCGGATTGGGTCAGCCGGACATCGCCGTCGATCATCACCGGCGCCTCACCCATGATGTTGAGATCATTGCGGAATTCGGGCGAGTGGCCCTGGCCGCCAAAGAAGTCCACCTTGACCGGTTCCCAGTCGAGGCCGGACAGTTCCAGCGCCAGCGCGGCCTTGTAGCTGTGGCCCGATTCGCCAAAGCAATGGAGTTTGATCGTCATCTGCTGTCTCTCCTGTATCTGGGGCCGGACCGGGGGTTTCACACCCCCGGACCCCCGTGGGAATATTTATGACCAAAAAGAGCAGGGGCCCGCGCGTCAGAGCGCCCGCGCGATCAGCTCCTTCATGATTTCGTTGGTGCCGCCATAGATGCGCTGGATGCGGGCGTCGGTCCACATTTCGCCAATCGCGTATTCCTGCATGAAGCCGTAGCCGCCATGCAGTTGCAGGCATTCGTCCAGCACCTCGCCCTGGGTGTCGGTCAGCCAGTATTTGGCCATCGCCGCGCGGTCCACGGTCAGTTCACCGCGCAGGTGTTCCGCGATGCAGGTGTCAAGAAAGGCCCGCCCCACGGCGGCCTTGGTCTTGCATTCCGCCAGTTTGAACCGGGTGTTCTGGAACTGGGTCAGCGGCCCGCCAAAGGCTTCGCGCTCCTTGCAATATCTGATCGTCAGATCGACGGCCCCCTCCATCGACCCCACAGCCTCGCAGCCGATGATCAGCCGCTCCTGCGGAAGCTGCTGCATCATCTGGTAAAAGCCCTTGCCCTCTTCCTGGCCCAGGATGTTCTCGGGTGGGATTTCCACGTTGTCGAAGAAGAGTTCGGAGGTATCCGAGGCATGTTTGCCGATCTTTTCCAGGTTGCGGCCGCGCTGGAACCCCGCTGCGCCCTCGGTTTCAAGCACCACCAGCGAGACCCCTTTGGAACCTTCCTTCGGGTCCGTCTTGGCCGCGACGATGATCAGATTGGCATGCTGGCCATTGGTGATGAAGGTCTTTTGCCCCGACAACCGATAGGCGTTGCCGTCGCGGATCGCCTTGGTCTTGATCCGCTGCACGTCGGACCCGGCGGAGGGTTCGGTCATCGCCAGCGCGCCCACCATCTCGCCCGAGACCATCCTGGGCAGCCAGCGTTTCTTTTGTTCTTCGGTGCCATAGGCCAGGATGTAATGCGCCACGATGCCGGAGTGGATGCCATTGCCCCAGCTGGCCAGATTGGCCCGGGCGCTTTCGATCAGGATCGCCGCCTCATGGCCGAAGTCGCCCCCCGCGCCGCCGTATTCCTCGGGGATGGAGGGGCAGAGCAGGCCCAGTTCGCCCGCCTGCGCCCAGGTCTCGCGGTCCATCTCGCCCTGCTTGCGCCACTTCTCGAACTTCGGGGCCCATTCGGTGGTGATGAAGGACGCGGCCATATCCGCGATCATCCTGTGTTCGTCCGTCATCCAGTTGGATGATGTCGTGCTCATGTCGTTCATGATCCCTCCCCAGGTCTGTCTTGTCGGCTCAGCGCTTGCGGTCGTCGAGTTCGGCGTTGAAGAGCCTCAGCCGCGCGATCAGGTTTTCCTCGTTGATCACGCTGCCGAAGTTCTCGAACAGGAATGAAAGCGCCTCGCCCTCGTCAAGCCCCGCCTCGTTGCTGAATTTCTTCAGCCGCCTGTACCCGTCCTCCGTCATGGCGACGGGAAAGCGGCGGGTCAGGCGGAAGCGTTTCGGCATCTTAACCTCTTGTTAATAATCAAGGTTTCGCGGCGAAACCGGGGTTCAGAAGTTCGCGGCCTCCAGTGCCATCACCGTATCCGCGCCGGACTGGATGCGGGTCAGGTGCAGCGCCGTGGCAGGCAGTTGCCGCGCCATGTAGTAGCGCCCGGTGGCCAGTTTCGTCTCGTAGAATGAAGCGTCACCCTTGCCCTCCGCAAGCGCCTTCTTGGCTGCCAAGCCCATTTTCGCCCACATCAGCCCGAGGCAGACATGCCCGAACATGTGCATGAAATCATTGGAGCCGGCGAGCGCGTTGTTGGGGTTCTTCATGCCGTTCTGCATGAAGTACATGCCCGCCTGTTGCAGGTCCTTGCTGGCCGCCTTGAGCGGATCGAGGAAACCCGCATCATATTCCGCGTCCTGACCGGCGTTCTCCTTGATGAAACCTTTCACCATGTCGAAGAAGGCCATGACGTGCTTGCCACCGTCCTGCGCCAGCTTGCGACCCACGAGGTCAAGCGCCTGCACGCCGTTGGCCCCCTCATAGATCATCGCGATCCGGGCATCGCGGGTGAACTGCGACATGCCCCATTCCTCGATATAGCCATGCCCGCCATAGACCTGCTGTGCCTTCACGGTCATGTCGTAACCCTGATCGGTCAGGAAGCCCTTGATCACCGGCGTCAGCAGCGAGACGAGGCCGTCCGCGTCCTTGTCGCCCGCGCGGTGCGCCGCGTCGATCATGGTGGCGCCCCAGAGGATGAAGGCGCGCGCGCCCTCGGCAAAGCTTTTCTGATCCATCAGGCTGCGGCGGATGTCGGGATGCACGATCAGCGGATCGGCGGGTTTGTCGGGGGCTTGCGCACCTGTCACCGCGCGGCCCTGCAGGCGGTCCTTGGCGTATTCCAGCGCGTTCTGATAGGCGACCTCGGCCTGCGCCAGACCCTGCATGCCCACGCCCACACGGGCCTCGTTCATCATGGTGAACATGGCGCGCATGCCCTTGTGTTCCTCGCCCAGCAGGAAACCGGTGGCGCCGTCATAGTTCATCACGCAGGTGGAATTGCCGTGGATGCCCATCTTTTCCTCGATGGAGCCGACGGAAACGCCGTTGCGTTCACCCAGAGAACCGTCCTCGTTCACCATGAATTTCGGCACGATGAAAAGCGACACGCCCTTGATCCCCTCCGGGCCGCCTTCGATCTTGGCCAGCACCAGGTGGATGATGTTCTCGGCCATGTCGTGTTCACCGGAAGAGATGAAGATCTTCTGGCCGGTGATCTTGTAGGAGCCATCGTCCTGCGGGGCCGCCTTGGTGCGCATCAGGCCCAGGTCGGTGCCGCAATGCGGTTCGGTCAGGTTCATCGTGCCGGTCCAGTCGCAGGCGACCATTTTCGGCAGATAGGTGTCTTTCTGCGCGTCCGTGCCATGCGCCAGGATGGCAGAGGCGGCACCATGGGTCAGACCCTGATACATGGTGAAAGCCTGGTTCGCAGAGGAGAACATCTCGCCCACTGCGGTGCCCACAACATAGGGCATGTTCTGCCCGCCGTATTGTTCCGGCATGTCCAGACCCGGCCAGCCGCCTTCCTTGACCTGCTCGAAGGCTTCCTTGAAGCCCTTGGGCGTATAGACGACGCCGTTTTCCAGCCGGCAGCCTTCCTTGTCGCCCACCACGTTCAGCGGGGCCAGAACGCCGGAGGTCAGCTTGCCCGCTTCTTCGAGGATGGCAGAGGTGAAATCGGCTTCCAGCTCATCATAGCCGGGGATGCTGCTGCCGGTCACGTTCAGCACATCGTGCAGGACGAATTGCAGGTCTTTGACGGGGGGGGTGTAGCTTGGCATGGGGTTCTCCCTAAAACGCGTGTCGGTGGGGCAGGGCGCCTATTCGGCGGCCTTGCGGGATTGGGTCATGGAGGCAATCATCTTTTCCCCCCATTTCAACTGATCTTTCAGGTCGTCGATGGCCTCGTTCAGCTCATCGCGCTGCGCTTCCATGTCGGCAAGCCGGGCGCGCGCGATCTCATAGGTCCGCGCGATCTGGGTCTGCTGCTGGTCGCCCATGTGATAGAGGTCCAGCAACTGGCGGATTTCCTCCAGCGAGAAGCCAAAGCGCTTGCCGCGCAGGATCAGCTTCAGCCGCGCGCGGTCCCGCTTGGTGAACAGGCGCTTCTGGCCTTCCCGGATCGGGAAAAGCAGTTCCTTGGCCTCGTAAAAACGCAGAGTGCGCGGGGTGACATCATAGGTGTCGCACATCTGGCGAATGGTCAGCGTATCTGTTGTCATCATCTCTGCTCTCATCAGAAAACCATCACGTTGATTTTGATCTGGGGATACAGAAAGTCTCTTACAACAGCGGTTGACGTTTACGTAAGTCATACGTCACGTCACTTTCGTTTCCGGACAGGCGGCAAGCCGCTGCAATGCCGGGCAACTGCCTTTGCCCCCGTTAAATTGGGGTTTGACGGCAGTTTTCAATCTACTTATGTCGCAAAATCTTGTAGAATAGCGCAAGGATCGCGAGGATCTATGTCCCAGACAACGGTCAGGAGTTTCGTAAAGGACTGCGCGGCTGCATCGGATGCCGCGAGCCTCTGGCGGACCATTGTCGCGTTTTTCCACAATTGTGGCATAGAGATGGTCAGCTATCATCTGGACAACGCCGAGGACCTTCCGGGGGGGCGAACGGGCTTTGTCGAGGATGGATTCCCCGAAGAATGGATCTGCGAATACATCGACTCGAATCTGCAGGTCATCGACCCGATACCCGGACTTGCGGCCAGATTGTCCCGGCCGTTCCTGTGGTCCGAGATCGAGAAACTCGCCAATCTGACCGAACAGGAAGCAGATTTCATACGCCGGCGGAAGGCATCCGACTTTGGCGACGGGATCGCGCTTCCGGTGTTTGGTCCGAAGGGGCGCAACGCCTATTTCGGGCTCGGGTTTGGAAAATCGGTTGTCACGGTCCGGCCCGAAAACACCTTCGAGATGCAATGCGTGGCACAGATCGCACATCTTCGGTTCTGCGAACTGATAGAGGACACGCTGCGCACCATCGATCTTTCCCCCAGGGAGCTGGAAATCCTGCGCTGGATGGCACGGGGCAAAAGCAACAGCGTGATTGCCGAAATTCTGGGCATTTCAAGGCATACGGTTGACACCATAGGCCGCAGACTATTTGACAAATTGGATGTTAACGATCGCACGACCGCAGCCATCAAAGGGCTCGGGTCGGGACTTTTGCAAATTAAAGAACTTGATATCGTGTAGCGCATTCGCGTGACGTGACCCGCGCGTTTGCCACGGCTATCTGACCCGTCCATGCGCTATGCTGCACATGCAGCATGCACTGCGAAAGGCTCCTAGATGAACGATTCCGCGAAATCCCTTCCCACATGTGATCCCCGTGAACGTCTGTTGGAAGCGGCCAAGCTGGTAGAAGACGCTGCTTACGACCTGGCGTCATCCCATTCCAGCGGGCTGGTGTCGGAATTGATCGTGATCGCCGCAGAGATGGACCGAATCGCAAAAGTCATCGCGCCCGCCGACCGCCTGCAGGATGAAGGGGTCAAAACCTGATCCGACGGGGACTGAGCCGCGGATCAAGGGGTCGAAAACCTTTGATTAATGGGTCCTCACCCTAAGCGCTTCTCTTTTCCAGCTCGCCGACGGTGTCATCGTGCAGGCGCTGCAATTCGGCCATGGCCTCATCCAGTTGCGCGCGCTGCTCTGCCAGTTCCTTGAGTTGCCGCTCCGAGGCCGTCACCCAGGCGCGCATCTGCGCCTCGGTTCCTTCCTTTTCGTAGATCAGCAGCCACTGCCGGATGCCCTCTAGGGAAAAACCGAACTTGCGGCCGCGCAGGATCAGTTTCATCCGCGCGCATTCCCTGGGGCTGTAAAAGCGTGACCGCCCTTCGCGTTCCGGCTGCAGCAGTTCGATGTATTCATAGTAACGCAGCGTGCGTGGTGTGACGTCGAACCGTGCACACATCTGTTTGAAGGTCAGTCTTTCTTCGGCCATCATCAATCTCCCGCAGCGCAAGCTAGGATGATGCCGTGCCAAGCGCAACAGGTGGTCTTGTCCTTTGCGTGTCACCAGCCGATAACGGTGCCCGAAAGAGGGGCCGATGACGGACAAATTGAAACAAGCCAACCAGTTCATCCGCGCCTTGCCGCATGCGCGCGCGCTTGGGATGGAGCTGCAATCTCTGGAAATGGGAACCGCGATCATTTCCATGCCCTATGCCGAGAGGCTGATCGGTGACCCCAAGACAGGCGTTGTGCACGGCGGCGCCGTGTCGGCGCTGATGGATACGGCCTGCGGCGCTGCGGTGATGAGCCATCCCAGCAATCCGGCGGGCACCGCAACCATTGATCTGCGCATCGAATACCTGCGGGCCGCCACGCCCGGGCAGACGATCACCACCGAAGCCACCTGTTACCATGTCACCCGCTCCGTGGCCTTTGTGCGCGCCACCGCTCATGACGAGGACCGCGCGACGCCCGTGGCCATGGCCACAGGGACCTTCACGGTGGAGGGGCGCAAATGACCCGGCGTCCCGCACCTGAACCGGTTCAGATCGTCAAACAGCGCCGCGATGCCGTCTTGCGCGCCCTGGTCGAGGGGGTGCCCTATGTGCAGTTCATGGGCATCACCTTTGAACGCCGGGGCGATGAGCTGACGGGGATCATGCCCTACAAGGACGATCTGATCGGCAATCCGATCCTGCCCGCGCTGCATGGCGGTGCCACAGCGGCGTTTCTGGAGGTCACGGCGATCATCACGCTGAGCTGGGCCTTTATCTGGGAGGATATGGAAAGCGGCGCGCTGGATGTCAGCGATCTGAGCCATGTGCATCTGCCGCGCCTGCCCAAGACCATTGATTTCACCGTCGACTACCTGCGCTCCGGCCTGCCGCGCGACGCCTATGCCCGCGCCCGGATCAACCGCTCGGGGCGGCGCTATGCCAGTGTCCACGTCGAGGGCTGGCAGGACAACCGGGAACGGATGTTCGCCCAGGCGACAGGCCATTTCGTGATGCCGCAGCGCAAGGGGTGACGTGACAGATCCGATTTCCGACGGCGAGGTGCGCGCGATCAAGGCCGGTGCGCTGGCGCCCCGCGATGTGGTCACACATCGGCGCGTGCTGAACATCGCGCTGCCCATCGTCATCTCCAACGCCACCGTGCCCCTGCTGGGGGCGGTGGATACCGGGGTGGTGGGACAGATCGGGCTGGCCGCGCCGGTGGGGGCGGTGGGGCTGGGCGCGATCATCCTTTCCGCTTTCTACTGGGTCTTCGGGTTCCTGCGCATGGGGACCACCGGATTGACCGCGCAGGCAACCGGCAACGGTGACGAGGCCGAGGTGGCCGCCCTGCTGACGCGCGGGTTGCTGGTGGGCCTTGGGGCCGGTCTGATCGTGGTGGCCCTGCAGCTGCCGCTGTTCTGGGCGGCCTTCCTGGTCTCTCCGGGCACCGAGGAAGTCGAGGGCCTTGCGCGGTCCTATATGGCCATCCGCATCTGGTCGGCCCCGGCGGCCATCGCGCTTTATGCCATCACCGGATGGCTGATCGCACAGGAGCGCACCCGGGCGGTGCTGGTGATCCAGCTGGTGATGAACGGGCTGAACATCGGTCTGGACCTGTGGTTCGTGCTGGGGCTGGAATGGGGGGTGCAGGGCGTGGCCCTTGCCACTTTCATCGCGGAATGGACCGGGGCGATGCTTGGTCTGTGGTTCTGCCGCGCGGCCTTCCGGGGACCGGGCTGGCGCAACTGGCTGCAGGTTTTCAACCGGTTGAAATGGGTTCAGATGGTGCGGCTGAACACCGATATCCTGATCCGGTCGCTGCTGCTGGAGGCGATGTTTGTCTCTTTCATGTTTCTTGGGGCCGGGTTGGGTGATGTGACGCTGGCGGCCAATCAGGTGCTGCTGCATTTCCTGATGATCACCTCCTACGGGCTGGACGGTTTCGCCTTTTCGGCAGAGGCTTTGGTGGGCAAGGCCATGGGCGCGCGGCAGCGCGCTGTCCTGCGCCGCAGCGCGATGCTGAGCATGGGCTGGGCCTTTGCCACTTCGGCGCTGGTCGTGGTGGTTTTTGCGCTGGCCGGGCCGCAGATCATCGACCTGATGGTCAAGGCACCGGAGGTGCAGCAGATGGCGCGGGTCTTTCTGCCCTATGTCGTTGTCCTGCCCCTGATCGCCTGCGGGGCCTTCATGCTGGACGGGGTCTTTATCGGGGCCACGCGGTCTCGGGACATGCGCAACATGATGGCGATCAGTTTCGGCATCTACGTGGGGGCGGTGACCCTGCTGCTGCCCGCCATCGGCAATCATGGTCTCTGGGCAGCGATGCTGATTGCCTTCGTGGCGCGGGCCGTGACCCTTGGGCTGCGCTATCCCGCGCTTGAACGGGCGGCAGCTTAGAGCGCCCCGCCTTAAACTTGAATCGCCGATACCCTGCCGCGCTGCGCGCTCTCGGGACATCGGCGATATGGCGTGTATCAGGTAAAAGGCGGGACGCTGTAGGCGATTTTTGAAAAAATCGCCGCCGGAATTTTGCAAAATTCCGCAGCGCGTGTCAGAGCAGGTCCTGCACGGCCTCGGGAGGGCGACCGATTACCGCGCGGTTGCCTGAAAATACGATGGGCCGCTCGATCAGGACCGGGTTCTGCGCCATGGCCGACAGCAGCGCAGTTTCCGGAGTCACGCTGTTCAGGCCAAGCTCCTTGTAGCTCTTCTCTCCCTTGCGCAGCATGTCGCGCAGGGAGGACAGCCCCAGCGCCCTGCGGGCCGCGTCGATCTCGGCCTCGGTCGGTGCGTCCTCAAGGTAGCGGCGGATGGTGACCTCGGCGCCGCTCTGCTCGATCAGCGCCAGGGTCTGGCGGGATTTGGAGCAGCGCGGGTTGTGCCAGATGGTGATCATAGCCAGTCCCCTCTGCGGCTGCCGACGGCATCGGCCACCTGGTCAAACCCGTCCCGGGCCAGCAGGGTGTCAAGGCCGCGGGCGATTTCGCCGACGAGGCCAATGCCGCCGTAGACCAGGGCGGTGTAAAGCTGCACCGCGCTGGCACCTGCACAGATCTTGGCATAGGCCTGTTCGGCGGAGCCGACACCGCCGACCCCGATCAGGGGGATATCGGTAAGGGTGGAGAGCCGGGCCAGCACCCGGGTCGATTTTTCGAACAGCGGCGCGCCAGACAGGCCGCCCGCCTGCTGCGCATGGGCCGAGCGCAACCCGTCGCGGCCCAATGTGGTGTTGGTTGCGATGATCGCCGAGATGCCCGCGGCATTTGCCACCTCGGCCACATCGGCGATTTCCGCCTCCGACAGGTCCGGCGCGATCTTGAGGAAGACCGGGGTTGCGCCGCGCACCTCCATCACCCCGTCCAGCAGGGCCGCAAGCGCGGCCTTGCCCTGCAGGTCGCGCAGCTTTTCGGTATTGGGAGAGGAGACGTTGACGGTGGCAAAATCGACATGGTTGCGGGCCGCGATCATGACCCGGGCAAAATCATCCGCGCGGTCCGTGCTGGTCTTGTTCGCGCCGAGGTTCAGGCCAACCGGAATGCCAGCGCCGCGCCGCGCAAGCCTGCCACAGATGGCATCGGCGCCTTCGTTGTTGAAGCCGAAGCGGTTGATGGCGGCGGCGTCCTCGCTCAGCCGGAACAGGCGGGGGCGCGGGTTGCCCGGCTGCGGCAGGGGGGTGGCGGCCCCGATTTCGATAAAGCCGAACCCGGCGCGTGACAGCGGGGCGACGGCGGTGCCGTTCTTGTCGAAGCCTGCCGCCAGCCCGACAGGGTTGGGCAGGTACATGTCGGCAAGGGTGGTTTGCAGCCGTGGCGTGGTGACCGGGCCGGGGCTGGGGGCCAGGTTGCAGCGCAGTGCCCGCAGGGCAAGCCCATGGGCCACTTCCGGGTCAAGCCGATGCAGCGCGCCGAGCCCCAGACGCTCGATCAGCGACATCATGCAAAGCCATCCCGGGTGGCAAGCGGGGTGCTGCGGATCAGCCGCGAACTGCGGACAGCGGCCTGCCGGTGGATGACCGCGCGCTGATATTCGGGGTCCGAGACCATCGCCAGAAAGGCATGGGCATTGGGGTAGGCCGCGATGAACATCGCATCCCAGTTCTCATCCTGGGGGCCGATGAGGGTCATGTCGAACTGGCCCCGCCACAGGATGCTGCCCCCCACCCGCGCCAGAACCGGGGCCGAATGCCTGCCGTATAGCGCATAGGCCTGCGCCCCGGTCAGCCCGTCCCGGGCCAGCTCGTGATCGCCGGGGTAGTTCGCCAGATCGTTGAAGGCCACGAGGTTGAGCATGTTGAGGGGGGCATCGCGGTCCAGCGCCTTGAAGGCGTCGAACTGGGCGCGGTCCGGGTCGATGAAATCGCTCATTGGCCAGCTTCCTCCAGACCTGCGGGAAACTGGTGGCACCCGTCGAGGATCGGCAGCGGCTGCGCCCAGACCACATCCTCCATGGTCATGCGGCGGTAGAGATGCGGAAACAGCGCCCCGCCGCGCGAGGGTTCCCATTTCAGCGCCTCACCTGCGGCTGTCGCATCCACCGCGACCAGCATCAGCCCTTCGGCCCCGGCGAAATACTTCGCTGCTGTCTCTTCGACCTGTGCGGCGGTCGAGAAATGCACATAGCCATCGGCGATGTCGATGGGCGCCCCATCGGTGCTGCCGGCCTGGCGCAATGTGGTCCATTGGTCGGCCAGAAATATCTTGAAAATCAACATGAGGCAGTCATGCCCCGGCAGTCAACGCGGGTCAAGCCGGGTCGGACCCTCGCAACCACCTGGATGTGCCCCTGCCGTCGGATTTGAGTATTTGGGGCATGAAGAAGTCCGGTTTTCTCTTCTTTTTGCCAAAATATCCCGTCCGGACCCCGAAGCCCGCGCTTCATCGGCAAGGGCGCTGGGCATTGCCGCCTGCAGCGCTTGACCCAACGGCATGCCGCGCACAAGCGCTTTGACAGTCGCATGGGCGCAGGCCACCATGCTGCCATCTGTTCCAACTGGGGAAAAGCAATGAAACGATTCTTGACAAGCGTTGCAGCGCTGGGCCTGACGGCCGGTGCGGCTGCCGCCGACTATCAGCTTACCATTCTTCACACCAATGACTTCCACGCGCGGTTCGAGCCGATCAGCAAATATGACGGTCCCTGTGGTGCCGAAGACAATACCGCAGGCGACTGCTTTGGCGGTTCCGCCCGGCTGATGACAGCGATCACCGAGGCCCGTGCGCGGTCCAACAACTCGATCCTGGTGGATGGCGGCGACCAGTTTCAGGGGACGCTGTTCTATACCTATTACAAGGGCGCGCTGGCGGCCGAGATGATGAACAAGATGGGCTATGACGCGATGACCGTGGGCAACCACGAATTCGACGACGGGCCCGAGGTTCTGAAAGGCTTCATGGACACGATCGACTTTCCGATCCTGATGTCCAACGCCGATGTCTCGGCAGAGCCGCTGCTTGCGGGCAAACTGCCGAAATCCACCATCATCGAAAGGGGCGGTGAAAAGCTGGGCCTGATCGGGCTGACGCCGGAAGATACGGATGAGCTGGCAAGCCCCGGTGAGAACATCACCTTTTCCGACCCCGTTGCTGCGGTGCAGGGCGAGGTGGACAAGCTGACCGCCGAGGGCGTGAACAAGATCATCGTGCTGTCGCACTCCGGCTACGGCGTGGACCAGCGCGTTGCCGCTGAAACCACCGGCGTGGACGTGATTGTCGGCGGCCATTCCAACACGCTGCTGAGCAACACCAATGACCGTGCCGAAGGGCCCTATCCGACCATGGTGGGCAATACCGCCATTGTGCAGGCCTATGCCTATGGCAAGTTCCTGGGCGAGCTGAACGTGACTTTCGACGATGAAGGCAATGTGACCGAGGCCAGCGGCGAGCCGCTGATCATGGATGCCGCGGTGACCGAGGACGAGGGCACTGTCGCGCGCATCAGCGAAGCGGCGGCACCGCTGGAGGAGATCCGCAGCAAGGTCGTTGCCCATACGGATGAAGCCATCGGCGGCGACCGCGAGGTCTGCCGGTCCCAGGAATGCACCATGGGCAACCTGATTGCCGACGCCATGCTGGCGCGGGTGGCCGATCAGGGCATTGACGTGGCGATCCAGAACGGCGGCGGCATCCGTGCCTCCATCGACGCGGGCGATGTGACCATGGGCGAGGTGCTGACGGTCCTGCCGTTCCAGAACACCCTGTCCACCTTCCAGGTGAGTGGTGAAACCCTGAAGGCGGCGCTGGAAAACGGTGTCAGCCAGGTCGAGGAAGGCGCGGGCCGTTTCCCGCAGGTTGCGGGCATTACCTTTGCCTTTGATGCCAGTGCCGAACCGGGCAGCCGGGTCAGCGACGTGATGGTCGCGGGAGAGCCACTGGACATGGGCAAGACCTATGGCGTGGTCTCCAACAACTATGTGCGCAACGGTGGCGACGGCTACGACATGTTCAAGTCGGCAATGAACGCCTATGACTTCGGCCCCGATCTGGCCGATGTGACCGCCGACTACCTGGCGGCCAATGCGCCCTACAAGCCCTATACCGACGGGCGCATCACGGTAAAGTAAGGCATATGCCCTGAGTACGGAGAGGCGCGACCGGTCCCGGCCGCGCCTTTTCCTTTGCCACCGGGCGCCGGACTTTTCGAAAAGTCCGGGCCGATTTTTTCAAAAAAATCGTCACCGCCCGGACGGCGGGGTCAGCGCGCGGCCTGTGCCGGTTCCGACGGCTGCTGCGCGGCCTCGGCCGTCTGCAAGGCAGAGGTGCGGCCCGCGTTGAGGGGCTGAAAGCTGGACTTCTCCGCATCGGCCACCGCCTCGCGTTTGGAGATCCGCCAGAGCGTGTAAAGGATCACTACCCCGTGCGAGACCGCCGTGGTCATGAACAATGCGCGGATCCCGATCTCGGCCATGGCAAGGCCCGCCACCGTCGGCCCGATGATCGAGCCGATGCCGAAGGTCAGCAGCAGCCCGCCCGAGATCTGGATCGCCGTGCCGGGTTCGGCGTGGTCATTGGCATGGGCCACGATCACCGGATACATCGCATAGATCGAGCCGCCCAGCAGCGCGGCCAATGTCAGGTTCATCATCCGCCCCTGCGGGGCCAGCAGGATAAACCCAAGGTCGGCCACCAGCGCCAGCGCCGCCACGCCGACCAGCACCTTGCGGCGGTCCATCCTGTCGGACATCAGCCCCACGGGCATCTGGATGATGGCCCCCGCGAGGATCGGGATCGAGATGAAAAAGGATACCGCCGCCAGGACCAGCCCCACGTTCTGCGCATAGACCGCCGCCAGGGTGCCGAAGGCGGCGTTGGAGACACCGACCCAGAAGACCGCAAAGACCGCGACGGGCGAATTGCGCCACAGCGCCGCGAGGTTGAGCTTTACGGTGACCAGCGGCGCGGGGGAGGAGGAGGAGCTGAGCGCGGTCGGCACCAGTGCCATGCAATAGAAGATCGCCGCCAGGGCAAAGAACAGGAAGCCCGAGGGGTCCCCCACCGTCAGCATCAGTGATCCTGCCGTGCTCGCCGCGAGGTTGACCATTGTGTAGACCCCGAAAATGCGGCCACGGGTGTCCGGGGTGGATTGCTCGCTCAGCCAGCTTTCCACGATCATCGCCGCCCCGGCAAAGCAGAAACCGCAGACGCCGCGCAGCACGATCCAGGCCCAGGGGGTGATCTGGATGGCGCTGGCCAGCATGGAAATCGCCGCAATCGCGGCCATCGCGCCAAAGGCCCGGATGTGGCCCACCCGCGCCACCAGCGGCGGCGTCATGATGCAGCCCGACACATATCCCACGGCCCAGCCGGTGCCCAACAGCCCCAGCGAAATGGCCGAGAACCCTTCTATCGTGCCGCGCACGGGCAGGATCAACCCGTTGATTCCGCCTGCAAAGAGCAGGAAGGCGGAGCCAAGCAGAAGCGCGCTGACGGGCAGGAATTGTCTGATCATCTCTTGATATCCTATGGCCAATTGCCCGAAGCTTGCCAGATATGCCCCGCCTTTTACAGGTGGGGTCTGCGATTATCCGGGGACCGCCGCTTTTGCAGGTTTTCGGGGCGCAGGACAGGCTCAAGGCCGGTGACGGCCGGAAAGGACAGCAGATGTGCGGACGGATTGCAGTGACCTTGCCCCATGATGCCATGGCGCGGCTCTTTGCGGCGACGCCGGCCAACAACCTGCCGAAGGTGCCGCAGTATAATGTCTGCCCGACGAACCAGGTCCATATTGTCACTGGCAGTGGCGATGGGCCGCGAAGGCTGGGCGCGATGCGCTGGGGGTTCATCCCCCGATGGTACAAGAAACCGGGCGATGGCCCCTTGCTGATCAACGCCCGGGCCGAGACGATTGCCGAAAAGCCGGCTTTTGGCGCGGCGGCGCGGGAACGGCGGGGGCTTGTCGTGGCGTCAGGGTTCTATGAATGGACCAAGGATGCGGAAGGGGGGCGTGACCCCTGGTACATCACCCGGCGCGACGGGGCGCCCCTGGCCCTGGCGGCGATCTGGCAGGACTGGCGCGCGGAGACTGATGAGGGGCTGCGGACATGTGCGGTGGTGACCTGCGCCGCAAATGATCCGATGCGGGCGATCCATCACCGCATGCCGGTCATCATCGAGGCGGCGGACTGGCCGCTCTGGCTTGGCGAGGCGGGCAAGGGGGCGGCAACCCTGATGGTGCCCGCAGCCGATGATCTGCTGACCTGGCATCGGGTGGACCGTGCCGTCAATTCCAATCGCGCCGAAGGGCCGGAACTGATCGAAGAAATCTGAACGCAGAAAAGGGCCGCGTCACTGTCACGCGGCCCTTTGCGGGGTCGTTTTTGATATCAGTCGTTCAGCGGGGCGGGATCATATGAAATCTCGCCTTCCATCAGGCCTTCGCCGTCTTCACCGTTGGTGAAGGTCAGGGGCGTCGCATGGGTCAGGTTCAGGCGATAGGTCGCATCCACTTCGATCGGGCCGGATGTCCATGTATCCTCGGGGCCGGAGAGGTGCTGAACCTGGCCGCTCTGGTTGGTGAAAATGACATTGTCACCGGGCTTTGCGTAGATGGTCGAAGGGAAATAGGACCCTTCCACGATCAGCACGGATTGGTTGTCGGCCTGGGCCGCACCGGCCCAAAGCGTGCTGGCAGCGGCAATTGCGCAGGCGCCTTTGCAGAATGATGTAAGCATCGAAGTGCTCCTTGTAACGGCCCCACCCGGTTACGGATAAATTTGCTTAGAAGGTAAATGCGGCATAAATTTGGCGAATTGCCGCTTTGTGCCCCTATTGCAGCGTCCCGCCTTTGACCCGGGGCAGATCACATCTCCACTGTCCCGAGAGCGCGTAGCGCGGCAGGGTATTGGCGATGCAGGTTCAAGGCAGGGCGCGATAAGTTCCTGACCGGCGTCCTGCTCCCAAACCGTCCTGCGCAAAGCCTGACTCAAGCAACGTTGCTTGAAATCAGGGATTTCAACGTTACGAAAAACGCCTCTGCGCGCCGTTCCGCTACGGACGACATGTCATGTAAGACATGTCAAAAATGACAGGTCTTGCATGACATGTCTGCAAGTGAGGGGAGCAGGGAGCAGGCGGCAAAAGTCGAAAGTGTAACGCGTAATGCGTAAAGCCTATGGCTCGGACGCCAGTCTGAATGACCTGTGGTCGCCTGAAATCCATGATTTCAAGCGGGGATGACGAAGGTTTCAGGTAAAGGCGAAGCGCTTCAATCCTCGGCCTGTCCGGCCTGGGCCGCGAGCCAGGTGATGAAGGAGCCAAGTGCCGCGCCGGTGTCGCGGTCCCGCGGCCAGACCAGATAGTAGCTGCCGATGCTCTGGGTGGTCTGGTCGGAGGCCAGGATCAACTGCCCGTCGCGCAGATAGGGGTCGGCAAAGAAGGTTGGCAGCAGCGCCACGCCCAGCCCATGGATCGCCGCCTGCGCCATGGTGGAAAACTGATCAAAGACCATGCCCGCGGGCGGCTCCGCTTCAACGCCCAGGGCGGCCAGCCAGCGCGCCCAGCCTTTTGGTCGCGTTTCCAGATGCAGCAGGGGGTGGTTCAGCATCTCTGCCGCGTCATGCACCGGCGCCTGCATCAGGTCGGGGGCGCAGACGGGCACCACGGTTTCGGGCATCAGTGGCAGGTAGCTGACGCCGGGCCAGTCCTCGCGCCCGAAATGGATCGCGGCGTCAAAGGTGCTGTCCTCGATCGCATAGGGTTTCAGCCGGGTGGAGAGGTTCACGGTGACTTCCGGATGGCTGCGGGCGAAATCGCGCAGGCGGGGGGCCAGCCAATGCATTCCGAATGCGGGCAGGATCGACAGGTTCAGCGCGCCGCCCAGCGGGTTGGTCCGCGCCGCCACGCTGGCCTGCGCCAGACGGTTCAGGATGTCGCGGACGTGGCGGACATAGGTCTGTCCGGCTTCGGTCAGGACAAGCTGCCGGCCCTGCCGGGTCAGCAGTTCGACGCCAAGTTGCGCTTCCAGCGTCTTGAGCTGCCGGCTGATCGCGGATTGCGTCAGCGACAGTTCCTCTGCCGCGCGGGTGGCCGCGCCCAGCCGCGCCACCGCCTCGAAGGCAAGCAAGGCAGAGATCGACGGCAGGAAGCGGCGGGGGGCGATCATCTATGACTTTTTCTCATATATGCAGGACAAAGCAGCGATAGTCATTCAGGGCCGTTTTTGCAATACTGCGCGCAACCGCACCCCCCAATGGAGGAACTGCCATGAACGCCGAAGCCCCAATCCTGCGCGCCAAGGATGCCCCCGATCTGGGCACCTTTGACTGGACCGACCCGTTCCGTCTGGACAGCCAGCTGACCGAAGACGAGCGGATGATCCGCGATTCCGCGCATGCCTATGCCCAGGAAAAACTGCAGCCCCGCGTCATCGACGCCTTTGCCAACGAGGAAACCGATCCGGAAATCTTCCGCGAGATGGGTGAGATGGGACTGCTGGGCATCACCATCCCCGAGGAATACGGTGGCTTGGGCAGCGGCTATGTCTCTTACGGGCTGGTCGCGCGTGAGGTGGAACGGGTGGATTCCGGCTATCGGTCGATGATGTCCGTGCAATCCAGCCTCGTGATGTATCCGATCTATGCCTATGGGTCAGAGGCGCAGCGCAAGAAATACCTGCCCAAGCTCTGCACCGGCGAATGGATCGGCTGTTTCGGCCTGACCGAGCCTGACGCCGGTTCCGACCCCGCCGGGATGAAGACCCGCGCGGTCAAGACTGCCACCGGCTACAAGCTGACCGGCTCCAAGATGTGGATCTCCAACGCGCCCATCGCCGATGTCTTTGTTGTCTGGGCGAAATCCGATGAACACGACGGCAAGATCCGCGGCTTCGTGCTTGAGAAGGGCATGAAGGGGCTGAGCGCGCCCAAGGTCGGCAACAAACTGTCGCTGCGCGCCTCGATCACCGGTGAGATTGTCATGGACGGTGTGGAAGTGAGCGAAGAGGCGCTGCTGCCGCATGTGCAGGGGCTCAAGGGGCCGTTCGGCTGCCTGAACCGTGCGCGTTACGGCATTTCCTGGGGTGCCATGGGAGCGGCGGAATTCTGCTGGCACGCGGCACGCCAATACGGGCTTGACCGCAAGCAATTCGGCAAGCCCCTGGCGCAGACGCAATTGTTCCAGAAGAAACTGGCCGACATGATGACTGAAATCTCGCTGGGCCTGCAGGGCTCGCTGCAGGTGGGCCGTCTGATGGATCAGGCCAATGCGGCGCCCGAGATGGTCTCCATCGTCAAGCGCAACAACTGCGGCAAGGCGCTGGATGTCGCGCGCCACGCCCGTGACATGCACGGCGGCAACGGCATTTCCGGCGAATTCCAGGTGATCCGTCACATGATGAACCTGGAGACCGTGAACACCTATGAGGGCACCCATGACGTGCATGCCCTGATCCTGGGCCGTGCGCAGACCGGCTTGCAGGCGTTCTTTTAAAGCGCCCGACCTTATATCTGACGCAACGTGTGACATGAATGTCCCGAAAGCGCCGCAGGCGCGGCAGGATGTTCGTGTCACAGCTTCAAGACCGGGCGCTAAAGCGCCCCGCCTTAAATTTGAATCGCCGATACCCTGCCGCGCTTCGCGCTCTCGGGACATCGGCGATACTGAGTGTATCAGGTCAAAGGCGGGACGCTGCAAGGCACCGGATTGAGGGGGCGTTCCTCCCCCTCAAACTCCCCCTCCGGATATTTCCTGCCAAAAAGAGAATGATCCCATGCCCGCTGGCATAGCGCAGCCTCCGGCCCCGCCGGGCGCTGTTTTGTTGAGGATTCACAACTACGGAGAGTGCCGCCGGGGCATTTTTGCACCATATTTGGGCAACAAACCGGATTGTGAACGGAATATTGCAGTCGTGTTTTGCTTTTGAAAACGCTCGCGGGTTAGCTTTAACGCGCAAAGCGCAACAGGAGTTCCCATGTTTCGAAATTTTTTTGCCGCCTGTCTTCTTTCCGTTTGTGTCCAGCCGGTCCTGGCGGCTGATGGCCATCCGGCATGCAGCCGCGCCGGGCCGGGGCTGAACTTCTGCGCGGGGGAAGATTTCATGCGCATCGACAAGGGGCAGAGCATGGGGATCAGCTATTGGCTGCATCCTGATGGCTTCATTTCCAAGGTTCTGGCCGAAAAGGACGGCACGATTGCCGCCACCCAGCAGGCGATCGAGGCGCGGATCATCGAGATGATCAATGCCCGCGCCGGGGCTGTGGGGCAGGACTTCGAATTTGTCGATCTGGACAGCCGGTCGATCAATGGCGCACCTTTTGGCACTTTGACCTATCGCCTTGCGGGGCCGAAGAAGGCGACAACCGTGTTGCACAGCTATGCCGCGCTGAATGGTGTGCTGGTTCAGGTGCTCAGCCAGGTCGCGCCGCGCAGCTCTGCCGGCGATACCGAGGCGCTCAGGCATGCGCATTTCGCGGCTGTCGGCGCATTGCAGCCAACCGGGCCGGAAGCGGAACTCTGATCCTGTTGCGTCATGCGAAAAACCACAATCACCTGACGCTGCCTGAAATCAGAGATTTCAACGCGTCACGTGATCTCTGATGCTTCAGGTAATTCGTCAGACGCTTTGGTCGCGCGGGGCGGGTGCGCCCCCTTCGAAATTATTGCCATTCACATAGTCGCAGGGCGCTTCCTGCATTTCCAGGTGCAGGCCGGTGCCGGTATAGGGATGGGCGCGGGCCAGATCCTCGTCCACCTCGATGCCGAGGCCGGCGGCGGTGGGCGCGGGGATAAAGCCGTCTTCCACCCTGATACTTCCCTTGATCAACGCGTCATGAAACGGGGTTTCGATGGTTTCGGCCATCAGCAGGTTGGGGATGGAGACGGCGAACTGGATGTTGGCCGCCCATTCGACCGGCCCTGCATAGAGATGCGGCGCCATCTGGGCGTTATAGACCTCTGCCATGGCGGCGATTTTCCTGGTCTCCCAGATGCCGCCGGACCGGCCAAGGGCAGGTTGCAGGATCGCCGCCGCCCCGGCCCGCAGGACGGGCGCGAATTCGGCCTTTGTCGTCAGCCTTTCGCCCGTGGCGATGGGAATGCCGACGGCACCGGCCACCTGCGCCATCTGAGCGACATTGTCGGGCGGCACCGGTTCTTCGTACCAGAGCGGGGAATAGGGCGCGATGGCCTGGCCCAGCCGGATCGCGCCTGCGGTGGTGAACTGGCCATGGGTGCCGAAAAGCAGATCCGCCTTGTCGCCCACCGCCGCGCGGATCGCGGCGCAGAATGCGACGGACTGGCTGATGTCGCTCATCGCGGGCATATGGCCGCCGCGCAGGGTATAGGGCCCGGCAGGGTCGAACTTCACCGCCGTATAGCCGCGCGCGACACAATCGGCGGCGGCTTCGGCCGCCATCCCGGGTGAGGTCCAGAAATCGGCCAGGCTGTGCTGGGGCAGGGGGTAGAGATAGGTATAGGCGCGGACCCTGTCGTTCATCCGCCCGCCGATCAGCGCATGCACCGGGCGGTCGCGGTCCTTGCCCAGGATGTCCCAGCAGGCAATCTCCAGCCCCGAAAAGGCCCCCATGACCGTCAGGTCGGGCCGCTGGGTGAAACCGCTGGAATAGACCCGCCGGAACATCAGCTCGATGTTTTCGGGGTTCTCCCCGGCCATGTGACGCTCGAAGACATCTTTGATCACCGCGCGCATGGCCTCCGGACCGACAGAGGCGGCATAGCATTCGCCCCAGCCGGTGATGCCGGTATCCGTCGTCACCTTCACCAGGATCCAGTAGCGCCCGCCCCAGCCCGGGGCCGGGGGCGCGGTCACGATGATGTCCAGATCGGCCAGCTTCATGCCTTCAATCCTTCTGTATGTCCGACGTACCCCGGGCGGCAGGCCACCCGGGCGTTACCTGTCGAACAGGATCACGTTCCGCCGCGCGGCACCACCCTTGGTATCGGCAATCGCCTCGTTGATCTGCTCCAGCGACCAGCGCCCGGAGATCAGCTCGTCCAGTTTCAGACGCCCCTGAAGGTAGAGGTCCACCATCCAGGGGATGTCGCGCTGGATTACCACATCGCCCATCTTGGAGCCGACCATGCCCTGTCCCATGAAGGCCATGGTCACCGGTTCGTAAGAGGACATTGCGCCGGAATGAGGCATGCCCACCATGATCACCTTGCCACCGCCCGCCAGATAGCGCGGTGCCGCGTCATAGGCCGGGATCGCGCCCACGGTGACGATGACCGCGTCAGCGCCGCGGCCCATCGCCTTTTGCGCCGCGCGCCAGGGCTTGGGCCCGCTGGCCAGCACGCCGTCGGTGGCACCGAATTCTTTTGCCACGGCCAGTTTCTCTTCGCTCATGTCCACGGCGACGATGCGCCGCGCGCCTGCGATGCGTGCGCCCTGGATGGCGTTCAGCCCCACGCCGCCTGCACCGATCACCACAACGTCCTGACCGGCGCGCAGACCTGCCGCATTGACCACGGCACCAACCCCGGTGATCACGCCGCAGGCGATCAGGGCGGCGGCTTCCTTGGGGATGTCAGGGCTGACCTTGACCACCTGGGATTGTTCGACCACGACCTTTTCGGCAAATGCGCCCGAGGCCATGGCCTGATGCAGCGTGCCGCCGTCTGCCGTCTTCAGCGGGCCCTTGTCACCGTCATAGGGGGTTTCGCAGACCGTCGGGCTGCCGCTGGCGCAGCTGGGGCAGGCGCCGCAGGCGCGGATCAGGGTGACGACAACGCTGTCGCCCGCCTCAAGACCCCGCACATTGGCCCCAACCGCCGATACGCGGCCCGCGGCCTCGTGGCCATAGACCGCAGGCAATGTGCCGCCCCAGGCCCCTTCGGCATAGGAAATGTCGGAGTGGCAGATCGCGACCGCATCCAGCGTCACTTCGACTTCGCTGCCCTCGGGCGCGCGCAGCTGCACCTCTTCGATCACGAGGGGAGCACCGAATTCATGGGCGACGGCGGCTTTGATCATTTGCACGGGTAAAATCCTTTCCGGGGCAAGTGGCGTGGTCTCTGGGCGGTAGCCTGACCCGGAACCGCGGTGCGGCGCAACCGTGGAAGCGGCGGGGAGTGTCGCTTTACGCTGCGTCGGTTCGCACAGCGGGACGGATGAACAGCAAGAGCGCGGCAACAGAGAGGCACATGGCCACCAGGAAGGGCGCGCCGGGCAGATAATGCGCGGTGTCGCGCTGGGCGAAAGTGGCAAAGGTCCAGGTCATGGCCAGGGGAGAGAGGATCATCGCCAGCGAGGCGGCAGAGGTCAGCGCGCCCTGCAATTCGCCCTGGGCATTGGCGGCGACCCGTTGTGACATGATGCCCTGCAGGGCAGGCGGGATCACCCCGGCAAGTGCCGCCAGCGGTGTCAGGGCCAATGCCAGCGGCCCGGAAGAGATGATCCCCAGCGTGCCATAGGCGGCAATGGCAAAGACCTGGCCCAGCACGACGGTGCCGCGCTCGCCGAACCAGTGCAGCGCCAGCCGGATCGCGCCGCCCTGCACCAGCGCCATCACCGCGCCGAAGACACCCAGTGACAGGCCGATGACGGCGGGTGTCCAGCCGAAACGCTCCTGGCCGAAGTAGGACCAGACCGAAGGATAGACCGCAAAGGCCACGTGATAGAGGAAATAGACCAGCAGCAATTGCCGCAGGCCGGGCAGGCGGCCCAGGTGGCGCACCACGCCCAGCGGGTTCGCGCGCCGCCAGTCGAAGGCACGGCGGTTCTCCGGGCGGACGGTTTCACGCAGCACCACCCAGCCCAGCAGGACATTGCCGCTGGCAAGCCCCGCCGCGGCCCAGAACGGCGCGCGGGTGCCGTATTCGGCCAGCACGCCGCCGATCAGCGGCCCCAGCACAAATCCCGCGCCAAAGCTGGCCCCGATCAGGCCAAAGTTGCGGGTGCGCTCGCCGGGGGCGGAAACATCGGCCATATAGGCGGTTGCGGTGCTCTGGGTGGCGGCGGTGATGCCACCGACGATCCGGCCTGCCAGCAGCAGCCAGATGCTGCCCGCCAGCGCCATGACCACGTAATCGGCTGCCATGACCAGAAGCGATATCAGCAGGACGGGCCGCCGGCCAAAGCGGTCGGAAAGGCTGCCTAGCGCGGGGCCGCAGAGAAACTGCATCACCGCAAAGCTGGTGGCCAGCAGGCCGCCCCAAAGCGCCGCTTCGCCCAATGTGCCGCCGCGCAGTTCGCGGATCAGATCCGGCATCACCGGGACCATCAGACCGATGCCGATGGCATCGATCATCACGGTCAGCATGATGAAGACGACGGCGGGCCGCATCCGTGTCAGAGCGACTGCGTCCGTGCGGCAAAGCGCTCCGCCTGCCTGCTGGCGTCGCCGGTGCCGGAGCCGGGGGCAAAGACCGCGCGGTCAAGCTGGGGGTAATCGGCGAGCGCCAGTGTTTCCAGCGAGGTGCGCTTGTCCAGCGCGTCGAGGCAAAGCGCCTTGGTGACCTTCTGCGCCTCGGGGCGCGGCATGATCTCGGCCAGGGCAAAGCTGAGGGCCTCGGCGTGGATCAGGCCCAGCCCGCTTTCGAGGTTAGATTGCATCCGGACCGGGCGGGGGACAAATCCGTCGGCCAATTCCCTGGCATGTCCGAGGGCAGCGGCCAGCGACAGCGTGAGCTGCGGCACTGCCATCCATTCGGCGAACCATGCGGCGCCGTCACGCTGGTGCTGGTGGGCGGCGGCGGATTGCAGGCTGCTGCGCAGGCCGGTGAACTGATGCCCCAGCGCCACCATGGCCGAGGGGGCCACCGGGTTCTGCTTTTGCGGCATGGTCGAGGAGGCCCCGCCGGAGCCGAGCGAGATTTCCTGCGTGTCGCTGCCTGACAAGGCGATCAGGGTCTGGCCCATATGCGCAAGCGCTGCCATGACCTGACCCTGCCAGTCCGCGATGCGCAGGATTGGCGTGCGGTCGGTGTGCCAGGACCGCTGCGGGTCATGCAGGCCCAGGGCCTTTGCCAGACCGGCGCGTGTCGCCGCCGCGTCATGGCCCAGTGCCGAGGCGGTGCCGGAGGCGCCGGAGAGCGACACCCAGAGCGAGGTCTTGCACAGGTGATCCAGCCCGGCCAGCGCGTCCAGCAGCGGCGTTCCGAACTGGGCCAGCACGGCGCCCCATGTGGTGGGCGTGGCGTATTGGCCATAGGTGCGGGCGGGCATCGGCTGATGCGCATGTTCCGCCGCTTTCTGCCCCAGCGCCTTGAGGATATGGCGCAGATCCGCTTCGGCCAGCGCCAGGGCCTGCCGCAGGCGCAGCATCAGCCCGGTATCGACGATGTCCTGACTGGTGGCCCCCCAATGGACGTATTGCGCATGTTCCGGTGCGTTCATCTCGGCCCTGAAGGCCGCCACGAGGCCCGGCACCGGCACGCCGTTCTGCCCGGTGCTGGCCCCCAGCGCCCCCGGATCCACGGCAATTTCCAGCGATGCGCGATGGATTGCGGCGGCGGAGATTTCGGGGATCACACCCTGCGCGCCCTGAACCTTGGCCAGCGCCCCTTCGACCAGCAGCATCGCGCGCAGCGCCGCGCTGTCGGTGAACAGCCGACCGGTCTCGCCGGGGTTGAACAATTGCGCGAAAAGCGGTGAATCGAAAACCGAGGCCGCCATCAGAACCGGCCCTCCGACAGAGTGGATGTGTCAGACATGTCCGACCCCTTTCAGAAAATCACTGAGCACGCCGGCATATTCCCGGGGCTGTTCCACGCAGGGCAGGTGGCCTGCCTTGCGGATCAGGTGGAATTTCGAGCCGGGGACAAGATCAATGGTTTCGCGCACCAGATCGGGCGGGGTGGAGCCATCCTCGGAGCCTGCGATGCCCAGCAGCGGCAGGCGCAGGGAGGCGGTGGGCGTGTAGAAATCGGTGCCGGAAATCGCGGCGCAACAGCCCGCGTATCCGGCATCCTCGCCGCGCACCAGCATGTTGCGCCAGAGTTCTAGTTCCGGCCGGGCGCGGAAATCGGCGGCGAACCAGCGTTCCATCACCGCATCGGCCAGGCTTTCGATGCCGTCTTTTTCCACGGTGGCGATGCGTTCGGCCCACATATCCGGGTTGCCGATCTTGGCGGCGGTGTTGCTCAGCACCATGGCGCGGACCAGGTCCAGCCGCTTGGTCGCCAGCCCCTGGCCGATCATGCCGCCGATGGAGAGGCCCACAAAGACGCATTGCCGGACGCCGAGGAAATCCAGCAGCCGTTCGACATCCGTGATCAGCGCACCCATCGAATAGGGCGCAGGCGGGCAGGAAGACAGCCCATGCCCGCGCTTGTCATAGCGGATGATCCGCAGCCCGTCAGGCAGCATCGGCAGGATCGGATCCCAAAGCCGCATGTCGGTGCCCAGCGAATTGGCAAAGACCACCGGCGCACCGTCTTCGGGGCCGTCCACACGGTAATGCAGGCGCACGTCGCCGGTATCGAAAATCTTCATCAGGGGTCTCCGTTCAGTTCTATGGTGGCCATGATCTGCCCATGATCCGAGGCCAGCTTGTTATAGGGCGCCTCGGGGTGGCTGCCATCGGTCAGGTGGTCATTCAACACGCTGAAATAGGTCATTTCGCCGATATGCCCCTTCCAGTCCGGCAGGAAATGCCGCGACAGCATGATTTGGTCAATACTCTCGTAATTGCCGCCGAAGGCCGCCGTATAGACCATGTCGCGCAGGGATTTGCGCACAAAGAGCTTTTCCGCCGGATGCAGCCGCAGCGCTTCGATGTCTTCGGTGATCTGTGCGCTTTCGGCTTCGGTATAACGGTCGCCGCGATGCTGTGCATCATGACGCAGCATCCAGGCATAGTTCCTGAAGGGGACTTCGCCGGTGATGATCTCGGTGCTGACGGCATGTTCGCCATCGTTGAAATCCCCCAGCACGATCACCGGGTTGCCTGCGCGCAACTGCTGAACGATGGCGCCGCGCAGCACCCAGGCCTCGGCCATGCGGCGCATCGCGGCACGGGCCGCACCCAGCGCGCGGCCAATGGGATCATACTGCGTCAGGTCGGCCTCTGGCGCGAATTCGGCCCCCTCCGGGCGGATGTATTCGCCCAGTTTCGATTTCAGGTGGCAGTTGAAAACGGTGATGACCCGCCCTGCCACCGGCACCCGCACCTTCAGGATGGGGCGGCTCAGCTTGTGGATGGTGAAATGCCCGCCCTCGTCGCCGCCGAAGGTCTGAAAGGGGATCTGCAAGGGCCGGTCCAGCACCTGAATGATCTGCGGCTCTTCGGCAAACCCCAGACGCGACAACACCGCCACACCGGGGCGACGCTGGCCCGGCGCGCCGTCATGCACATTGGGCGCAAAGGCCAGCGCGGCATTGCCGTAATCGCGGTAAGCCAGCCGGTCGAAAATCGCCCGGTGGCGATAGCGCTTGTCCGCGCCCGGCAGGCTGGCGGCATTGCTGTCCATGCCATAACGGTCGGCGCGGGCGATGGTGGCGCGCAAGGCGTCCTCTTCAAAAATTTCCTGAAAGCCGATCACATCGGCGTTCAGCGTGGCGATCTGGTCGGCCAGCCAATCCTCTTTCCAGGCGTATTCCTCGGGCGTGTAGGACTGGAACCGGTAATATTCCTTGTCCGGCCCGATCAGGTTCTTGACGTTGAAACTGGCGATCGTGAAAGCGGTCATAGGGTGGCGAGCGCCCGGGCAAACATGGCGGGGTCCACATTGCCGCCGGAAATGGTGACAATCACGTCCTCCCCCGCGATCTGATCGGCGCGGTAGAGCGCGGCAGCCAGTGCCACGGCAGCACCGGGTTCTGCCACCAGCTTGAGCCGGTTGAAGGCCTGACCCATCGCCGCCAGCGCCTCCTCCTCGGTCACCACAAGGCCGGGACCGCAGAGGCGGCTGAGAATAGGGAAGGTGATGTTGCCCGGCTGCGGCGTGAGGATCGCGTCACAGATGTTGCCCGAACCCTGCGCGTTGCGCTCTATCCGCCCGGAGACGAGTGACCGCGACACATCGTCAAACCCGGCAGGTTCTGCCGGGCGCACCCGCAGCCCCGGCGCTTCGGCCTCCAGCGCCAGTGCGATGCCGCTGGTCAGGCCGCCGCCGCCGCAACAGACAATGACATCGGCGGTCTCGATCCCCTGTTCCGCCGCCTGCTGTGCAATCTCAAGCCCGCAGGTGCCTTGCCCCGCGATCACCTGCGGTTCGTCGAAGGGTTTGACCAGCGTCAGACCACGCTCCGCGCTGAGCCTTTCGCCGATCTCGTCGCGGTCTTCGGTGGCGCGGTCATAGGTGATGACCTCGGCCCCCAGGGCGGCGGTGTTCGCCAGTTTCAGCGCGGGGCTGTCGGCGGGCATGATGATGACGGCGGGCACGCCATGCATCCGCGCGGCCAGCGCCACACCCTGCGCGTGGTTGCCCGAGGAAAAGGCGATGACACCGCGCTGGCGCACCTGCGCATCCATCGCCGCCAGCGCGTTGTAGGCGCCGCGAAACTTGAAGCTGCCGGTGTGCTGCAGGCATTCCGGCTTCACCCAGAGGCGGCGGCCCGCGATCTCGTCCAGAAAGGGCGATGACAGCAGCGGGGTGCGCCGCGCCTGGCCCTCCAGGCGCTGGGCAGCGGCGCGGATCATCTCGATGTTCATGACAGTTTTCCTATCCATTCTTTCAGGGCGGCAATCGCCTCCGGTTCATCCAGAAAGGGAACATGGCCGCGCCCCGGCACCACGGCGGTGATCATGTCGGGGCGGCGTTTCTGCATTTCGGCCAGGGTCTCGGCGCTCAGCAGGTTTGACGCGGCACCCCGGATGCACGCCAGCGGCAGGCCCGCCATAGCATCGAAAAAGGGCCAGAGGTCGGGCGCGGGCTGGCCCATCGCCGCCTCAACCGCTTTGCGCATCTGCGGATCATAGGTGATCTTCAGCCCCTCCGCGTCCTGAACATAGTGTTTTTGCGCCTCTTCCAGCCAGCGGCTTTCGGGCACCCCTTCGAATTCGGGAAAGGCGCGGGCCATGGCGGCGGCGGCTTCCGTATGGGTTTTTGCCGCCGGGTTGCGCCCGATGTAACCCATGATGAAATCCAGCCCCGCCGGGTCGATGAAGGGGCCCACATCGTTCAGCGCCACGCCCAGCAGGCGGTCCTTTGCCCCCGCTGCCAGCCCCATGGCATTCAGCCCGCCGCGCGAGGTGCCCAGGATCGCCACCTTGTCGAGACCCAGATGCGCCAGCAGTTCCAGCACGTCGCGGCATTCGACGGGCAGGGTGTAATTCTGCCAGTCGGGATCGAAACCGGATTGCCCGCGCCCGCGATAATCCAACCGGATCAGCCGGTTGCCCGCCAGGTGCGGGGCGACATAGTCGAAATCGGCACCGGTACGGGTGAGCCCCGCAAGGCAAAGGATCGGCAGGCCGTCGCCCTCGTCGGTGTAATGCAGGGACAACCCGTCGGACGTGGTGAATTTCCCCATCACAGGCCCGCCAGTGCCGGGATGCCGGTCAGGTCTTGCAGCCGGTGCGCAGGGGTCCAGGGCAGGCGGTCCAGCGGCTCTCCGCCACGGTTGACCCAGGCGGTGACAAAGCCATAGCCGGTTGCCGCCGCCGCGTCCCAGCCGTTGGAGGAAACAAACAGCACCTCGTCGCGCGCGCAACCGAAATGTTTGCCCACCAGACCATAGACCGAGGCGTCGGGCTTGAAGATGCCGACACTTTCCACCGAGAGCGAGACATCCAGCAGATCGCCGATCCCGGCGCTGTCGACCGCGCCCTGCAGCATCGCGGGGGATCCGTTGGAGAGGATCGCGGTGTTCATCCCGCCCTGTTTCAATGCGGCAAGCATCGCAGGGACTTCCGGGTAGGCCTGCAATTCCCAGTAAAGCGCCAGCAGCCTTTCGCGCAGGGCGGGATCGCCCGCGTGGCCGGTTTTTTCCAGCGCCCAGTCCAATCCGTTCTGGGTGACAATCCAGAAATCCTCATGCGCCCCGGTGACGGCGCGCAGCCAGGAATATTGCAATTGCTTGCTGCGCCAATGCTCTGCCAGCACCGGCCAGTCGTCCCGAATCGCGGTAAATGCCGGTTCCGATGCGGCCTGACGCGCGGCGGCGGCGACATCGAACAGCGTGCCATAGGCGTCGAAAACGCAGGTGGTGATGGGCATGCGCGGTCTCCTTGCTTGGGGGCAGATTGTCACGGTGCGTCCGGGCTTGAAAGACCCGAAATGGCGCTTTGCGCGCCCCGGGCGCGGGGGGTTTACACCCGTGCCATGCTTTGAAAGGGTAGCGCGAATCCGAAGCACCCGCGCAGATACGCGGCCTTTAATACATTCCCGAACAGATTGGAGATCTTCATGACTGAGGTTAAATCAGGCGATAAAGTTGCTATTCACTACACCGGCACGCTGCTGGACGGCACCACATTCGACAGTTCCGAAGGGCGCGACCCGCTGGAATTCGAAGTCGGCTCCGGCCAGATCATTCCGGGCCTCGACGGTGCCCTGCCGGGCATGGCCGTGGGCGAAAAGAAAGTGGTCAAAGTGCCCAGCACCGAAGCCTATGGCGCGGTGAACCCCGAAATGCGCCAGGCTGTCCCGCGCGAAGGTATCCCGGCGGACATCCCGCTTGAAATCGGCACGCAGTTGCAGATGCAGACCCCGGACGGGCAGGCCCTGCCGGTGACCGTGGTGGATGTGGACGAAGCAACCGTGACGCTGGATGCCAACCACCCGCTGGCAGGCAAGGACCTGCAGTTCGACATCGAAGTTGTCAGCATCGGCTGAGGCTTGCAGGCGGGGCCGGACCCCGCATCCGGAATTCAGGGGCGCGGTTTCAGGGTCTGAAGCTGCGCCCCTGTTTCATTCGCCATTGCCGCCGGATCCAGCGCGGGGCCTGTTGCGCCAGCGGTGGGCCGGTTCACCTTGACCCGGTCGCGGGGGCGGGTGCTGACCTGAACCGCGTTGTTCTCTGCGCCCTGCGGCAGCACGGCCGGGCTGGCCTGCGGCGTGGCCGCGGCATCGCGCCCCATCATGGCCAGGATCGCATCGCTGCCCGCGGTTGTCAGCGCGCGGCGCAGGTCCGGCTCGGCCCGCAGGATGGCGGCGATGGTCAGCATCAGCACGATCCCCAGGATGCGGGACCAGAACAGCGCGCGACGCGACCGGTCCCGGCGCGATTGCAGCACTTCGTGGCGGTATGTCTCGAAGAAGTCCATGCCCGCCCTCTACGAGCCGAATTCGGCAAAAACAGGGCGCGCCTTTGATTTCTGACGCGGACGGAAAATTCGAATTTTCCGGGCCGGACTTTTCGAAAAGTCCGATCCCCCCTCGCAGATGTCGGTCCTTGGGCCTATGGAGGGGCATGAACAGCGATAGCACCTTTGAAATCTTCCTTGTCTGCGCCCCGGGGCTGGAGACCGTCCTGCTTGAGGAGGTCGTCGAGAAAGGCTTTGCCGCGCCCGCACCCGGTCCGGGTGGCGTGACGATCAGCGGCGGCTGGCCCGAGGTCTGGCGCGCGAACCTTGAATTGCGCGGGGCCACGCGGGTGCTGGTGCGCATCGGGCAGTTCATGGCCTTTCACCTGGCGCAGCTGGACAAACGCGCGCGCAAGTTCCCCTGGGGCGAGGTGCTGCGTGCGGATGTGCCGGTGAAGGTGCAGGTGACCTGCAAGGCCTCGAAAATCTATCACGCGGGTGCCGCGACCCAGCGGATCGAGACGGCGCTGCGCGAAAGTCACGGCATCACGGTCTCGGCAGAGGCCGAGCTGGTCATCAAGGTGCGGATCCATGACAACACGGTGACCATCAGCCTCGACACCAGCGGAGAGGCCCTGCACAAGCGCGGCCACAAGGAAGCGGTGGGCAAGGCCCCGATGCGCGAGAACCTGGCCGCGCTTTTCCTGCGGCAATGCGGGTATGACGGCACCGGGCCGGTGCTGGACCCGATGTGCGGCTCCGGCACCTTTCTGATCGAGGCGGCGGAGATCGCGGCGGGCCTGAAACCCGGACGCAGCCGCAGCTTTACCTTTGAGAACCTTGCCAGTTTCGATCCGGCGCGCTGGGAAGAAATGCGCAGCACTGCGCCGGGCACGCCGCCCGAAAACCGCTTCTTTGGATCGGACCGCGATGCGGGGGCCATAAGGATGAGCAGCGCCAATGCCGCGCGCGCAGGCGTGGCGGAGTGGATCAGCTTTGCCTGCCATGGGGCGGGCGAGGTGATGCCGCCCGAGGGCCCCCCCGGCCTTGTGATCGTGAACCCGCCCTATGGCGCGCGGATCGGCAACAAGAAACTGCTCTATCCGCTTTACGGGACTTTGGGTCAGACGCTGCTGAGCCGGTTCAGGGGCTGGCGTGTCGGGCTGGTCACCAGCGAGCCGCCGCTGGCCAAGGCGACAGGGCTGCCCTGGCAGCCGCAGGGCGCGCCGGTGGCCCATGGCGGCATGAAGATCTGGCTCTGGCAGACACCGGTGCTGCGCTGAGGCCGGGGGGCATGGACTGGATAACGCGACTCTTTGCCTCTTTCGACGGCCAGAACTTCAGGGGATCCACATATCGCGCCATGCAGTTCGGGTCCAAACCGGACCTTGGCGCGACGGGGGCGGTTCGGGCGCTGCCAAAGCTTTGCTTTGGCAATTGGTCTTCACTTGGAGAGCGCAGATCGGGCTCAAACCGGACCTTCGGCGCGAGGCGCGTGAAAGTCTGGTAAGCGGGCTATGTTTCCGTCAATCAATACGTCTCAGGTCCGATTCTCGCACCGTTTTGGTTTCAGCGCGACCCTTCCGTGCTGCGCGCCCGGGTTCAGAGGTTTTCGGCCTGTGGCATTCCCAGAACGTGAAAGCCGCCATCGACATGGATGATCTCACCGGTGGTGCAGGCGCCCGCATCGGAGGCCAGGTAGACCGCCGTGCCGCCCACGGCCTCCAGCGTCGCATTGGCGCGCAGAGGCGCGTTCATGTCGGTGTGCTTGTAGGTCTTGCGCGCCCCGCCGATCGCGGCACCGGCCAATGTCTTCATCGGGCCGGGCGAGATGGCGTTCACCCGGATGCCATCGGGGCCCAGATCATTGGCGAGATAACGCGTCGCGCTTTCCAGCGCGGCCTTTGCCACCCCCATGACGTTATAGTTCGGCACCACCTTGTTCGATCCCTGGTAGGTCAGGGTCAGCAGGGTGCCGCCATTCTCGACCATCAGCGGATGGGCGCGGCGGGCCACCTCGATGAGGCTATAGGCGGAAATGTCGAGTGAATGCTTGAAGTTGGCGCGGCTGGTGTTCAGGAACCGGCCCGTCAGTTCGGATTTGTCCGAAAAGGCAATCGCATGGACCACAAAGTCGATGGTCGGCCAGCGCGCCTCCAGATTGTCGAATGCGCGGTCGAGCGAGGCGTCGTCGGTGACATCCACATCAACCATGAAATCCGCGCCGATGCTTTCCGCAAGCGGCTTCAGCCGGCTGCCAAAGGCTTCGCCCTGATAGGTAAAGGCCAGTTCCGCGCCTGCCTCTGCCATCGCCTTTGCGATGCCCCATGCGATGGAGCGTTCGTTGGCGACCCCCATGATGAGGCCGCGTTTTCCCTTGAGCATATCCGACATGATCCGGTCCTATCCCTGAAACTTCGACAGGATCATCGACCCGTTGGTGCCGCCAAACCCGAAGGAGTTGGTCATGACCGAATCCAGACCTGCATTATCCACCCGCCTGGTCGCGATTTCGGCAGGGTCCAGCGCGGGGTCCAGCGATTCGACGTTGATCGACGGGGTGATGAAATCATGTTCCAGCATCAGCAGGCAGAAGATCGCCTCCATCGCGCCGGCAGAGCCTTGTCCGTGGCCGGTCATCGACTTGGTGGAGCTGACCGGCGGGGTCTTGCCCTGGCCAAAGACGCGGCGCACGGCTTCGATCTCGCCCACATCGCCGACGGGGGTCGAGGTGCCATGGGCATTGATATAGCTGACCTTGCGGCCTTTGGGCAGGGTGGCCAGCGCCAGTTCCATGGCGCGCTGGCCGCCTTCGCCGGAGGGGGCGACCATGTCATGCCCGTCCGAGGTGGCGGCAAAGCCGGTGACCTCGGCGTAGATCTTCGCGCCGCGGGCTTTCGCGTGCTCCAGGTCTTCCAGCACCACGATGCCGCCGCCGCCGGTAATCACGAAACCGTCGCGGTTGGCGTCAAAGGCGCGGGAGGCCTTTTCGGGCGTGTCGTTGTATTTGCTGCTCATGGCGCCCATGGCGTCAAACAGGCAGGACAGGGTCCAGTCCAGTTCTTCGCCGCCGCCGGCGAACATCACGTCCTGTTTGCCCATCATGATCTGCTCTGCCGCCGATCCGATGCAATGCAGCGAGGTGGAGCAGGCCGAGGTGATGGAATAGTTGATGCCCTTGATCTTGTAGGCGGTGCTCAGGTTCGCGCTGATCGTCGAGGACATGCATTTGGGCACGGCGAAGGGGCCGATGCGCTTGGTCGCGCCGGTGTCCCGGACCACGTTGTGCGCGGTGAGCATGGCCGAGGTCGAGGGCCCGCCGGAGCCCGCGATCAGACCGGTGCGCGGGTTGCTGATGGTGGCTTCATCCAGGCCCGCGTCGGCAATCGCCTGGCCCATGGCAATATGGGCATAGGCCGCACCCGGCCCCATGAAGCGCAGGGTGCGTTTGTCGATGTGGTCGGTCACGTCGATCTTGAGCGTCCCGGCGATGCGGCTGCGAAAGCCGTGTTCGGCCATTTCCTCGCTTGCAACGATCCCCGATGTGCCCGCCTTGAGAGCGGCAAGCACTTCTTCGGCGTTGTTTCCGATGGATGAGACGATCCCCAAACCTGTGACGACGACGCGGCGCATGGGCGCACTCCTTTGATGGTCTTTGTTCTGTTTAGGACAGGTCTGTCGTGACACGCAACCGGATTGGGCGGGCCGGACGTGATCGCGGGCGCGCGCCCGGCGCCTTCCCTGGCCCTTTGCCGCGTGCCGGTATTTCCTGTCATCCCCGCCGCACAGGCGGCAGGGGGCAGGGCGGCGGCGCGGCTCAGCTTTCGCTCAGCGCGACCTTCATGTCCTTGACTTCATAGATCACTTCGCCGTCGGCCTCGACGATGCCGTCGGCCACGCCCATGGTCAGGCGGCGGGTCTGGATCGCCTTGGTGAAGTCGATCTTGTAGGTCAGCATCTTGCGGTCGGGGCGCACCATGCCCTTGAGCTTGACCTCACCCACACCCAGCGCATAGCCGCGCCCCTGCCAGCCGCGCCAGCCCAGGTTGAAGCCGGTCAGCTGCCACAGGCCGTCAAGGCCCAGACAGCCCGGCATGATCGGGTTGCCGGGAAAATGGCACTCGAAGAACCAAAGATCCGGGGTGATGTCGAATTCGGCCGTGATATGGCCCTTGCCATGGGCACCGCCATCGCCGGAAACATCGGTGATCCGGTCCATCATCAGCATCGGCGGCGCGGGCAATTGCGCATTGCCGGGGCCGAACAATTCTCCGGCGGCGCATTTCAGCAGTGCGTCCTTGTCGAAACTCGTGGGGTAGTCGGCCATGCGGCGGCTCTCCTGCTCGGGTCATTCCAGTCTGTCCCGTCTAGCATTGCGATATTGCGCGCCGCAAGGGTCCCGAGCCTATTGCCCGATTTCCGAATATCAATTGAAAATCCCGCCCGAAGTGCTTAGTACAGAAGGAGGAACAGACAATTGGGGCCGGGATGGCGCAGACACATCAGGACAATGGAACAAGATGGCTGGAGCAGGCGGGCGTGCGCCCGACGCGTCAGCGTGCCATACTTGCGCGTCTGCTGGTGGGGGACGGCAAGCACCGCCATGTCACCGCCGAAAGCCTGTTCGAGGCGGCCAAGGGGCAGGGCGATGCGGTATCGCTTGCCACTGTCTACAATACGCTGCGCGCCTTTTGCGAAGCGGGGCTTTTGCAGGAAGTCACCGTAGACGGGTCCAAAAGCTATTTCGACACCAACACCCATGACCACCCGCATTTCTACTGGGAAGATGATGGCAAGCTGACTGACGCGCCCTCGGATCAGCTGATCATCTCGAACCTGCCGGATGCCCCCGAAGGGGCCGAGATTGCCTCCGTCGATGTGGTGATCCGCCTGCGGCGCAAGGCCTGACCGCGTTCAGGGTTATCTGGCCATGACCCATCCGCTGCTCTCCGCAGATCTGATCGAGACCTATCAGCGCGACGGTGTCGTGCTGATCAAGGGGTTGTTTGCAGATCATGTGGACACCCTGCGCGCCGGCGTCGAACGCAATATGGCCGAACCCGGACCCTATGCGTCGAACAATGACAAACCGGGCGAGACCGGGCGTTTCTTTGACGATTACTGCAACTGGCAGCGCATTCCCGAATTCGAGGATGTGATCCGCGGCTCCGACGCGGCCCAGGTGGCGGCGGAGCTGATGCAAAGCGCCACGGCGCAGGTGTTCCACGATCATGTTCTGGTCAAGGAACCCGGCACCTCCATGGCCACGCCCTGGCATCAGGACGGGCCGTATTACTTTGTCGAAGGGCAGCAGACGGTCAGCTTCTGGTCACCGCTTGATCCGGTGCGCGAGGCATCGCTGCGCTGCGTCGCAGGGTCGCACCTGTGGGAAAAGCCTGTGTTGCCGACCCGCTGGGTCAAGGGGGATGCGTTTTTTGACCCCGAACCCTATATGCCCGTGCCGGACCCTGATGCCGAAGGCATGGATATCCGCGAATGGGAGATGGCGCCGGGCGATGCGGTGGCTTTCAACTATGGCATCCTGCACGGGGCGCGGGGCAACACCAGCGCGGCGCGCAGGCGGGCTTTTTCGCTGCGGCTTGTGGGCGACGATGCGCGCTATGTGGAACGGCCCGGCCCGACCTCGCCGCCGTTTCCGGGGCATGACATGGTGCCGGGGCAAAAACTGCGCGAAGACTGGTTTCCGGTGCTTTGGGGGGCGTGACAAAGGTTTGTTCTGGCACTCTGATCCGGTCAGGAATTTGACCGTGATGCGCGGTGCTGATTTTCGTGAGCGATGCGGCAAAATGCGGGTTTGAGCCCTGCGTGACGCGAAGCGCAAGCCGGGCCAGCGCCTGCCCGGGGTGGGCGATGCCGACTTGTGTAAATGCCACTTAATTTCTCAACCGTGATGAACTCCATCGAGGGAACACCCAGCCTCACCAAATCGCCTACCCGTCATGCCAAAGGCATGCCGACGATCAACGACGCACCTTCGGTGCGACGGGCGGGCAGGCGATGGCCCGGCGCCTTCGGCTTGTTCCGGGCCTGGGTGCCAGTAAACGATGGCAGCAATGTCCCGCTCAGCGGCCCTTGCTCCAAGTCGCGGTCAAGGTCAGCTTTGCGACGCTTGTGGCGAAATTTTCATGCCACGATGCTTGCCGGAAACACATCGCATCTCCTCAGAACCACTGCCCCGGTTCCATCAGGCCAAGGTCAAGCAGCTGACGCGAGTGCCATTCGAACGGGGCCGAGTTGTGCCATTTGAAGGTCTCGATCTCGAACTTGCTGCCGGGATTGCTTTTCAGCGCCTTGGCAGTGCGGAACGAACAGATGGCCGCCGTGATGTTGTGATGCCAGGGGCAGGCATAGGTATTGTATTCTTCATCGTTGAAAGTGTGGTCCCAGCGCAGGCGCAGCCCCTTTTTGGCCCGGAACAGCGCGATGCGGTCGATCTTGCGGCGCACGGCGGGCACATGTTCCTCGTAGCGCCAGCGCAGACCGCCAAAGAAATCAAGCTGCCGTTCCTTGGGGTGGCCGTGGTTGTCCTCGTCCGGGCGGGCCAGGGCGTAATAGCCCGAGCGGTCCATATGCGCCTGATCCAGCGATACGGCGTCCGGGTATTGCTTCAGGTCTTCGGCATATAGATCGACGACATAGGTCAGCATCGCATCGCGGCGTTCCTCGCTGTGGAACGCCAGCATCTCGATCACATTGCGGGTCTCGCAAAAGGGGTGGAACAGGTATTCGGCGTTGAAACAATAGTACAGCCATTGGCCCGGCACCGCATCGATGACGGTGTTTACGGCGGTTTCCATCGCGCCTTCCAGGCTCATGTTGTAATCCACCCGCAGCACGGTGTCCTGCAGGTCGCGGGGCAGATCGAAGCTCTCGGGCATCAGGGCGACGACGCTGGTAAACCCGGCCTGCTGGTGGTGGCGCAGGGTCGTGGCCACCTCCACATCGTCTTCGACCATGATCAGCGCCACCGGCCCCTTGGCCAGTTTCGCGGTATTGTCTTTGATCATGGCGGTCAGGCCGGGGTACTGCATATCTGCGCTCTGGATGGTTTTATGCGGCAGAATCGGTTAATTCCCGGTGCATTGCAAGCCTTGCCGCGCCCTGTTAGACGGCAATCTCCCCCGCATCAGGACCGGACCGATGACCAAGAAGCTCTTTATCAAGACCTACGGCTGTCAGATGAATGTCTATGACAGCGAACGCATGGCCGAGGCGCTGGGCGGGCAGGGCTATGTGGAGACGAAGACGCCCGAAGATGCGGATATGATCCTGCTGAACACCTGCCACATCCGTGAAAAGGCAGCGGAAAAGGTCTATTCGGAACTGGGGCGCCTGAAGCCGCTGAAGGATCTGAACCCGGATCTGAAGATCGGCGTGGCGGGCTGTGTCGCCCAGGCCGAGGGCGAAGAGATCATGCGCCGCCAGCCGGCCGTTGACCTGGTTGTCGGCCCGCAGACCTATCACCGCCTGCCCGAGATGGAGGCGCGGGTGCGCGCGGGCAAACCGGCGCTCGACACCGATTTCCCGGCGGAGGACAAATTCGACCACCTGAAGGGCCGCCCCAAGGCGCGGCGCGCACCGGCGGCTTTCCTGACCGTGCAGGAAGGCTGTGACAAGTTCTGCGCCTTCTGCGTGGTGCCCTATACCCGCGGCGCCGAAGTCTCGCGTCCCGCGACCCGGGTGCTGGAAGAGGCCCGCGACCTGGTGGAGCGGGGTGTGCGCGAGGTGACCCTGCTGGGTCAGAATGTGAACGCCTACCACGGCGGCATGACCCTGGCGGGGGTGATCCGGGAACTGGCCCGCATCGACGGGCTGGAACGTATCCGCTACACCACCAGCCATCCCAACGACATGGGCGACGACCTGATCGCGGCGCATGGTGAAGTGGACAAGCTGATGCCCTATCTGCATCTGCCGGTGCAATCGGGCAGCGACCGCATCCTCAAACGGATGAACCGCAGCCACACGGCGGAAAGCTATCTGCGGCTGATCGAACGCATCCGCGAAGCGCGGCCCGACATCGTGCTGTCAGGCGATTTCATCGTGGGCTTCCCCGAAGAAACCGACGCCGATTTCGAGGCGACGATGGAGCTGGTCCGGCAGGTCCGCTACGGCTATGCCTATTCATTCAAATATTCGTCGCGCCCCGGCACCCCGGCGGCAGAGCGTCCGGGCGTGGACCCGGCGGTGGCGGACGAAAGGCTGCAACGGCTGCAGGCGCTGATCACCGCGCATCAGCGTGACATTCAGGAAAGCATGGTCGGGCGCGAGCTGGATGTGCTGATCGAGAAACCGGGGCGCAACCCCGGCCAGATGATCGGCAAATCGCAATACCTGCATTCCGTCCATGTTCAGGATGGCTCTGCCGGGGTGGGCGAGATTGCGCGCGTCAGGGTGCTGGACGCCAAGACGAATTCGCTCGGCGGCGTCCAGATCTGAGCCCGCAGAGCCTGACCCGAAGGTCAGGCCCCGGGTTCAATTTTCAGTAATTGTGGCGGCGGTGCGAACCGGGATCGGCCCAGATCCGCTCCATCGTGGCTTTCAGCGCACCGGGGCGCCCCACAAGGTTCGGGTCGCGGCAGATCCGCGTGGCGATGGCATCGGCTGTCGAATAATCGTAGCCGACAGAGACCAGCGTATCGACGAAGACGGCGTTCGGGCGGTCCCAGATCACCTCTTGCCAGGGGCCGCGCCAGCAGCTGACCACGATGCGGTTGCCGGATGGTCCGTAATCGCCGTAGTGATAGCTGTAGGTCGTGTGTCTCTTGTGGTCCGCAGCGGCCGGCACGGCCATGGCGGCCACGGCGGCAGCCAGTACAATTTTCTTGATCATTTCCCACACCCCGGTGTTAAGGCCGATACGCTCGGCATTGCAGCCCGTTTTGGTCGAATGTGATGACGCCAGTTAGCAGCCCGGCCGTCGCGACATGAACGGAATGGAACAACGATTAAGGCAGAACTGGGGCATTTCAAGCTAATTCTTCAAGGAAATCGGGCGCAAAGTGGACAATCCTGATGTGACTACGGGTATTGTGCCGGGGTCGTGATCAATAGTGTGGGGGCACTACCCCAACGTGTATTTATCGGGAAATTGCACGTCACCACTTTGCCCTAAATCTGCCCGGAGAAACACGAAATCGCCCTGACCACGCCGACGCTGCCGGACAGGGTGAATCGCGCCAAGGCGGCGCATTGCATTGGCGAGATTCGTTTTGCGGCGCGGCTGTCTTGCGATTGCGCCATTCTGCCACCGAACCGGCACCGCAAAGCTGGTTTAACCCGCGCAATTCAAGTCATTCGTGAAAGAAAACCGCTATTTCATTGATTGCGCGGCACAAACAGGGCGGAAATCTGTGATACATGCTTCACAGCTTGGCAAAATTTACCTAACCTTGCCGAATATGCGGGGCTGTTCCGAACCTGGGACGGACGGCCCTATCGTGGGGGAATAAAAAGGAAAATGCTGTGGTGAATATTATCTCCAAAGCGATCCGCACCGTGGCGAGCCTGTCGCTGGTGGCGGCAATCGCCTTGCAAGCGTCAGCTGCCGACGCGCAGACACGGTCGCAATCGGGACGCGACAAAGGGGTTTATGTCCCGACCATCTGGGTTGATCCCGATGGCTGTGAACATTGGGTGATGGATGACGGTGCCGAAGGGTACATGTCGCCGCATGTCAGCCGTCAGGGTATTCCGGTCTGCCACCGGGGCAACGTCTGCGGCGTGATGGAGACCGACCAGTTCTTTGCCACAGACAGCTATCGCATTCACAGCGCGGGCCGCGCACGGTTGCTGAACTTCTTCCAGACCACCGGTGCCGTCAGCTATATCATCACCGGACATACCGACAGCCGCGCTTCGGATGCCTATAACATGCGTCTGAGCTACAACCGTGCCAATGCGGTTGCTGCAATCGCATCCCAGGCCGGGGCACGGATTGCGGATGTGCGCGGCTATGGCGAGCGTCTGCCTGCGGCACCCAACAACACCGCTGCGGGCATGGCCAAGAACCGCCGCGTCGAAATCATCTGCATTCGCTAAGGGGACAGTCACGTGATCAAAACTAAAATTCTTATGGTGACCGCCTGTGCCTTTGGCCTGTCAGCCTGCGCCGATTACGAAGGTGGCCTGGGCCGCGGCTATCCGTCGGATAAATCCGTGGACCGGGGCATCGACAAGAAACACCTGAGCCAGCTTCAGGCAGGCATCTGGGTCGACCCGAACGGATGTGACCACTGGATCATCGACGATGGTGTCGAAGGATACCTGTCACAGCGTCTGGACAAATACGGCAAGCCGGTCTGTTCCGGCGTCGCACCGCCCAACCATACCGTGGGTGACTTCAAAGGTGGCTCCAAAATCTGGGACCCGAACTGATTTGACCTCAATTGTCGCAATATCGGGGCCGGCGTGTTGCACACGCCGGCCCTTTTTCTATGCTTGCATTAAACGACTCCCTTAAGTTCAGCTTCATGACCCAACCAAGGAGCATCCCTTGACCCCAAGCGACCTGACCACAGCGCCGGATATCCCGGTGGACCGTGTGCTTGAATTTCCCGACAACCGCCTGCTGATCGACCTCTGCGGTGCCTATGACGCGCATCTTGCTGCCATCGAAAAGGCGCTGGAGGTGCAGATCGTCCGCCGGGGCAATCACCTGAGCGTGCTGGGTGAGGCCGATGCGGCCGACCGCGCCGCCAGCCTGCTGAACGCGCTTTATGCCCGGCTCGAAGGCGGGCGTTCGGTGGAACCTGCGGACATCGACAGCGCCCTGCGCATGGGCGGGTCCGATGCGGGCACCGGGGTGCGGCAGGGCGACCAGATCGAAATGCAGATCGGCGAAACGGTCGAGATCCAGACCCGCAAGAAACGGGTCGAGCCGCGCACGGAGGCGCAGAAGGCCTATGTCAAATCGCTGTTCGACAATGAACTGGCCTTTGGCATCGGTCCGGCAGGCACCGGCAAGACCTACCTGGCCGTCGCGGTGGGCGTCAGCATGTTCATCGGCGGACATGTGGATCGCATCATCCTGTCGCGCCCGGCGGTCGAGGCGGGTGAGAAACTGGGCTATCTGCCCGGCGACATGAAGGACAAGGTCGACCCCTACATGCAGCCGCTTTATGACGCGCTGAACGATTTCCTGCCGGGCAAGCAGCTGGCCAAACTGCTGGAGGAAAAGCGGATCGAGATCGCGCCGCTGGCCTTCATGCGCGGGCGGACGCTGTCGAATGCCTTTGTCGTGCTGGACGAGGCGCAGAACGCCACCTCGATGCAGATGAAGATGTTCCTGACCCGCCTCGGCGAAGGGTCGCGCATGGTGATCACTGGCGACCGCACCCAGATCGACCTGCCGCGCGGTGTCGCCTCGGGGCTGGCGGATGCGGAACGACTGCTCAAGACCATTCCCAAGATCAGCTTCAATTATTTCACCTCGAAGGACGTGGTGCGCCATCCGCTGGTCGCTGCCATCATCGAAGCCTACGAGGCGGATACAGGCACCGGGTGATGCAACGGAATCGGGGCAATTTCCTGACCGGCACTGACGGGCACCGGGCGGTGCGCTGTGGATGACCTGTCGATCGTGATCGAGGATCCGCGCTGGGAGGCGCTGGGGCTGGCGGGGCTTGCCGCAACGGCAATCCGCGCCACGCTGACCGAACTGGCGCTGGAGCCTGACAATTGCGAAGTCACGCTGCTGGCCTGTGACGATGCTCGTATCGCGGTGCTGAACGGAGATTTCCGCGCCAAGCCGACCCCCACAAACGTGCTGAGCTGGCCTGCGGAGGAGCGCGCGGCCGACCAGCCCGGCGGCAATCCGCAGGCGCCGGAACCCGGCCTTGACGGGCTGTGCGAACTGGGCGACATCGCGATCAGTTTTGACACCTGCACACGCGAGGCGCATGCTGCCGGAAAGCCGGTCTCCGACCATGTCACGCATCTGGTGGTTCACGGATTGTTGCATCTGCTCGGCTATGATCACGAAACCGACGCCGATGCGGCCCTCATGGAGGGGCTGGAAGTCAAAATACTTGGCAAAATGGGTCTGAATGACCCATATAGGAACTGAAGGGGCATTTGCCCGCATACTAAGACAGGACCCAATGGGCGATACAGACGGATCTTCTAGTGCAGCGCGTAGCGCGCTGGCCGAAGACAATTTGGACGAAATCGACGACAGCAATGCCCGACAGGGCGGCTTTTTCTCTCGTGTGATCGGGGCGCTCAGCCCCTCCGATTCAGATGATGAAAGCGAACTGACGCTGCCCCCCGTGGACCGTGTCAGCGCGCGCGGCATGATGAACTTGCGGCGGATGCGGGTCGATGACGTGTCGGTCCCCACAGCCGATATCATCGCGGTGCCGGTCACCGCCACGATGGATGAGCTGGTGGAAGTGTTCAAGGAAAGCGGCCTGACCCGGCTGCCAGTCTATGACGGCACGCTCGACACCCCCGTCGGCATGGCACATCTCAAGGACCTGGCACTGCAATACGGGTTCAACGGCGAAGCCCATGATTTCGATCTGGCCGCCATGGTGCGTCCCTTGCTGTTCGTGCCGCCGAGCATGACCATCGGTGTCCTGCTGACCAAGATGCAGGCGGAACGCCGGCACATGGCGCTGGTGATCGACGAATACGGCGGTGTGGACGGTCTGGTGACCATCGAGGACCTGATCGAACAGGTCATCGGCGAGATCGAGGACGAGCACGACGTCGACGAAGGCAAATACTGGACCAAGGAAAAACCGGGCACCTATCTGGCCCTTGCCAAGACCCCGCTTGAGGATTTCGAGGCCGAGATCGGACATTCCCTGACCGACCACGACGATGTGGACAAGGAAGAGATCGACACGCTGGGCGGTCTCGTCTTCATGCTGTCGGGGCGGGTGCCTGCACGGGGCGAGGTTGTGCTGCACCCGGACGGGCCGGAGTTCGAGGTGATCGACGCCGATCCGCGACGGATCAAACGCCTGCGCGTGCGCACCACCGGAGCCTCGGGATGACCCAGCGCCTGACGGCGTGGCAGGCATATCTTCTGGCGGCAGTGTTCGGGGCAGGGGGTGCATTCGGCCAGCAACCCTATGATCTGCCGCCGCTGATGCTTATGGGCATGATCGGCGCGGTCTGGCTGTTTCAGGGCCGCGTCACGGCCCGTCAGGCAGGCGTTACCGGCTGGGCCTTCGGGCTGGGCTATTTCATGCATGCGCTGCAATGGATCGTGTCGCCCTTCATGGTGGATGTGGCGCGCCACGGCTGGATGGCCCCCTTTGCGCTTGTCTTCATGGCGGCGGGCATGGCGCTGTTCTGGGGCGTGGCATTCTGGGGCGCGCGCCGGTTGTCGCGGGCAGGCCCCTGGGCGCTGATCCCCTGCTGGACTGCGGCGGAACTGCTGCGTGCCTATATCTTTACCGGCTTCCCCTGGGCCAGCCCGGCGCAGTCCGGCGTGGGTGTTCTGGCGGGACAGGCCCTTGCCTGGATCGGGCCGCACGGGCTGAACGCGATCCTGATCGCGGTGGCGGTCTGGGCGGCCAGCGCGCTGACAGGCCCGCCGCACGCCCTGCGCTGGCGCATCCTGCGCGAAACGGTGGTGCTGGCCACGCTGCTGGCGCTGCTGCTGCCGGTGATGCGTAGCGATGCCCCGCTCTCGGGCCATACGGTGCGGCTGGTCCAGCCCAATGCGCCGCAAAAGGAGAAATGGGACCCGGAAAAGATCCCTGTCTTCTTTCAACGGCAACTTGCCTTCACAGCCGCCCCGCCCCAGCAGACCGCGCCCGACCTCGTGCTCTGGTCGGAAACCGCGATCCCCTGGAGCCTTGAATGGGCCGGGACCGCCCTGGAGGAGATCGCCCGCGCCGGGGGCGATGCCCCGGTGGCGCTGGGGGTGCAGCGCAGCGACGGGCTGCGGTATTTCAACGCGATGATCACCCTGGACCAAAGCGGCGCGGTCACACAGACCTATGACAAACACCACCTGGTGCCCTTCGGGGAATACATGCCGCTGGGCGATCTGCTGGCCCGTTTCGGCATCTATGGGTTGGCGGCAAACCAGGGCCACGGCTATTCGGCAGGGCCGGGGGCGCGGCTGCTGGATTTCGGGCCGCTGGGTCATGCGCTGCCGCTGATCTGCTACGAGGCCGTCTTTGCCCATGACGTGAATGCCGCGCCGGAACGGCCGGATTTCCTGATCCAGATCACCAATGACGCCTGGTTCGGGCGCGGTGCCGGTCCGCGCCAGCATCTGGCCCAGGCCCGGATGCGGGCCATCGAACAGGGCCTGCCGCTTGCCCGCGTGGCCAATACCGGCATTTCCGCAATGATCGACCCCCATGGCCGGATCACCGCCAGCCTGCCGCTGAACACCGCCGGCTACATCGACGCGGCCCTGCCGACGCCGGGGGCGGTGACACCCTATGCGCGCAGCGGCGATCTGCCGCTTGCCCTGCTTGTGACCATCGCGCTGGCGTTCCTCGGCGGGCGCGCGTTGCGTCGGAACCGGGCATGATTTTGCGTTTGGCGCATCACTCTTACGCCGATTTCAGGTTGAATCCCCTAAGCGATTGACGCCTCTTTGAAGGCCGGATAAGCCAACCCAATCGCGCCACAACGGCTTCCTGACGTGGCGTCTTGATTTTTATTTGGAGCACGACATGTCCCGACAGAACTATATTTTCACCTCGGAATCCGTTTCCGAGGGTCACCCCGACAAGGTCTGTGACCGCATTTCCGACGCGGTTCTCGACGCATTTCTCAGCGAAGAACCCGAGGCCCGCGTCGCGGCAGAGACCTTTGCGACGACAAACCGCGTCGTGATCGGCGGTGAGGTCGGGCTGTCCGACAAGGCAAAGCTGAGCGAATACATGGGCCGGATCGAGGATATCGCACGCGCCTGTATCAAGGACATCGGCTATGAGCAGGACAAGTTTCACCACGAGACCTGCGAAATCACCAATCTGCTGCACGAACAATCCGCGCATATCGCCCAGGGGGTGAATGCGGCCGAGAACAAGGACGAGGGTGCAGGCGACCAGGGCATCATGTTCGGTTTCGCCACCGACGAGACGCCCGAGCTGATGCCGGCACCGATCCATTATGCCCATGCGATCCTGCGCCGACTGGCCGAGGTGCGCAAGGACGGCACCGAGCCGACCCTGCGCCCCGACGCCAAGAGCCAGCTTTCCGTGCGTTACGAAGGCGGCAAGCCGGTTGGTGTCAGCTCCATCGTTCTGTCCACCCAGCACGAATCCGAAAGCCAGTCGAGCGATGACATCCGCGCCATCGTGGAACCCTACATCCTTGAGGTTCTGCCCGAGGGCTGGGTGACCGACGACACCGTCTGGCACGTCAATCCGACCGGTGTCTTTGTGATCGGCGGCCCCGACGGGGATGCGGGCCTGACCGGCCGCAAGATCATCGTGGACACCTATGGCGGTGCCGCGCCGCATGGCGGCGGCGCCTTCTCGGGCAAGGATCCGACCAAGGTGGACCGTTCCGCCGCCTATGCCGCGCGCTACCTGGCCAAGAACGTCGTGGCCTCCGGCATGGCCAGCAAATGCACCATCCAGCTTTCCTATGCCATCGGCGTGAGCGAGCCGCTGTCGATCTATTGCGACACCCACGGCACCGGCGAGGTCGAGGATGCGGCGGTTGAAAAGGCGATTCGCAACGCCATGAGCCTGACGCCCCGCGGCATTCGCCAGCATCTGGAGCTGAACAAGCCGATCTACGCCCGTACCTCTGCCTATGGTCATTTCGGTCGTGCGCCGGAGGCCGATGGCGGCTTCAGCTGGGAACGCACCGATCTGGCAGACAAGCTCAGGGCAGCTGTCTGAGCCGCAGATCACAGACCGCCGGGTTCTTTGTGAGGAACCGGGCGGCGCGCATCCGATCAGGCGGCCCCCCCGGGGGCCGCTTCAGATTGCTGACAAACCCGGAAACGGCTGCCGCCGGAGGTAAATCGTTCTTCTGCGCTCAGCGTTACGTTTTCGAACGAAGGGCCG